>PWKZ01000038.1 GCA_003559575.1 Bradymonadales bacterium | reverse complement strand
CCGCGAGGGCTCCCCCGCACACGCGGGGATCGACCCTACGCCACGGGCATCTCGGGCTGGGGCGCCAAGGCTCCCCCGCACACGCGGGGATCGACCCTCGGAAAGGCGCCGCATCAGAATGCTTCCATGGGCTCCCCCGCACACGCGGGGATCGACCCGGAAACGATCCGGCAAGACGCAGCCCACGTCGGGCTCCCCCGCACACGCGGGGATCGACCCGACATTCCGACGTGCCGCGTGGATCTGGTCCAGGCTCCCCCGCACACGCGGGGATCGACCGTGGTATCACCAGCGGCCCCCCGACGAAGACACGGCTCCCCCGCACACGCGGGGATCGACCTCTCGTCTTTACCACGAAGCTCCGCACGTATGGGGCTCCCCCGCACACGCGGGGATCGACCGCCATTGGACTGCTGCTTATTCTGCCACGCCGCGGCTCCCCCGCACACGCGGGGATCGACCCGATTGCGATCCCGATCATGACGATACGCTACGGGCTCCCCCGCACACGCGGGGATCGACCCTGACGATGAGCAGGGGGCGCTCGTGATCACCAGGCTCCCCCGCACACGCGGGGATCGACCTTGTGCGGGGGATTGACAATTTGCGCGCTTGGCGGCTCCCCCGCACACGCGGGGATCGACCGAGATCGAAACGGACGAAGAGATCGAAGAGATCGGCTCCCCCGCACACGCGGGGATCGACCGAGGGCAGCATGGCAGTCTGGACCGTAAAACAGGGCTCCCCCGCACACGCGGGGATCGACCGTACCGTACCCATCCACGCGAGAAAGCCCGCCGGGCTCCCCCGCACACGCGGGGATCGACCTCCTCGACTCTATCGATCCTCATCACTCCCCCTGGCTCCCCCGCACACGCGGGGATCGACCTCGCGGTGAAGACGCACAAAAATCGCGGTGAAGGGCTCCCCCGCACACGCGGGGATCGACCTCCGCGCGATATTGTGGTCCACTGCCCATAGCGGGCTCCCCCGCACACGCGGGGATCGACCTTTACGCGATTGGCGCATCCGGCATGATCTTGCGGCTCCCCCGCACACGCGGGGATCGACCTTGCTATCATTTTGCCTCATTCCATTCCCGTAGGGCTCCCCCGCACACGCGGGGATCGACCTATTGTCATTTTGCGCCATATCGTCAGCCCATGGGCTCCCCCGCACACGCGGGGATCGACCCGTCTACGCCGTCACCGGGCTCGCTTACGACCCGGCTCCCCCGCACACGCGGGGATCGACCTGGCGCGAGAGCCGACCGCGGACGTGATCGCGCGGCTCCCCCGCACACGCGGGGATCGACCCCTTTCCGCGACGCAGTACCAGGGGGACATCGCGGCTCCCCCGCACACGCGGGGATCGACCCGAACGACGGGCCGGACACGTTCGCAGGCGGCGGGCTCCCCCGCACACGCGGGGATCGACCGCGGCGGACCGACAGAGGAAACGGCGCGCCAGAGGCTCCCCCGCACACGCGGGGATCGACCCGCCTGAATGCCAGACAGGATGGGCGCGCCGCCGGCTCCCCCGCACACGCGGGGATCGACCCCACCCGTCGTCGGGCCATCGCGTCGGGGCGTTGGCTCCCCCGCACACGCGGGGATCGACCTTGAAGAGCATCCTATTGCGCCATGATTAGTCAGGCTCCCCCGCACACGCGGGGATCGACCCAGGAGGATGCCTGATGCCTGGGTCGGGTCTGTGGCTCCCCCGCACACGCGGGGATCGACCCCTCTACGTGGTGGGCTTCCTCTCCGTGGGGGGGGCTCCCCCGCACACGCGGGGATCGACCCTCTTTCGCGGCGCGGGAAGAGCGGCTGCGGGAGGCTCCCCCGCACACGCGGGGATCGACCGCGGCGGAACGACAGAGGAAACGGCGCGCCAGAGGCTCCCCCGCACACGCGGGGATCGACCTGACGCTCCCCGAGTGGGTGCCCGCAGACCTATGGCTCCCCCGCACACGCGGGGATCGACCCTTTGAAGGTTCCGGTTTCGGCTCAGTGATTTCGGCTCCCCCGCACACGCGGGGATCGACCTGAAGAAGGACAAAATTTGCGATGGAGACGCACGGCTCCCCCGCACACGCGGGGATCGACCTCCTCACGGGCTATCGCGCGGTGGCACATGGTAGGCTCCCCCGCACACGCGGGGATCGACCTCGGCGGGCGGCCATACCCCCTGAGCGCACGCCGGCTCCCCCGCACACGCGGGGATCGACCCCCGCGCTCTGTGATGGATGAGACCTTGACCCGGGCTCCCCCGCACACGCGGGGATCGACCCCCCCATCCGCATGGGCCGCCGAGCTGGGGATCGGCTCCCCCGCACACGCGGGGATCGACCATGTTAGGAATTGAATCGCCACTGCCCGTAGCCGGCTCCCCCGCACACGCGGGGATCGACCTGGTGATATAGCCAGCATCCCACACCGCAGTATGGCTCCCCCGCACACGCGGGGATCGACCCACACGGGCGCGGCCACCATCAGGGCTCGCAGAGGCTCCCCCGCACACGCGGGGATCGACCCCAACCCGTTGCGCCGAGGGCACCACTGGGCCGGGCTCCCCCGCACACGCGGGGATCGACCTCTACCCCCTCGCTCAACGCGATCTGCGACGAGGGCTCCCCCGCACACGCGGGGATCGACCTGTCTATCTTTACGTTGCACTAGCTCGGAGTGTGGCTCCCCCGCACACGCGGGGATCGACCCTCACCGTCAGACGGGGCGCCGGGTCTGGCGGTGGCTCCCCCGCACACGCGGGGATCGACCCTGCGAGATCAGTCCCTTCAGGGTGCCACCCACCTCGGTAACCACCCAGGGCGACTCTTCGGAGTGGGTGGCACCTGTTGTTGGGCACCTGTTGTTGTTGCTGGTTCGTCAAGGCGGCTCCGTGAGCGCCTCGGCTGTCTTGGCTCGTGAGGGGCGGGGCGCCAAGTCGGCGTGCTGGACGCAGCGGACCACGGATGGTGGGAGCCGGCAAGAGGATGCGCCGAGCCTTAATTGCTTGTCACGCTTTCTTCAATTCGTCTGCGGGCATGAAGCGCGAACATTCGGACCCACCAATTGTCGTCGCTTCCGGCGTCCACCAGAGCTTTGATGGCTGAGTTGGCCTCGCGTCCGATTCTTCCCAAAGAGTCCGCCGACGCGACTCTGACCAACCAAAAATTATCGCGCAGCCCTCTAGCGAGTGTCTTGACCACGGCCTGGATGCCATCGAATCTACCTTGCTCGCAGATGACGCCGAGAGCCCACGCAGCTGCCAGCCTGACGTTCTCATCCCTATCGGTCGTCGCGGTCCGGAGGGGGTCAAGCGCTGAGAATGCAGGGCAGCCGCGCTGGTGGATTTCCCCAAGCATCTCCGCGGCATCTTTCCGCACATACCAGTTGGAATGTCTCAGGTTGGATGCGAGACCGTTGACACCTTCCCGGCACTCCCATTGCTCACTGAGAAGGGTATCGACCATTCGTCCCCGGTAGTCGATTGTTACATTCGTGGTGGTTGCTTGGCAGCCGAACACGCTGCTTAGAGGCAGGGCCGCCAGAACGATAAGAGAAATTGTCAAACAGAATCTCTGCACTGTTCACCTCCATGCTGCCGCTGTTATGGCACCTGTGCCGCCAGTATGCCGGGCTCAGGCGAAGCTCTTGGCGGCCATTCCGATGGCAGTCCGAGGAGGTTGTCCTGGCTCGGATCGTGGCGCGTCGCGTCTTGCATTTTGAGCCCATCTACTTCGGGTCTTTGTGAAACAGTAGATGATGCTTCCATAGCTCTTCTCAGAGCGCAACCCTTGATTGCCGGTTCATCGCCGAAGGAACTACCGTAGGTAAACTCCGTCCGGCGTCAAGTATCGTGATCTCAGCGGGTTAGGGTGGTTGTGGCTCCGTGGGAGCTCTTCGGGCGGGATTTGGTGGGGGGGGGCGGGCGCGGGGGCTAGCGATGGTGGCGTGGGGAGCGAACGGTTTGTTCTGACGCAGGGCAAACCGGTGCGCCTCGCTCGGTGTCCGGTCCCACGCAATTTTGCCTCGGAATTTCAATTTACTCAGCCCAGCCAGGAGCGCCGGCATTTTGAACAACAACGTGAGCTTGTACCTGGTCTCAGTGGGAGACGAACGCGAGACGGCCAGGTTAAAAATGGATGGGACACGACACTGCTTGTTCGAGAAGCGCGAAGCCGAGGTTGAGCTCGGCCTCGGTCACTTTCTGTGGGAGAAGTACCGGAGTCGAGAAGTCATCGTGTTGTCTCTGCAGGACGCAGCCTATGGAGGAAGAGCACGTGGGGGGCGGAAAGGGGGCGGGACGCGCGGTGCGCCCCTGATCCCGGCCCAGAAGCCGGGCCTCATTGAAGCGTTGTCGCCCACCACCCTGATTCCCGTTTCAAACCGAGCACCGAGCGCGTCGAAACGGGGCAATCTACGGCGCGTGAATAGCTTAGGGCCATCTTGACCTTTGGGGGTAGGCGAAGTACACCGGCGAGCTATGTCGCTCGGGGCAACCGCGACGCCGCCCAGAGACTCATGCCGGAGGCAAGACGAACCATGAAGACTCCCGAACAGATGACGGCCGAGGACTATGCCAGGCTTGGCTTCATGGCGGGGCTCGAGGTGCACCAGCAACTCGAGACGGACACCAAGTTATTTTGTCGGTGCCCCGCGACCCGTTACAGCCCGCGTTATGACGCCGAGCTGTTACGGCACATGCGTCCCACCATGTCGGAGCTGGGCGAGTACGACGGCACCGCGCTGATGGAGTTCAAGACCCGGAAGGAGATCATCTATCGAATCGCGCGCGACACCGTTTGCACCTATGAGATGGACGATGCGCCGCCGTTCTCGCTGGCCGAGCAGGCGCTCGATATCGCGTTGGAGATCGCGCTCAAGCTAGACTGCAAGCTCGTCTCCGAGCTTCACATCATTCGGAAGCAATATCTTGACGGTTCGATCCCGACCGGGTTTCAGCGCACCACGATAGTCGGCGTCGATGGCGAGTTGAGGGTGGGAGAGCGCATCGTCCACGTCCGTCAACTAGCGCTCGAGGAGGACTCGTGCCGGGAGGTGTCTGATCGCGGCCACCGGCGCGTCTATATGACGGACCGCTTGTCGATCCCGCTCATCGAGGTCGTCACCGAGCCCGAGATGCGCACCCCCGCCGAGGTGGTCGAGGTGGGCGAGGCGGTGCGGCGGCTGACTCGCTCCACCGGCAAGGTCCGCACCGGCGCCGGGGCGGCCAGGCAGGACGTCAACGTGAGCGTCAAAGGGGGGACGCGGATCGAGATCAAGGGGGTCCCCAGCATCAAGATGTTCCGGGCGCTGACCCACTACGAGGCGCTGCGCCAGAAGGCGCTGTTGGACATTCGCCGCGAGCTTTTGGGGCGCGGTCTGCGGCCGGACACTTTCGCGCCCACCTGGCATGAGGTCACGGCGCTCGTGCGGCACACCACGGTGGCGCCCATTCGCAAGGCGCTCAAGGAGGATGGAGTGGTCTATGCCGTGCGGCTCCCTCGTTTCAGAGGGATCTTGCGCCACCGCACGAGTCATCAGCACGCCTTCGATCATGAGCTGAGCGGCCGGGTGCGGGTAATCGCCTGCCTCGACGGCAGCCCCAACCTGATGCACGACGAGGACCCCGGAATGAGCATCGCGCCGCGTCTATGGGACGCCGTCCGGCGGGCGCTCGATTGCGTCAACGGGGACTCGTTGGTCCTCGTCTGGGGGCCTGCCGAGGACGCCCGACTGGCCGCCTCGGAAGTGGCCGAACGTGCTCGGGAGGCGCTCATCGGGGTGCCGAGCGAGACTCGCCAGGCGCGCGCGGATGGGGCCACCAACTTCGAGCGGATCCTTCCGGGGCCCAACCGGATGTACCCGGACACGGATCTCCCCCCCATCGCCATCACCGACGAGCGCGTCGCCAGGATCGAAGACACCATGGGGCCGCTTCCCCGGGAGTGGGAGGCGTGCTGCCGCGAGAGGGGGCTCCATTTGGAGCTCATCATTCCGTTGGAGCGCAGTGGGCATCGGGACTTGTTTGAGCGGGTGGTCACGGAACTCAACGTCCCGCCGAAGTTGGCGGCGGTGGTGCTGGGGCAGCTCACCAGGTGGGCTCGGCGCCGCTATGCGCTCTACTGCGACGAAGAGCGTATTTTCGAGCTTTTCAAGGCCTTCGCCGCCGACCGTTTCACTCGCGAGGCGTTCAGATCGCTTTTGAAGTCGCTGGGCAGTGATCCGGGGTTGAAGGTTGGAGACGTCATCGAGGCGGCGCTGCCGCGTTCGAGCGCGCCCGATCCCCAGGCCACGGTGAATCGGGCGCTGGCCGAGGAGACGCACTGGCGGGCAATCGTCGCCCCCGAGGCGCGGCTGAAGGCCGCAATGGGAGTGGCGATGGACGCCGGGTTGCGTGGGCGCGTCCCCGGGCGAGAGGTCAGGGTGCTGGTGGACGAAGCGCTCTCCGCGGCCGATATCGAACGAGAGGTGAACCATGACTGAACCCATCCCGGTTTTCGACGAACGCCCGGATCGCTATAAAGGCTATCGTGGCGCGGCGCGCGCGCTTCTCGAGCGCGAGCGGGTCGGAGTCTGGAGCGATGTGTTGGCGCGCACCTCGCGGGGTGACTTCGCGGGCATCATCTTGCCGCGCTCGGAGACCGCCGACGACCGGCACATCGTGATCAAGATGGTAAGCGGCTATAACGTGGGGCTGGCCGTCGCGAACGTCATCTCGATGGTTGAGCGGGGCTACACCGAGGCGCATTACAAGGTGCCTGAAAAGGAGTTCCCTGTTGATGGGGGGAAGCCCAACGTGGTGCTCTTCGGGACGGGCGGGACTATCGCTAGTCGGCTCGACTATCGGACCGGGGCGGTGATCCCGGCGTTCTCCCCCGGCGAGTTGTACGGGTCGGTGCCGGAGCTGGCCGATGTCTGTAATCTGCGCACCGAGAAGCTCTACGGAGTTTTTAGCGAGAACATGGCGCGCGAACAGTACATCGGGTTGGCGGAGGCCATCGGCCGGGCAATTCGCGAGGAGGGTATCGACGGGATCGTGGTCGGCCACGGCACCGATACGATGCACCACACGGCGGCGGTACTCACCTTCATGGTGCAAAATCCCCCCATCCCGATCGTGATGGTCGGCTCGCAGCGCTCTTCCGACCGGCCAAGCTCGGACGCCGCCCTGAACTTGATCCACGCCGCCAAGACGGCGGGCACCAGCGATATCGCCGAAGTGCTGGTGTGTATGTTCGGGCCGACCTCGGACGAGTACGGGCTGTTGCACCGCGGCACCAGGGTGCGCAAGATGCACTCCTCCTACCGCTCCACCTTCCGCACCATCGGCGACATCCCGATGGCGACCGTCGACCGAGACGAGATCGTGCCGCTGCGCTCCGATTACAACCGCCGCCGCGAGGATCGCGAGGTGACCATCGACGCCGTGTTTGATGATCGCGTCTCGATCATATACTACTACCCCGGGATGAAGGCGGACGTGATAGATAGCCTCATCGATTGCGGCTACAAGGGGATCGTCATCGCCGGCACCGGGCTCGGACATGTCAACAAACCGCTCTACCCCGCGCTCAAGCGGGCCCATGACGCCGGGGTGCACGTGTACATGACTGTGCAGACCCTGTGGGGCTATGTTCAGATGTACGTCTACGACACAGGGCGCGACATGATGGAACTCGGTGTCGTGCCCGCGGCCAACATGCTGCCCGAGGTGGCGTATATGAAGCTCTGCTGGGCGCTTGGACACAGCCATGAGCGCGACGAGGTCAAGCGGTTGATGTTGACCCCGATCTCCAGCGAGATCACCAGGCGCGAACCGCACGACGGGTATCTCATCTACCAGGGAGGGCTGCCGGAGGTGGCCGAGTTCGTGGCCGGCAACCTCAAGTAAGACGGGTGGATCATGGGCCAGGGGATACTCGACGATCCGACTTTGCTGCGCCAAATTGTCGACGATTTGGCCGAGGGGGTGATGGTCTTCTCGCGCGACGGAAGGATCGAGTATTGGAACTCGGGGGCTGCGGCGCTCACGGGCTTCACCGCCGAGGAGGTCGTCGGGCGGACCTGCGCCGACGCCGGAATCATTAGCGTCACCGATGATGGGCGATATCTCTGTGGCGAGCGCTGCCCGATGCGAGAGACTTTCGCGGAGGGCACTCGCCGGGAGTTCTCCTCTTTTTTTCGCCACCGTGAGGGGCACCTCCTCCCGGTGGTGGCGCGCTTCTTTCCGTTCAATTCGGAGACGGGCGAGATCGAACGGGTAGGCAAGGTCTTTCGAGAAGAGTGCGCCCCCTCGACGCTCCTGGCCGAGAATCGCAAGTTGCGCGAGATGGCGCTGAGCGATCCGCTCACCGGACTGTACAACCGGCGGCGGGCGCTGGAGGTGCTGCGCGCGGCCCACAACGAGCTTCAGCGCTACGGCTATTGTTTCGGAGTGCTGATGATCGACATCGATCGGTTCAAGATGGTCAACGACCGTTTCGGCCACGACGTCGGTGATCGGGTGCTGCGGATGGTGTCGCGCACTCTGCGGGGCAAGCTTCGTTCCTACGACAGCGTCTGCCGTTGGGGGGGCGACGAGTTTCTGGTGATCATGCGCCACACCAACGAGACGATGTTGCGGACGGTGGCCGACAAGCTGCGAGTGCTCGTCGCTCAGACCGGACTCAGGGTGGGAGATCAAGTGGTCAGTGTGACGGTCTCCATCGGCGCCACGATGGTCTCTCCCTCGGAGACCTGGGCGATGGCCGTGGCGCGAGCCGACGAGATGCTTTACCGTTGCAAGCGCGAGGGGCGCGATTGCGTGACCGTCTCGGCGAGGGCCGAGACCACGGCAGAGTAGTTTCGATGACCAAGAGCACCCGGTTCAAAGAGATGCTGCAGTCGCCGGATCTCGAGTTCATCCTCGAGGCGCACAATGGGATCTCGGCCAAGATAGTCGAAGAGGCCGGGTTCAAGGGGATCTGGGGCAGTGGCCTGGCGCTCTCGGCCCAGTATGGCGTGCGCGACAACAACGAGGCGAGCTGGACCCAGATCCTCGAGATGGTCGAGTTCATGTCCGATGCCACATCGATTCCCATCATGTTGGATGGGGACACGGGTTACGGCAACTTCAACAACATGCGCCGGTTGGTGCGCAAGCTGGAGCAGCGCGGCGTGGCGGCGGTCTGTATCGAGGACAAGCTGTTTCCCAAGACCAACAGCTACATCCGCGGCGTGGCCCAGCCGCTGGCCGACGTGGATGAGTTTTGCGGTAAGATCAAGGCCGGCAAGGACGCCCAGCGAGATCCCGACTTCTGCGTCGTCGCGCGGGTCGAGGCCTTTGTCGCGGGCTGGGGCCTCAAGGAGGCGCTCAAGCGGTCCGAAGCCTACCACGACGCGGGCGCCGACGCGGTCCTGATTCACAGCGCGCTGTCGGTGCCTGACGAGATCTTTGCGTTCATGCGTGAATGGGGTGATCGTCTGCCGGTGGTGATTGTGCCGACGAGCTACTATGCCACCCCCACCGAGCTCTTTCGCGAGCACGGCGTCGCGCTGGTCATTTGGGCCAACCAGATGTTGCGCGCCGCCGTGGCGGCCATGAAAAAGACGGCCGAGGTCATTCATCGAGATGAGCGGCTGCATGCGACGGAGGACTCCCTGGTGCCGGTCAAGGAGCTTTTCCGGCTGCAAGGTGCCGGCGAGCTGGAGATAGCCGAGCGGCTCTATCTACCGTGTAGTCGCAAATCGGTCCGCGCGGTGGTGCTGGCGGCCTCGCGTGGCAAGGAGCTTGGCGCGCTGACCGAGTTTAAGCCGAAGGGGATGGTCGCGCTTTGTGGCCACCCGATCCTGGCCCATATAGTCGAGTGCTACAACAGCCTGGGGGTCAAGGATGTTCTGGTCGTGCGCGGCTACCACAAGGAACGCGTCAATCTCTCCAACGTCACCTATGCCGACAACGACGACTACGCGACGACCGGCGAGGTGGCTTCGCTGGCCGCGGGCCTGGCCGCGCTCGATCCGGCCGAGGACGCCGAGAAAGATCTGGTCGTCTCTTATGGCGACGTACTGTTTCGAAAGTATCTGCTCCAGCTCCTGCTGGACAGCGAGGCCGGGTTCACGGTGGTGGTCGACGTCAACTGGCAGGAGAGCGTCAACGCCGATCGTTTCGCCGATCTCGTCACCTGCTCGGAGCCCTGTTCGCGCCGCCTGTTCGGCGGCCAGGTGGAATTGCGCGAGATGAGCAGCGACCTCCCCGCCGAACGGGTTCACGGGGAGTGGAACAGTCTCTTCAAAGCTAGTGGGGAGCGGATCTCGGTCTTGCGTGAGACCGTCGCCGAGCTTATGGCCCAACCGAAGCATCGCGCTGCCAAGATGTCCCATTTGTTAAACGCGCTGGTGGCGCGCGGCGAGACGGTGAGCGTCATCTACACTACCGGCCATTGGCTCGATATCGACTCCGTCGAGGATCTCATCCGAGCGGGACAGTTCACGTGATTCACGCCGCTGAGCTGACCGCCGCGTTGCGGCGCCGGGGGCTTGGTTTCTTTAGCGGTGTCCCGTGCTCTTATTTGAAGCCGCTCATCAACCACGTGATCAACGACCCGGCGCTGCATTATGTGGCCGCGGCGAATGAGGGCGACGCCGTGGCGTTGGCCGCCGGGGCACATCTGGCGGGGGGCGGCGGGGTGGTGCTCTGCCAGAACTCGGGCCTTGGCAACGCCGTCAACCCGCTCACCAGCCTGACGCATACGTTTCGCATCCCGGTACTCTTGATTGTGACCCTGAGGGGGGCGCCGGGCGGGCCCCCCGATGAGCCGCAGCACGACCTGATGGGATCGATTACCACCCGAATGCTGGAGGTGATGGAGATCCCGTGGGCGTTTTTTCCGGCCGAATCAAGCGAGATCGAGCCGACTCTCGCTCGGGCGATGTCCCATATGGATCGTGAGCGGCGCCCTTTCGCGCTCGTGATGCGCAAAGGGGCGGTGGCGCCCGAGGCACTCGAGGCTCCGGCTCCGCCGCGTCCGCTCGCGGCCACGCCGCTCGCGCCTGCGCGCGGCGGCGGCGCGCTCGCGGGAGAGCCGCGGGCCACGAGGCGAGAGATGCTGGCCGCCTTCTTGAGCGCCCGGCGCCCCAATGACATCGCGGTGGCGTCGACGGGCTTCACGGGCAGAGAGCTGTACGCGCTCGAGGACCGGCCGGATCAGCTCTACATGGTCGGCTCGATGGGCTGCGCTGTCGGGTTCGGGGCCGGAATGGCGCTCACTCTCGCGTCGCGGGGGGCATTGACCGCTCGGGTGGTGGTGTTGGACGGGGACGGCGCGCTCCTGATGCGGCTGGGGGTGTTGGCGACGGTGGGCTACGAGCGGCCCGCCAACCTGGTGCACGTGGTCCTCGACAACGGGTGCCACGAGTCGACCGGGGGCCAGTCGACCAACTCGTTCTCGGTGGCCTTGCCGGCTATCGCCGCCGCGTGCGGCTACCGCGAGGCGCGGGAGATTTATGCCCCCGAGGATTTCGCCGCCGCGCTCGACAGTGACGAGTCGGGCCCGCGTCTATTGCGCCTCCCGATTCGCCCGGGCTACCCCGAATCTCTGCCGCGGCCGACCGTGACTCCCGAGCAGGTCGCCCGGCGGCTCGAGCAACACTTGCAAGGGATGGTGCGAGGAGCGCGATGAGAGACGAACAACCGATACTTCTCAATCCGGGGCCGGTCAAGCTCACCGAGAGGGTCAGAGCGGCTCTGACGAAGGTCGATCTGTGTCACCGTGAGCCGGAGTTCGCCGATCTCATGCTCGAGATCAAGAGTCGCTTGCGGGCGGTCTACCGGGAGGCGGCCCATGACTATGAGGCGGTCCTGCTCTCCGGCTCCGGTACCCTGGCGGTGGAGGCCATGTTCCAGAGCTTGCTGCCGCGCCGGGGCAAGCTCTTGACGCTCGCCAACGGCGCCTACGGTGAGCGCATTCATGATCTCGTGACCATCTCCGGCAAGGCGTCAAAGCTGGTGCGCGCCGATTGGCCGGAGCCGATGGATTTAAAGAGCGCGGAGCGGATCCTCGCCGAGGATCCGGCCGTCACCCATGTGGCGGCGGTCCACAACGAGACGACCACCGGGCGTTTGAACGATCTCGACTCTCTGGGCGCGCTCTGTCGCAGGTATGACAAACCGCTGTTACTCGACGCGGTGTCGAGCTTCGGAGGCGAGCGCGTCGAGTTCGAGAGATGGAACCTGGCCGCGCTGGCGGCCACCGCCAACAAGTGTCTGCACGCCGCCCCGGGCCTGTCCTTCGTCCTGGCGCGCCGCGATTGTCTTGAGCCCGGCGAGGGCGAAAAGAGTCCGGCGGGGGCCATCTATCTGGATCTCTTTCGCTACTACGAGGCGCAGAAGAGCGGCTTTTCGCCCTACACGATGACGACTCACGCCGCCGTGGCGTTTCGCGAGGCGCTCGAGGAGCTTGAGCGAGAGGGGGGGTATGAGGCCCGCATGGCGCGCTATCGCGAGGTGTCGGGGCGCATCCGACAAGGGCTTGGCGCACTCGGCGTCGAGTGCTTCCTGGAATCTCACTGCTACTCTTCGATGATAAGCTCGTTCTACCTCCCGGAGGGATACGATTACGACAGATTGCACGACGTGCTGCGGCGCGAGGGGTTCGTGATCTACGCCGGCCAGGGAGGGCTCGCCCACCGGATCTTTCGGATCGCCAACATGGGTTGGTTAACCGACGCCGACGTGGAGCGCCTGATCGAGGTTTTCAGGCGGGGAATTTAGCCGTATCATCCCGGGGGGAGGGTTGTGGTCGGCCGCGGTCGGCAAAAAGGGGGAGAAATGAAGTCCGTCAGCTCGTGGTTCGGGGTTCTTTTTGTGGCGCTGGTTTTCTTGGGGTTGGGGGGGCTCGCCGCTTGTGCATCTTCCGATCCGCCGCCGGCGCCCGATGTGGTGGGCGAGGACACGGTCGCGCCCGCCGATGTAATGCCCGCGGAGATTGATGAGCCCGAAGACGTCGGGCCGGATCTCCCCCCTCCGCCGCCCGACATCAAGGATACCGTCGACGGGGATCTCTCTCCGGGCGATGTCGAGCCACAGCCCGATACCGCCCAGGAGATCGATCCCGCCAATCCGGGCCCACCGCCCGCGCATCGGCGCGAAGAGTACGCCGCCCCGCGCGGCGAACTGCAAGCGGGGATCGGGATGGGCTTCGTCGAGGGGCCCGTCGGAGTCTCGATGGCCGGCTATGGCGGTCGCACCGGCCGGATCAACTCCACCTGGAGTGATCTCCTCAAAGGGACCCACGGCTTTTACACTCGATTGCCGCTCAAGGCGGTGGTCTTCGACGTCGAAGGCGAGCAGTTCGCGGTGCTCAAGATCCCGATGATGACCTCCGAGAGCGCTCTGACGGACGGTACGGCGGCGAAGCTCGAGGAGCTTTATGGGATTGATTTCGAAGGGCGCTTGATAACGGCCGCCAGCCACAGCCACCACACCCCGGCGCGCTTCTGGCGGGTGCCCGACATGTTGGGGATGATCGGCTGCGATTCGCCCGACGAAGAGGTGATCGACCGCTTGACCACGGCGTTCGCCGAGGCGATCAAGGCGGCGCTCGACGATCTCGCGCCGGCCGAGTGGGGCTATGCCTATCGAGATGACTGGGATCCGGATGATCGAGTCTACCGCGACCGGCGGCGCGAGAACGACCATCTATTCGGCAAGGATCCACGGCTGATGTTGCTGGCGGTGCGGCGGCTCGACGGCACGCCGATGGCGACCATCATCAACTTCGCGATGCACGGGACATCGGTGAGCAGCAGCAACGATCTGCTGACCGACGACGCCCCGGGTGCGGTGGAGATGAAGTTTGAAGAACACTTTTACGCCGAGGAGGGGCATCCCAACTTAGGGCTGTTCGTCCAGTCGGCGGGCGGCGACGCAGCCCCCACCGGCGGGGAGCTCGGTCACGGCGGCACTCAACGGCTCGAGAAGCTGGGGTGGAACGCTGCCGGGCCGATCCTCGATCTCTATCGCCAGATCGAGTGGCGGCGCGAGGCCACATTGTCGGTGCGCTCGCGGCGCATCGATTTGCGCTACATGTGGATGGGTTACGACGAGTATCCGGAGTTCATCGGCCCGGACGGCGAGCCTTACTGGTGGGGTGCGTTGACCTGCGTCGTCGAGGGGCTCGAGCCGGGCGAGAGCATGGAGGGTCACCCCAAGCATTGCAGCGCCATCGACTGGATCATGAGCCTCACCGGCGGCAGCATCCCCCACGGCGAGATGCACCAGATGTATCTCACGGTGGCGCGGCTCGACGGGCTGTTCCTCGTCACCTTACCCGGCGAGCCGAACCACTCGCTCGTGGACTATCTGCGCCGAGAGGTGGATTCCCGGGAGGCCTTAGCGGAGTCGCTCGACGTGATGGCGGTCGGCTATTCGCAAGACTACTTCTTGTATTTGCTCGCGCCGGAGGACTGGTTCCTTGGGGGCTACGAGACCACCGGCAGCGCTTGGGGGCCGCTCGGCGGTTCGTATATCGTCGACCGCCAGATGGAGCTTGTCGACGACATGCTGGCCGGCTACAACCGGCCGGTGTTTTACGAAGAATCCCCCAACCTGAGTCCCCCCAAGCCCTTTGAGCCGCGGGCGCTCGAGAGGAGTCTCGATCCCGGTGAGGTGGTGATCGCGACCGAGCCGACCTACGAACGCACGGACGCCGTGCGTTTCGGCTTCGGCGGCGGCGACCCGGCGGTGGGCAACCCGCTGGTGGTGCTCCAAAGGGAGATCCCCGATCACGGCTTCGAGGATCTCCCGAGCCCCTGCGGGCGTGAAGAACGATCCTACGACAACACGCGTGATCGCATGATTACGATCTACGATCCCGACCCGCGCGTCTTGAAGCCGATCCTCGAAGAGCGACGGCATCACTGGTACGTCATCTGGGAGGTGCCGCCGGATCTCCCCGCCGGGATCTACCGGATGCGCGCCGAGGGGCCGTACTTCGACGGTACCGAGACCCTCGAGTTCACCGCGCTTTCCGAGCCATTCGAGGTGGTTCAGTCTTCGAGCGCCGAACTCGACGCCCTCCTCGAGGGCGAATCGCTCGCGCTGCGGTTGACTCTCGCGCCGGTTCCATTCGCGCGCGAGGAAGGCCGTAGCTGGCCGCTCACCGGCTGGCGCCTGTTCGACCCCGAGGTGGGCCCCGACGAGCGGTTGACGGTGCGCGCCCCACTGCGCGTGCGGCTGCTGTTTGACCCCGAAGCGGGTCATGCGCCCATCGAGACCACGGCGCAGTTCGACTTCGAGGCCGCGGCGCATGTCGTCGACCTCGCCGACGCCGGCGCCGCAGAGCCGCCGGTCGAAGTCGAGGCGGGGCTCCTCTCGGACCTCTTGGAGAGCCTGGTGGCGGCCCCGGTGGTGGAGCCCGGGGGCGAATAGACCACGCTCTTTGCAGTTTGCCCACGGAGGTGACGGCGGCGGATCTTTGGTTTTGCGCCCATTTTTGTCGCGGTGGTGAGATGATTGGCTCCGACCTTCGCATGGGATTGCCGGTGTTGGGACTCGTCCTGCTTGCGGCGTTGGCCCTGAGCCTGACCGGACTCCCCGACGAGACCCGCCGGCACCTCGGCGAGCATCACTCGCGCCGCGCCGCCCAGTCAGCCATCGCAGGAGAAGAGCCAGGGGAGGGGGTGGCGGAGGGCTCCGATCAATCCCCGGCCGTCACCCTCGTGTTCGCCTCCTCCCTCGTGCTGGGCTTGGCGGCGGTGGCGTTCCTCGGCCTGCTTTTGGGGCAGTGGGGGCACACCACCGTCGAAGCGTGGCTTGTGGCGTCACTGGTCGGGCTGTCACCCATTCATCTGCGCTTCATGATTGCCGACTCGCCCCGGGCGTTGCTGGTGGTCGCCTGTCTTGCCGCCACGGCGTACTTCTACCGCCGCTTCGCGCGCCGCGGCCGGCGCGCCATGCTCCTGTGGTCCTTTGTCCCGTTGGCGGTCGCGGTGGGGCAACTCCTCCACCCCATCACCCTCAGTGTGCCGGCGGTGGCATATGGCTACGTGGCGCTGGGGGCGACCCGCCGTGAGAGGTTGGCTCGCCGCCGAGCGCTCCTCTCCACTTTCATCGTCTTGACCGCGCTTGTCATGCTCGCGCCGTGGCTCCCCGGCCTGTCCTCCGGCGCGATCGGAGGCTTGTCGGGGGGCGTCGGCCTCGCGATGGATGGCGCGTGGCTGCGCATCGCCAGGCACGTGGCCCTCGATTTTCATCTGGCCCATCCCTTGCTCCTGGCGCTGGCCGTTTTGGGCGCGCTGGAGATCCTTGGGCGGTCCAGGAGGACGACCCTGTTTGCGGTGCTTCTGGCGGCCTGGCTGGTCTCCGTGGCGTATCCGCCGCTCTCGTCCGACGGCGGACAAGGCCTGGCAGTCTACACCGCGACGATGGCGCCGCTCTATCTCTTCACCGCGGCGGGAGCCGTGAGCCTCAACCGGCGCGTCGAGTATTCGTGGCGCGGGTCGCTAGTGCTCTACGGAGTGCTGCTGGTGGTGCTTTTGCACTATCAGTTCCTCTATCACGGAGTCATGCAACGGCTGATGTTCAGATGAGGATGCTCATACTGCTCTTCGTCCCCGTGGTCGTGGTCGCGGGGTTGGTGTTCGGCGCCGACATCCGGGGCGATTGCGTACATGTGGGGGCGGATACGGTGACCCCCCTGCTTGGGGTGCTGGATTGCCTGTCCGGCCACGGCTGCGCGGTCCAGATAAACCCGTTCGGTGACGGCACCGCGGTCGGAATTCAACACGGCGCGCTGTTCAATCACATTCTCACCGCCGTCATCGCCCTGGGCGGGTGGATGGACGAGTTTCGACTTCTGGCCATCGGCCTGTCTGCTTTGGCCATTGGGTTCGTCTTCATCGCCGGAGCGCGCAGTCATGGGGCCGTCGCGGGGGTTTTGAGTGGGTTTTTGTGCCTCGTGTTGTGGAAGACGGTTCTCACCAATTCGCATGCGCTGGTGTGGAATCCGGTGCTTTTGTCGCTGCCTGCGGCGTTCTATCTGTGCGCTTCGCTGAGCTACTTGAAGACCGGCCGGCCGCTCTGTCTGGTGTTGGCCTGTTTTTGGGTGAGCGTCGCGATGCAGGCTCATATGGCCGCGTTTCAGCTCATCTGGGGGATCGCCTACCTGATCGCCATGAGCCCGCCGGCCGTTCGGTTCGCTCGTGCGGTATTGAGCGGCATCGCGCTCCTCCTTCCCATTCAGGTGATCTCACCGGCCATGCTCATCGACACAAGCATTGGCGATCAGCTTTTCGGCCGGGTGATGGTGCCCGTTTTGCTCGCGGGGGCGATGGTCGCGGCCGCTCTCTTCTTGGTGGCGGTCGCGCATCGCCGGGAGCGCTTCGCGACGCCGTTGATGTTTTGTCTCTGGACGCAGTGCCCTCCGTTCGCGCTCCTGTTGTCAGGGGCGCTTGATGATCGCTATCTGCTGGCGCTGGTCCCCGGGCTGGCACTGGCGATGGTCGGCTGTGGGGACGCGCTGTTTCGGCAGGCACGCCGGGTTGTCTCGCGCGCGGCGACCGGCCGCGCGGGGCTTCCGGACGGCATGTTGAAGATTGCCCTCGGCGGCGGCAAGTGGTTGGCAGTGGCGGCCCTTGCCGTCGCCCTTGTCATCGGCTATGACGCCCGCCCTTCGCGCGTCGGAGTCTTTCTTGAACCACCAGGACACGAGCCGGGCGCCATCGGCGCGCCGGAGGTTCATCTTGGCGATGGGGCGGCGTTGTCGGAGCTTTTCGCGCGCGAGTACGGTTATACCTACGCCGATATTTTCAGGGCGCTGCGAGGCGGGGTTTTCTACTGGAGGATACTCAACTACGTCGCTCTCTATCACCCCGATCCGCCGCCCTCGGCGCGGTTGACCCCGTTGGCGACCCCGAGGCATGAATACGCCGTCTTCACGGTGGCAAGACCGCGGGGGACGTTGCCTCAGAAGCCGGAGCTCCTTCCGGGATGGCGGATCGTGGCCGCCTCGAGGGACACCCTCGTTTTGCTTCATGAGTACCTCCCGACGTTGGATTGGGACGTGTTCGAGACTTGTTGGCGCGGCCCCGAAGGTGCCGCGGCTTGCAGTTGGCATGAGGTCGAGTATCGCTTCAAGGCCAGGGTCGGGCCGGCCGATCGTCATCTCCTGTCCACCCGGGAGTGTGCCGCGGTGCGCCACATGCTTGCCTCAGACGGTGATGGCGGCCAAGGGCTCTTGTTCCGCGTGCCGGCCACTTCGCCGCCCGGAGGCGTGAATGGGTCCAACCGACCGCGGATAATCCACCTGCCGTCAATGGGCACCTATTACGACTGCGCCAATCGCGCGGGCCGGATAATCGATGTCGAGGGACTCCCTTTCGCGGGGGAGCTTCCGGCGTCGACTATCATGCTGCTGCCCGGCGATGAAGGCGATGATCGGAGTCGTGGCGCGATTGTATTCGAGTGGAGCGGCGATGATCTCGCTGACTGTCTGCCTGATGTGTTCATGCCGCCGACGGTGTTGGAGTTGTCGCCCGCCGGGGCGGCCCTGCTGCGGAGCTTGGGGAGTCTCGACACCATGATGCTGGTCGCCGGCGGGCATTGGCATGAGGAGGGGCATGAGGAGGGGCACGAGGAGGGGCATGAGGAGGGGCATGAGGAGATTGGGCCACCTGTCACGCGGCAGGATTTGGAGGCGATAGAGAGAGAGTCGCGGGATCTCGGACGAATAATGCGTCGTGAGGCGCCGGTGGTGCGCGCGGCCCCTGGCGATCCTTGGAGGTGGCGCGAGCCGTTGGTGTCGCGCGGTTACCTCGTTTTCGTGGTGCTGGTGTTGGTGGCGGTGGCGGTGGTCGGAGCGGCGAGGTGCTTGGGCCCGGAGAGAGTCTCGGATCGCGCTCCGGTTCGATCCGGTGAAAAAAAAGGCTAGTGGACGGAATACATGAATGGTAGGCCCCCCGAGGCGGAGAACACTCCGATTCCGATGAGCAATAGCAACACAATGACGATCGGCATGAGCCACCACATCTTGTTTTCGAGCACGAAGAATACAATGCCGCCCCAGACTCCCGGGCGACGTCGCCGGCGGCGCTTGTGACGCTTGATTGCCACTTGAGACTCCCTGCGCTCCGTTACTTCTCGGAAGTTCGGGCGAGTAGTTTCGATTGGCGCATGTCGCGAGAGGCGGCGTGCGTCCTTGCGATCCTATTGTGCCCTTCAACTCGCCCGGATCTTGTCTCGCCGGGCGGGTGAGGCTATAACGAGCGAAGTTCCCATGGTTGTCAAGGGAGGGGGGCAGTGGTGAGCGGTCGGGGCAGTGTTCTCAAGAAATGGGGCGCTAGGCTGCTTCTCGCGCTTGGCTCACTGGTGGTTTTCTTTCTGCTCGCGGAGCTGTTCATCCGCTACAGCGATATTCTGCCGGTGCCGCTGCAACACCGGGACGACCTCGGCGACTATTATACAAACCCACTGCCGCTCCTGTTCACCATCGACGGCGACGATAGCCGGATCGCGAGAGGGAAGGACTCAGAACGTCTCCCCACCGAGAAGCGCCCTGATGAGCTACGGGTGGCTTTTTTCGGCGAGTCGAGCATGAAAGGGGTCCCCTATAGCCAGGAGGAAGCCCCTCCCAATCTGTTTCTGACGGAGATGCGGCGCCTCTACCCCGCGCTCGATCTCACCGTGATCAACATGGCCCGCGGCGGCTCCACGATGATGGACGCCTTCTACTATCTCCAGGCCATCCAACGCTTTGAGCCGGACGTGATCGTCTTCTACCAGGGGATCAACGACCTGAACTTCGGTTTCCGCGAGTCGGCCGAGTCCGGTTGGCCGCTCTCATATCCGGTGCTTTATCCGCTCTGGCAAGGTCTCGTCAGCCGCTCTCAGTTTCTTCTCTCCGTGCGTTTGCTCGGCAAGTTGGTGGCCGAGCGCCTTCTGCCGCTTGAAGCGGCCCGCGTTGGGAGAGAGGATTTTGATGTCCCGCGTGCGGCCCAGTTCTGGGCCTCTTCACTGGTTGAGGCGGCGGCGCGCTCGGGGGCGGCGGTGTTCGTCACGACCCCTATCGACAACGTATTGAATGACCACCTCTCGTTTCCGCTGGGTGGCCCCCGGGGAGGGAACGAGTCTCGTATGACGATCGAGGCCGAGTTGGCCGCTTTCGGGCAAAAAGATAGAGATCTCCTGGCCTGCTTGCTGGAGCAGACGTGCGACCTCGGCGCGTTTTTCACGCGGCACGGGTTGCCCCGTGAGTCTCGGCACATGATCCTGATGAATGAGGTGTGGCGTCGCGCGGCAGAGGAACATGGCGCGGTGCTGGTGGATTTTCGAGAACGGTTGGTGCCGGTGATTCCGCACGGGGTGTTCACCTATCCTACGTTAACCGACGACATCCACCTGTCGCTGGTGGGCTATGAGAGCCTCGCGCGGAGCTGGATTTCGGCTTTCGTCGAGGAAGGGCTAGTGCCGCCGCCGCCGGACGACGTTTTTCACATGCCTCTCGATTTCGAAGATCCGGCCAAAGCTCCCTCGTTGAGCCACTGCGAGAATTACTACCTCACCTACCTGTTGAGCGGAAATTACCTCCTCGCCACGGGTCTCGTCATGATCGCCGCCCATGTGCATGAGGATGAATACGCGCGCTTGATCCTGGCCCGTTTGCGGGCCGCGCTGGGGCTCCCTCCCGGCGTCTCGCCGGCGGAGGCCGAGCGCGCTCGGGCGCTCGATCTCGACTCTTTCTTGAAGGAGATGGCGGCGCAACAAAGGCACGCTCAGTGGTGAACCTCGCCGGCATGGAGGCGTCCGCGGGATCCAACACCGGCGAGCTCGGTGTCTATTTGCACGTCCCGTTTTGCCGGGGCAAGTGTGACTACTGCGCCTTTCCCTCGCGCCCAATCGCCGGGCGGGACGAGCTGGACCGGTATCTCGAGGCGCTCGCGGCGGAGATTGATGCTGCGCGCGCGCTGCTCTCCAGGGCGCGCTTGCACAGTGTCTACTTCGGCGGCGGCACCCCCTCGCTCGTGCCTCCGTCGGAGATAGCGTCGTTGCTCGGATCTCTCCGGCAAGCGGCGGCCGAGTTTCCGGGGGAGGCAGAGGTGACCCTCGAGGCCAACCCGGAGTCGGTCGGCCTCAAGTCACTCGAGGCCCTCCGTCGCGCCGGAGTCAATCGGTTGAGCCTTGGGGTGCAGTCGTTCGAGGACGGCGCGCTCAGATCGCTTGGCCGCCCGCATGATGCCGCCTCCGCCGAGCGCGCGATTGTCGCCGCGCGGCGCGCGGGGTTTCACAATCTCTCGCTCGATCTGATAGTCGCGCTCGAGGATCCGTGGACTGACAGCTTCGAGGATGACCTCGGGCGCGCCGTGGCGCTCGCTCCGGAGCACCTGTCGGTCTATCTGCTGTCGGTCGACGCGCCGTCCGTGTTGGCGCGGGCGACGGCCGCGGGGACCCGCGCGCTTCCGTGCGATGAGCGCCGCAGCGATATTTTCGAGCGGTGCAGCGCGGTGCTGCGGGCGGCCGGCTATGAGCATTATGAGGTGTCGAGCTTCGCGCGACCGGGGTGGCGCGCGGTGCACAATTGCGGCTACTGGGAAGGGCGCGCCTACCTGGGATTGGGTGCGGCGGCGCATTCGTTTTTGCCTGAGCCGGGAGGGGTGGTGCGCCGCTTCAACATAGCCGATCCCGATGAGTATGTGGCCCGAGTGGGTCAAGCGCTCTCCCCGGTAGAGTCGGCGGAGCACCTGAGCCCCGCGGTGCACTTGCGGGAGCGGCTGATGTTGACTCTCAGGAGGAGCGACGGGGTGGTCCCGGCCGATTACGGGGAAGCGGCCGAGGCCCTCGCGACGAAGCTCGAGCGTGGGGTCGCGCGCGGTCTGTTCGTGAGGTCGCGAGAGTCCGGCCGGGCGCGGTACCGGCCCACCGCCAAGGGGTTCCTGTTGGCCGATGGGATCGCGCTGGACTTGTGGGATCTGATCCCTGACTCTCCATCAAACCGAGCACCGTAGCGGGCAAGCAGGGTGGGGGGTCAGGGTCCATAATCGTCGGTTCGTTCTGGCCGACGATTATGGCAGGGTCAATCGTCGACTTTGAGGGCCGCCAGCAGGGCTTTTTGGGGGATTGTCACCGCGCCCACCTGCATCATCCGTTTTTTGCCCTTCTTCTGCTTTTCGAGAAGCTTGCGCTTGCGGCTGATGTCGCCGCCATAGCACTTGGCGGTCACGTCTTTGCGCAGCGCGTTGATGGTCTCACGGGCGATTATCTTGCCGCCGATCGCTCCCTGAATGGGGATCTTGAATTGATGCTTGGGGATGGTCTCGGCGAGCCGCTTGCAGACCAACCGCGCCCGCGCCACGGCGTTATCCTCGAAGACCAGCATTGCGAGCGCGTCGACGGGGTCCTTGTTGACGAGCACATTGACCTTGACGAGGCGGGTGGGGCGGTAGTCGAGGAACTCGTAGTCGAATGAGGCGTATCCCTTGGAGACCGACTTCAAGCGGTCATAGAAGTCGAAAATCACCTCCGCCAGCGGCAGCTCGAAGACTAGCTCGACCCTCTTGGGGCCCAAGTAGTTCATGGCGCTCTGGTTGCCGCGGCGCGAGACGCACAGGTTGATGACGTTGCCGAGGAACTCTTGCGGGAGGATGAAGGTCGCCTTGATATAGGGCTCCTCTGCCCCGAGCACCTGAATTGGGTCGGGGTAGGAGGCGGGGTTGTCGATCTCCAACTTTTCGCCGCTCTTGAGCGTCACTCGGTAGCGCACCGACGGCGCCGTCAGGATGACGGACTGATCGTACTCGCGACGAAGCCGCTCCTGGACGATCTCGAGGTGCAGCAGGCCGAGGAACCCGCACCGAAAGCCGAGCCCCAGCACGGCGGAGGAGTCCTTCTGGGAGATCAGCGAGGCGTCGTTGAGCGTGAGTCGCTCGATCGCCTCGGCGAGCTCATCGTAGTCGTCGGCGCTCAGCGGGTAGATGGAGGAGAAGACGACCGGCTTGACCTCTTTGAACCCGCCGAGAGAGGCCTCGGCGGGGCGCTCGTGGTGGGTCAGGGTGTCTCCGGTGGGGGCCTGGCCCACCTCCTTGACGTTGGAGATTATGTAGCCCACTTCTCCCGCGCGAAGCTCGGTCGCGGGCTCCTGGCGTAGCTTCAAGGTGCCGACCTCGTCCACACGGTGGACACTGCCCGTGGACCAGAAGCGGATCTGATCGCCCGGGCGCAGCACGCCGTCGACCACGCGCACATAGACGAGCACGCCGCGGTAGGAGTCGTAGCTTGAATCGAAGATCCTGGCCCGTAGCGGGGCTTCGGCTGATCCCCGCGGCGGCGGTAGGCGGTCGGCGATCGCCTCGAGGATCGGATCGATTCCGATTCCCGTCTTGGCCGAGCAGAGCAGGGCGCCCTCCGCATCGAGGCCGAGATCATGCTCGATCTGCTCCTTGACGGCTTCGATGTCGGCCGACGGCAGATCGATCTTGTTGATGACCGGGAGAACGGTGAGGTCGTGCTCCATGGCGATGTAGAGGTTGGCCAGCGTCTGCGCCTCGACCCCCTGGCTCGCGTCCACGATCAGCAGCGCTCCCTCGCAAGAGGCGAGCGCGCGCGAGACCTCGTAGCTGAAGTCGACGTGCCCCGGTGTGTCAATCAGGTTCAGGGTCATTTGGCGACCGTCACCGGCGGTATACGGCAGGGCCACCGTTTGACTCTTGATGGTAATGCCGCGCTCCCGCTCGAGATCCATATTGTCGAGAAGCTGGTTGCGAAACTCACGCTCGGGGATGACCAGGGTCCGCTGGATCAGCCGATCCGCGAGGGTTGATTTGCCGTGGTCGATGTGGGCGATGATGCTGAAGTTACGAATATGCTTCACGTGTTTCTCTCTGTCTCTCGATCTCATCCGGGGCGACAAGGAGGCAACGCCTCCAAGCCATCGAGTCCGGGCGCTTGCGTAAGCCAGCCGCCCCTCCCTGTCAAGCCCCGCCGCAGGGCAATCGCATCTTATTTTTTTGGTCGCGGGCTTTGCCCGCGAGCTGGGGTGGAGCACCTCATCCGCGGTCGGGTTCAACCGACCGTCTTAGGCGCTACGGGTCCGGACGGGCTCGGGCTCGGGCACGATCCGGGCT
>PWKZ01000075.1 GCA_003559575.1 Bradymonadales bacterium | reverse complement strand
GATGGGGAGTTAGGGGGGGCGCGCGTCGCTACGCCGCAGATGGGCTTGAGGATGGACCTACGATTAGGACTTGTGTGATAATCGACGCCTGGAGACCTGTGGCGCTTGGGTGGTATTCGGTAAGAGGAGTGGCAAATGAGAGCCATGATGACGAGGCTTGTGGTGGCGGTGCTGTTTGTTTGGGCGGTGGGGTGCGACGGGGCGGGCGTCGATGGCGCGCCCGACGTCGGGGAGCCTCCGGAGGCGGATGCGCGCCCGCCCGTCGATGACGCTCTCGCACGAGACGCGGATTTGCCCGAGGAGACGGAAGAGCCCGGCGCCGACGCCGACCCGCCTCCCACCGACGTGGGCGGAGACAGCGAGGCCCCTCCTCTGGTCCCCGCGGAGGTGGTCATCACCTCCGGCGA
The DNA here is from genome assembly GCA_003559575.1 of Bradymonadales bacterium. Classification (GTDB taxonomy): domain Bacteria; phylum Myxococcota_A; class UBA9042; order PWKZ01; family PWKZ01; genus PWKZ01. The sequence goes on along the minus strand of PWKZ01000075.1, from coordinate 24,015 downwards.
TGGCCTCAGCGTGCTCCGCGTGACCACCGCGCCCTTCGCCTGGGCGCTTGAAGACGAGGGAGGTGGGGTGCGAACGACCAGCGCTGATCGGGGCGCCGGATTCACCCCCGTGGCGCTGGGGTGTGATCCGAAGATCAGCCCCAGAAACTGGGTCGACCCCAAGCTCACGCCCGGTGACCGCCTGGTCAACCGGCTGAACTGGTTCAGTCCGGCGGAAGTGCTCTCCTTGCATGGGGGCGCCGATGACAACGGCTTCACCCTCACGCTCGCGAGCGAAGACGAGGAAGGGACTCCGGGACCGGAGATCACGGTCAACGTGCGGCCCACCGCCAAGAGCGTCCTCGTGACCGTCACCCCCGGCGACGAGCTGGTCTGCCAGCTGACTGTCCTTTCATTGAACGCCGCCGCGGACGAAGGATTCTTCGGCCACGGCCAGCACTTTGACAGGCTCGACGGCCGCGGTCTCGTGCGCGAGATGCAAATCCAGGCCGAGCTTCGATCCGAGTCGGGGACAAACGAGATCCATTTCCCGATCCCGTTCGTTCTATCGAGCGCCCTCTACGGCTGGTGGATCGACGACCGCTACTCGGCGGCGTTCGACTTTGCCCACTTCCGTGAGGACGCGGTGCGCTACATAACGCAGGCCCCGGAGGTGAGCTTTCATCTCTTTGTCGACGATGACCCGATCCGGCTACTCGAGACCTACAGTGATCTCACCGCGCGCCCGGCGCCGGTCCCGTTCTGGTCGATGGCGCCCGCCTGGTGGCGCAACCGGAGCAACCAGGAAGAGTTCCTCGACGACGCGCGCCGTGCCCGCGAACACGGGATCCCCACCACGCTGAGTTGGATTGATCGACCGTGGCAGGCCTACTATCAAAACTTCTTGTTCAACTCGGTGCTCTACCCGGATCCCGAGGCGATGTTTGACGAGATGCACGCGCTTGGGTTCCTCATCATGCTGCACCACAGCCCGCAGATGAACCCGCCGGGGCAGGCCAAGGGGCTCCCTGAGGGCTCTGTCGACGATCCCGACGACATCTACTCGGTCTACTTCGACAACGGCTGGCTTGTGCTTCTGCCGAGCGGTGCGCCGTTCTTGATGGATTGGGGTGGTGGGCTGGGCGCTTTCGTGGATTGGACTCATCCCGACGCCGTCGAGTACACGCAAACTCTCATGGCGCGGATAACCGATCTGGGAGTCGTCGGGACCAAGATGGACTGGGACGAGTACCTCCAGCCCAACATCGGCTCCAACCGCATGGAGATGAGCTTTTTTAACGGCGAGAGTACCGCCACGATGAAGAGCTGGTACTCGGTGGTCTATCACAAGGCGATTTACGAGGGGTTGGCGGCCGGCGCCGAATCCAAACCATTTATGCTGGTGCGCCACGGTACGTCGCGCGGTCAACAGTGGGGAGTGTGCGCCTGGCCGGGTGATCTCGACTGCGATTTCACCGAGCACACGAGAGGTCCGAGCGACCGGCAGGAGCAGTGGAACGTGGGCGGGTTGCCGGCCGGGATCACGGCCGGGCTGTCGCTCGGGATGAGCGGCTACACCTGCTATGGCTCCGACATCGGCGGTTATCGCGAGAGCCCACCCTCGGAGGAGACTCTGCTGCGCTGGATGGCATTTGGGACATTCAACGGGTTCATGCAGCTCGGCGGCGGCGGGAACACGCACATGCCGTGGAGCAGCGACACCCCCTACTCCCCCGAGGCGCTCGAGATTACCCGAAAATACTTCAGGCTGCGGATGAGCCTCTTCCCCTACATTCTCGAGCAGTTCGAGCAGGCCGAGGCCACCGGCCGGCCCGTCATGCGGAGCCTCTGGCTGACCGCGCCGGACGATCCCGAGGCGCGCCGCTACGAGCGCGATTTCATGTTTGGGCCGGCGCTTCACGCGGCGCCGATTTACGTCGAGGGGGCGAGTGAGCGGACTTTCTATCTGCCGGCCGGCGAGTGGCTCGACTGGTGGACCGGCGAGCGTCGCGAGGCGGGGGAGCACACGTTACAGGCTCCCATCGGCTTCATCCCGCTGCACTTGAAGGCCGGAGAGATTGTGCCTCTGATCTCGCCCGAGATCGACACTCTCTTGGCGGTCGACGATCCCGAGATCATTTCATTCCAAGACCACCTGCGGACACGTCTGCTACACGCGCCCACCGGCGAGCCGGCGACGGCGCGTCTCTTGAACGGCCTCGAGGTGAGCGTCACCCCGACCGGCGACGAGCTGACTTGTGAACTGACAGTCGGTGAACCCGACGAGCGTCTGGATGAGCGTATCCGATTGGCGCCCGAGCAGGTCACCCTGGAGCTGTTGCTCGACGGGACCCCTTGGGCCGACGGCCCCTGGGAGGTCGAGTTCGCCGGCGAGCCGCTAATGGAAGGGCAGCCCGACGTCTGCGAGAGTTGCTTCGTCTACGACGCTTCAACGCGCAGGCTGCTCATCGCCTTGCCGGCTGAAAGCGGCACCGTGCAGCTCCGCAAGGCGCCCTGAGCGGTGCGACGAGCGGCGACCAATTTCCCAGTTGAGCGCCACTTGCGCGTGCTTGGCCCGGGGATTTTGGCGCTCGCGCTCTTCGCCATGGCGCTGCCCAACCGCTACGGGATAACGAGCTTCCACGAGGCGAACACCGCCGGTCACGTTTACACGGTCCAGTCATGGGTCCACTTCGGCACCTGGAGCCTCGCTCCGATCCTGTGCCGCACGGGGCCGCAGCATGACATCGTCGACAAGTCGGTTCGTGATGGTGAGCCACTGCTGCAGAAGGCCCCCGGGCTCTCGTGGCTCGCGATGGTGCCATACCAGGGGCTCGTCATGCTCAATGGCGGCGTGAAGCTTCCGTTCCACTGGACCGCGATGGTCCTCGCTCTCATTTGCGCGCTTCTCCCGGTGGCGCTCGTCGCGATTGGGTTCTACAAGGCCCTGAAGCGCGAGATTGCGCCACGCTACTCGCTGTTGCCGCTGCTCGCGTTGCTGCTCGCGAGCCCCATCTTCACTTACTCGGGAATGTTTCAGGATGTGGCGCCCGCGGCGCTTCTCCTCTTCGGGGGCTATCTGTTGCTGGCGGGTCAGCGGCGGCCGGCCGGGCTAGTGGCCGCCGGGTTTGTGATCGCCGCCGCCGGGGCAATCAACTACTCGTATTTGTTGTTCGGCCTCGTTGTGGCGTTGGTGGATCTCGCGCGGCGGATTATCGAGCGCGACGGGGCGCTCGCGGCGGTGGGCCTCGCCGCGCTCGGCGCCTTGCCGGTCATGTCGGCTCTCGCCGTGTATCATGAGGTCATGTGGGGCTCTCCGCTGGCCACCGCCTACGACTATCTGGTCGATCCCGGCCAGATCAGGCATCACGAGAGTATCGGTTTTGCGTGGGCGACCATGGGGCGCACGTTGGTCGGCCCCAAGCAGGGGTTCTTGTTTCACGCGCCGTGGACTGCTTTTGGCTTGTTGGGCCTCGGGATTCTGGCGGCGCGCCCCGCCTCGCGGTGGCGCGGAGTGACGGGGATCGCTGTCGTGTTGACGGTGGTGCTGTTTACCAGTGTGATGGACACGAACAACTATGACAGCATGCCGTTCGGGCGCTATTCGGTGGCAGTCTATCCCTGGCTCGCGTTGGGGCTCGCAGGCCTCCTCGGGGCGGGGGCGACGTCTGCCTCCGCCGGTTGGAAGTGGCTCGTCCCGCCGCTCGTCGTCGCGACCATCGCGGGCGGTGCGGTCTACCAGTTTGCCACCGCGTGGACGTATCCCTATCACCACCCGCTGCTGGCGAGTCCCTTGTGGCAACTCAACCTCCCGCTGCTTCTGAACGGCGCACATTTGCCGCCGGTTCTCCTGAGCATATTCCGCCCGTGGTTCGTGCCGGGCGTCGAGGGGATGGAGGGATATCCGGTGTGGGTCGCGATTGGGGCCGCGACGATGTTCATTGCCCTCGGGGCGGCCGCCTTGGTCTCGGTTAGAACCCCGCGACGCCGGCGTTTGCCGGCGGTGGCCATCGGGATTGCGGCGTTTCTCGTGGTGCTCTTCGCCGGCCACCAGAGTGTCCCGGTCCCATCGCAAGTGCGCGAGAGGGTAGCGACGATGGACCTGCGGGCGGACCAGGTGCCGCCCGAGCTGCATGAAGTGGTGCGGCAAGCGAGAATCGAGGCGCGGCTCTACGAGGCCGCGCTGACGGATATCAAGGGCAGCGCATTCACCCCCCAGGACGTCTCATGGCGCGACGCCGGCTACCCCGAGACCAACCCCTGGTGTTCGCCGTAAGCGCTGCGTTGGCCGGCCTCGCGACCCCAAGGTTCGCGGCCGACGAAGACCGTCTCGGTGGACGAGCCTCCCAACCCTATCCCCAGTAGAGCCGAATGGGTTTCGGACTTGCGCCAATGCGAAAGCTGCTGTACGCTCATTGCGCATGGAGGGAGTGTCGAGAGTCGGCGCTCCCTGCCGCGTTGAGTCATTGAATGCACCGCGGGTGAGGTAATAGGTGAGCACTAACGGCAGCGGTGTCGTCGCGCGCTTTGGGCTGCTTCTGACGGGCGAGCCGGGCAGCGGGCGACTCAAATTTTTCGGTCTTCTCGTCTTCTTCGTGCTGGCGTGGTACTTCCCGCTCGATATTCTGCCGGACGCAGAGTCGCGTGTCGGGCGAGGTCTGGTCGAGGCGGTCTTCATGATGCAGGACTACGTCCACGAGCACGTCCTGCTGTGCCTCATTCCGGCATTTTTCATCGCCGGTGCCATCTCGGTATTTGTCAGCCAGGCTGCGGTGATGAAGTATTTGGGCCCACTGGCCTCCAAGTTCATCGCCTACCCGGTGGCCTCCGTCTCGGGGACGATCCTCGCGGTCTGCTCCTGCACCGTGTTGCCGCTGTTTGCGGGCATCCACAAGCGTGGTGCGGGCCTGGGCCCGGCCGTGGCGTTCCTCTATTCGGGTCCGGCGATCAACGTGCTGGCCATCATCTTGACCGCGAGGGTGTTGGGGCTGGAGCTAGGGATCGCGCGTGCCGTCGGGGCGGTCGTGTTTGCCTTTGTAATCGGTGTCGCGATGCACCTCTTCTACTATCGCGAGGAGAAAGAGCGTGCCGGTGCGGCCGCAGTGGCGATGGCTCCGAGCGAGAGTCGACGCGCGCTGTGGCAAGACGCGCTCTACTTCGCCTCTATGGTGGCATTCCTCGTGTTCGCCAACTGGGGGGCGCCGGGCGAAGGCGACGCCGGGCTGTGGGCCACGATCCACGGCGTCAAGTGGTGGATCGCGGGGGGCTCACTCGTGATCCTGGGAGTCGTCGTGTGGCGTTGGTTTGAGCGCGACGAGCTCTCCGAGTGGGGCGAGTCCACTTGGTTCTTCGCGCTGCTCATCACCCCGCTGCTGTTCGCCGGTGTTCTGGTGGCGGGGTTTTTGCTCGGGCGCCCCGGTGAAGAGGCGCTGATCCCGTCGGCCTGGATTGTTTCGCTGGTCGGCGACAACTCCCTCGGTTCGCACCTCTTTGCCTCGGTGGCAGGGGCGCTCATGTACTTCGCGACGCTCACCGAGGTCCCGATCCTCGAGGGGTTGATTGGCGCCGGCATGGAAAAGGGGCCGGCGCTCTCGCTGCTCCTGGCCGGCCCGGCGCTCTCTTTGCCGTCGATGTTGGTCATCCGAAGTGTCATCGGCACCCGCAAGACCGCGGCTTATATCGTTCTCGTGGTGATTTGCTCGACCACGGCGGGTTACATCTACGGTGCGCTCTTTTAGTAGATCCCAATCGTGAATGTGATCGTGTAGTAGATGCCGATCCCGATGAACAGCGCTCCGGTGACCCGCCGCGCCCAGAGTTCGAAGCTCTTGATTCGGTCGAACACCTTGGCCAGCGAGCGGGCGCCGAGCGCTATCAGGACGGCGAAGACCACCACCGGCAGGCCGGTGCCGAGGCCGTAGACCGCCGGCATGACGACTCCCGATTCAGCTCTGAGCGCCAGCGTCAACAGGCTGCCGAAAAACAGCGCCGCCGAGACCGGGCAAAACGACAGCGCGAACACCACCCCGAGAAGAAACGCGCCGAGCAGCCCGAGGCGCTCGGCGCGGGCTTGAACTCGCGTCGCGAGGCCGGAGCCGAAACTTCCGAAGGAGATGAGCTCGAGCAGTAGCATCCCCACCAAGACGAGCAGCGGCCCGAGGATCTGATTCATGTATTGCTCGAGCACCAGCGCGACAAGCGGCGCGCTGAGCGCGCTCGTGACGAGCAGGGCGCCGAGGATGGTGTAGCTTGAGATGCGCCCGAGCGAGTAGAGCAACCCCCCGAGCAGCACCATCCGAGGGTTCTCGATTCTGCGCCCGATGAATGAGACGGCGGCCACGTTGGTGGCCAGCGGGCATGGGCTGATGGATGTGAGCAGGCCGAGCCAGAAGGCGGTCGCGGTGAGCGCGATGAGCTCAGTCATCATATTCCTCGGCGTTCGCCATGAAAGCCTGGATCTCGGCGTGTATGTACCGCCGCATCTGTTGCGCGTCGTTGGCGATTTGCCAAGTGCCGCCCAGGTGTTTGTAGCGCAGCGGCTCTCCGTTGTCGTCGATCTCGGCCACGACCACTCCACTGCCCCGCACGTCGTAGTCGGTGGCGTAATGGCGGTTGCCCGGTCGGCCAAGATCGATGTCACGCCAGGCGAGTGTGCCGTCGGCGATCAACCCGGAGAAGACCTCTCGCACCGCGGCTCTGGCGTTGTTTTGCATGTTGACGCACAAGCGGCAGCGGCGCGCCCCGTGGATGTACATTGCCAGGAAACGCGGCTCGCCGGCGGTCGCTTCGCCGGCGGTCTCGCCTTCGCCGGCGGCGATCACTCGCGAACCGGGAGGTGTCTGCGCGGCCGCGGTGGTCGCGGGCGCGGTCTCTTGCGGCACCGAATCTTCCGCGCCCACGTTGCGATAGATCACGACACCAACGCTCGCGGCGACGAACACAAGCAGCGCGGCGGTTACCAGTTGTTTGAGAGTCATCTCTGTCTCCTGCTCTTCTATCGTTTTTTGCTCCGACGAGTTGTGGTCTTTGAAACGTCCTCGACGTTCCCCAGGAGCCCTCATGTTCCGGGTTCGGTGCCCCCTTGTCAAGGAAGTCGTGGCCGTAGAGCCGCATGTGGAAAGGAGAATCGCAAAATTGCGCCAATATCCATGCTGGATCCTTTGACCCGCGCGCCGAATACGAATATGTTTTTCGCGCGGCGCCGGGGCTGTTTGACGTGGCGCCCGGAAGGAGTGTCCCTGGGATGGTTGCCAATCGCAGACCTTTTTCTTTCGCGGTTTACTGTGCCTTGATCGGGTTTGTGGGCGTCGCGGCCTGTGGCGACTCGGATAGCGCCGAGCCGCCGCGCGACGCCGTGGGCGCGGCGGAGACGGCCGAGACGTATGACGGCAGTGATGTCGCGGCGCCGGGAGACACGGCCCCCGCGGAACCGCCGGGGCTCTTGCGCTTCATCCACGTCTCCGATCTGCACTACTCCGGGACGCTTGAAAATCCGCGGCGCGATTATATCGCCGCGCGAGTCAATCGCGTGAACGCCGTCGACTTCGAGGCCGACCGCGTCGTCATCACCGGTGACATCATCGACTACCTCCCGTCCGTGACGGAAGGCGAGACTATCGCCGAGATCCTCGTTGAAGAGCTCGACAACCTTTTCGCCACCTGGCTGCCGGCGATTGGCAATCATGAGTTCTATGAGGAGTTCGACGGCACGGCGGTGGAGATCACCGATGACAAGGAGGCGCGGGAGGCGGCGTTCAGCGCGGCGATGGGCTATCCCCTCTGGTTCGCCGACGTGGTCAATGGGGTCCGCTTGATAATCCTCCATTCGGTCGATGGCTCCACCTGGAACCAAAACGCCGGGCTGCTCGGCAGTTTCGGAGCCGAACAGCTCGCCTGGCTCGACAATCAGCTCGCCGACGGGCGGCCATCGATTCTCTTCTTTCATCACCCGCCGAACACGCTGGTGACGGAGCCCGGGGCGCCGGCCTTGTGTGACGTGATCGAGGATCACCCGGGAGTCGTCAAGGCGATGTTCACCGGTCACTTGCACGGTTTTTGGGAGAAGGAGGAGTGCGGCGTGCCCTACTGGATTGTGGGCAACTGGCGCGACGATGACCAGTCCTATTTCCTGGTCGAGTACGATGGGGCGGAGGATCGCCTCACGATCGTGAACCGCGATGAGCTGCCGTTCCCCGAGATGCCCGACTTCACCTGTGAGCCCGACCAGGACTCGCTCCTGGATCCCACCGCGGCGGTCGATACAATCCAGCAGTTGCTAATGACCGATATGATCGCCGACGCCGAGGGGATCGCGCAGTATCTGGGCGATGGCATCAGCGAGCTGCCGATGGTCATCCGGGCGGACGACTGGGACGCCGACTCCGAGGAGATCCTGGCCCGGTTGAGCATCGCGAGTCGCTGGGGTGAGAGCGGGAGCTTCCTCGAGTATCTCGACGGCGCTCCCTGCCTGCCCTTTGACTTCGCGCTCGACGAGGATTGCTTCACCGCCGGCCCTCTCTCCATGAACGTCGATCTGTTGGAGCTTCTTGGGGCGGCAATCGACATCACGTTGGGCCCCGAATGGCGCGCGCGGATGGAGGTCAATAACTTCAATATCGAGGGGCGGCTCGTCACCGATGGGGACCAGACGGTGATTGAAGACGGGATCGTGTTCACCAGTGTCTACCTCGGAGCGGCGCTGCGGGACGTCAAGAATATCATCGTGCGCGAGTACTGCGAGGGCAACATCGAGGGCTGCGCTCCCGGCGACGGCGACAACCCCGAGTGTCCCGCCGAGTGGGCTGCGTCGGGGTTCGAGCCCGATGAGTTCTTCGCGCTCATTCCGCGTCGGTGCGACGTCGTGCTGGAGATGTTCAGTCTCCGGATGGTGATCCAGATGGTGTCGAGTGTCCCCGAGACGATTCAGTTGATCGGCGCCGTCTCGAGCACGGTGCTCACGGAGGACAGGATCGACCCGGTCGTCTTCGAGAGAGGCGACGGCCTCAACTGTCGCTGACCTCAATGTTGGCGTTATTGCGCCAATCGCAAACGGGGTGTTAAACTGCTGCATCGCAGGCCCGGTGTAATCGATCCGGGGCGGGGAGAGGCGGTGTCGAATGGATGTGCGGGTTTTGGGGACCGGGTGCCCCAAGTGTCGCAAGCTCTATGCGGAGGCCGAGCGCGCCATCGAAATGAGCGGGGTCGAGGCGACGCTCAGCAAGGTCGAATCCATTGATGAGATAATGGAATACGGTGTGATGATGACGCCGGCGCTGGTCATCGACGGTGAGGTGCGCTCGAGCGGCAAGGCGCTCAAGGCGGCCCAGATAGCCGAGATGCTTGGTTGACCCTCGCCGCGCGGCCGTCTTGGGCGGACCTGATTGAGTGCTCAACGCTTGGACTGGAGACGGTCGGCCTCGATGGCTTCGATGGCCTCGAGGGTGATCCCGGTCGGGTAGCAGCCGTCGAAGCAGGCGTAGCAGGATGAGCAGTCCGAGTACATCTCTTTCAAGTCGTCCAGCTTCTGGTAGATGATCGCGTCGGCCTCGATGTAGCGCCCGATGTCGTGGACGTTGTAATTGGCGGCGATGATCTCGCGGCGGATCGACATGTCGATGCCGTAAATGCATGGAAACTTGATTGGAGGCGAGGCCGAGACCACATAGACCTCTCGCGCTCCCTTCTCCCGCAGTAGCCGCACCAAGTGTTTGGAGGTGGTTCCGCGCACGATGGAGTCGTCCACCACGGCGATCTTCTTGTCCTTGATGATGTCGCGGATAGGGTTGAGCTTTTGCCGCACCATGTTCTCGCGGTCGCTCTGGTTGGGCGAGATGAAGCTGCGGCCCACGTGGTTGTTCTTGGCTAACCCGCGGCGGTAGGGCACATTGAGTTTTTCAGCCAGCCCCGAGGCGAAGAAGTAGGCGCTGGCGGGCACGTCGATGATTATATCGGGCTCGAGGGCCGACTCCTGAAAAGTCTTGGCCAGCTGCCTGCCCATTTGGACGCGCTCGCCGGCCACCAGCCGCCCGTTCATGATGCTGTCCTCACGGGCGAAATAAATGTATTCAAAGACGCAAAAGCTCTCCTTGCGGCGCTCGCAGATGGAAGAGTGCAGCTGCATGTCGGAGTCGATGAAGACGGCCTCGCCCGCTTTGAGATCCCTGACGGTCTCGTAGCCCAGAAAGTCGAAGCAGCTCGACTCCGAGGCGAACCCGTAGACCAGGCCGTGGTCGCTGAACTTGCGTCCCATCACGAGGGGGCGGATCCCCCAGGGGTCGGCGAACACGAGCAACCCGAGATTGGCGAGAATTGTGATGGTGCAGTAGGCCCCCTCGATTGCGAGCTGGGTGGCCTGGACCGCCCGAAAGATCGCCTCCGGGTTGGTGCGCGAGAGATTCTCCTTCTCAAGCTCACTGGTGAGCGTGTAGAGGATCAATTCGAGGTCGCTCGAGGTCTCCAGCAACCGGTGCTGATCACTGAAGAGACGGCTCTTGAGATCGTTGAAGTTGGTGACATTGCCGTTGTGCACCATGGCGATGCCGAACGGGTAGTTCAAGGTGAACGGCTGTGCCTCCGCGGCGTCGAGCGCTCCTTGGGTCGCGTAGCGGACATGCCCCAAGCCGCAGAACCCCTCATAATCAGTGACATCGAGCTGCCCGAAGACCTCCCTGACGAGCCCGAGCCCCTTTTTGAGCTTGAACCGGTTCGAGTCGAAGGTGACGGCCCCGGCGGCGTCCTGGCCCCGGTGTTGGAGCGCCGTCAGACCGTTGATGACGTCGTGGGAGACGTCACCGCGTCCGAAGAAACCGAGAATGCCGCACATGGCGCTTATCCTTCCGATAGTTCCTGCTTCTCTAGCAGGTGGCGAATCATTGCGCTGTAAAATTGATGTTCCACCGCGAGACCGCGACGCTCCACCTCGGCGAGCGATTGGCAACCGGTCAGATCGATCGGGTGCCGGCCTATGATCGGGCCGGTGTCGAGCCCTTCGTCCACCAGATGAACCGTCACAAAGCTCTCTTGGAGACCTCGCTCGAAAGCCCACCGGTATCCGTCGAGGCCCTGGTGGAGGCGGGTGTCGGCCGGGTGAATATTGACGATGCGGTTCTTGTAGTGAGAGACGAACAGCGGGCTCAGGCGGCGCATGAACCCGGCCAGCACGATGAGATCAGGCGAAAACGGATCGAGCGCGGCGATTAGCCGGCGCTCGAATTGTCTCCGGGGCTGTTTCCGGTGGGGTATCACGCGGGTCGGGATGCCGGCTTCGGCCGCGATTGTCAATCCGCCGGCCTCCGGCTGGTTGGCGGCGACCACCGCGATTTGCGCGATCCCATCGAGCGTGCCGCTCGGGCGGGTGTGGCCCAGGATAGCCTCCATGTTGCTGCCACGGCCGGACAAGAGGACCGCCAAGCGTTTCATCAAAGAACCCACTCCCGCCGGCCGATGTCACGACGCAGCGCTTTGGTCTCGAACGCGATTTGGTCGGCTTGGCGGTAGGCGCGCTCGATGGCACGGTCCAACGTGGCGCCGCGGGCCACCACGTTGAGCACGCGTCCCCCGCTGGTCAGTACCTGGTCGCCGTCACGCCGGGTCCCGGCGTGAAACACCAGGCAATCGGGGAGAACCTCGTCGAGGCCGGTGATGGGGACTCCCGTGGGATAGCGGCCGGGATAGCCGTCGGAGGCGAGCACGACATCGACGAAGAAGCCGGGGTGAAACGAGAGCTTACGGTCGCTCAAGCTGCCGTCGAAACACGCCCGGATGAGCGCCAGCAAGTCGCTCTCGAGCTTGGGGAGCACCGCCTCGGCCTCGGGATCGCCGAACCGGACGTTGTATTCGAGGAGTTTGGGGCCCTCCCGAGTTACCATCAGCCCGAAGTAGAGCACCCCGACGTAGTCGAGCCCCTCGCGCGCGATCCCCCGCATGGTGGGCGTCACCACGTCGGCCACGATTCGCTCCATCAGCGCTTCGTCGCAGCCCGGGACCGGACAGAAGGCGCCCATCCCTCCGGTCATCGGCCCCTCGTCGTTGGCAAAGCGTTGCTTGTGGTCTTGCGACGGAGTCAGGAGCTTGATTGTCTCGCCGTCGGTGATCCCCAAGATTGAGATCTCCTGCCCGTGGAGCCTCTCTTCCACGACAAGCGGCGAGTCGGGGCCGTAGGTGTCGGCGATGGTGTCGAGCGCCTCGTGGGCCTCGGCGACCGAGGAGGTGACGAAGACCCCTTTCCCTCCCGCGAGCCCGTCATACTTGATGACCACTTCGCCGCCGCGGCTTGCGACGAGGTCGCGCGCGGCGGCGGGGGCTTCAAAGCGCTCTGCCTCGGCGGTGGCGACGCCATGCCTGGACATGAACCGCTTGGCGAAGATTTTGGATCCCTCGAGCTGCGCGGCGGCCTTGGAAGGGCCGAAGACCATCACCTCGCTCCCTCGAAAGTGATCGCGGATGCCCTCCACGAGTGGGGCCTCGGGGCCGACTACCAGGAGGTCGATCCGGTGTCTGCGGCACATCTCGGCGAGGGCGTCGAAGTCGCCGGGTGCCACCGCGAGGTTCGGTGAGGTGCCGCCGTTGCCCGGGACGACGAAGACTTCGCCCGCCAGGGGGCTCTGTCGGATCTTCCAGGCGAGGACGTGCTCGCGGCCCCCGGAACCGATGATCGCTACGTTCATTTGGTGAGCTCCTCTCGTGCCAATTTGCAAGCTTCGAGGCAGATTTCGGGTGCCAGCCCGAGATAACCGGTGACCGACAGCGCGCGCAGTCGGGCGCGGACCTCCTCGTCCACGTCAAGCTCGTCAATGAACTCGGCCAGCGCTTGAGTTGTCACCTCTTTGCCGCGCGTCAGTGTCTTCAAGAGGGTGTATGGGTCGTCATTCGTGACGAGCCGCAAGATGGATTGAATCGGCTCGGACAATAGCTCCGGGCTCTGCTCAAGCTCTTCGAGACATCGCTCCTGGTCGACGTCGACCCGGGCGAGCCCACGGAGGGTCTCTTGCCAGGCCAGGTGGGAATGCCCGAGCGCCACCCCGATGTTGCGCGTCACCGTGCTGTCCGACAGATCCCGCTGCATCCGGGAGCGCGGCAGCTTGTCCGACAAGAACGTGAGCAGGCTGTTTGCCACTTGCAAGTTGCCCTCACTGTTCTCGAACCGGATCGGGTTGACCTTGTGCGGCATCGTCGATGATCCGACCTCCCCCTGTCGGGTCGCCTCTTTTAGGTAGCCATACGAAATATAGAGCCAAAAATCTAGATCCAGATCCTGGATGACGTTGTTGAACGCGCGGGTGAGGTTGAAAAAATGTGCCCAATTATCATGATCTTCGACTTGGGTTGTGCATCCATTGCATGAGAGATCGAGGCTCTCCACGAAGTCACCGGCGAACCTCCGCCAATCGACCGCGGGGCAGGCGGCCTGCATGGCGGAAAAGTTCCCTGTCGCGCCGCCGAGTTTCCCGGTGAAGCGAAAGGCACGGAGGACTTTGAACAGACGCACGCCGCGGGTCAAAAAGACCGCCAACTCCTTGCCCGCCGTGCTCGGCGAGGCGAACTGGCCGTGGGTGCGAGTCGGGAAGGGGATCTCGGCCCATTTGTGGGCGCGCTCGGCTATCTCCTGTAATAGCTCGCGCCACAAGGGGAGCTGTCCATGCTCGACGTAGTCCTTCAGGCAGAGGGTGTAGGCCAGGTTGTTTATATCCTCGGAGGTCAGCCCGAAGTGAATGCGGTTGGGGTTTTTGAGACGCAAGCGTTCCCGCAGAAAAACCTCCACCGCCTTGACGTCGTGGTTCAGCTCGCTCTCGATCTCCTTCAAGCGCTGGAACTCCGGCGCTCCAAAGCTCCCCAGGGCGTCGTCGAGGCGACCCCTCTCGTCCGCCGAGAGCGGCTCGAAACAGTCGACCGATTCGAGCGCCAGGAGGTAGCGGAGCTCCACCTCAACCCGGCGCTCCATCAGCGCAAACTCGGAGAAAGAGCGTCGCAGCGGTGCCATGCGCTCGCCGTAGCGACCGTCGAGGGGAGAGATCCCGTGGGAGAAACTCATGACTCTCTTCCGCGCGCCTCGGTGTCGGCCTCGATGAGGCGCAGCTTGTTCGCGGCAATCTCGGCGCTCAAGCGCTCGCGCAAGCGGGGCAGATTCAGCGCTCGCAAAGCGAGCTGGACCGCGTTGTCGGGCCTCACGCAGGTGCCGGCGGGAGTGCCCGACGGCATCATCAGCGACGAGTTCACGTTGGTGAGGAGATCGACGTTGTCCTTGAACGGCGGGCAAGAGATGACGGGCAAGTTCAGGTTGGCCGCCAGCGCGCCCCCGAGCCCGTTCGACAGGCCGGCCACCGCCAGGACGGCCCCCGGCTCGAGGGAGGCGTTGTACTCCTCCGCCATGCCGAGGATCCGCTCACCGTTCTTGTGGGCCGAGACGATCCGAAGCTCGGCCTTGATCCCGTACTTCGCAACCCCTTCGGCCAGCTTGCGCGCAAACGGAAGGTCGGCCGCCGAGCCCATGATAATCGCCACATAGCCCGGCAGAATGAGCCCTTCGCGCAGTAGATTGCGATAGACGCGGTTCGGGGCGTCATCGTCGAGATCGGGGCGCACACTTTGCCCGGTCACTCGCGCAAACAGCTCGTTGTAGCGGCGCGCGGTCTCGATGACGACATCCTCGGGCAGCACGCTCGGGTAGGCGCCGGAGTCCTCGTCGCGGTTGGCCTGCAACCATTGACGGACGTACTCCTTGTCCATCTGCGTCGCGTGGGCCGGATCGCGGTCGTAATCGTCGGACTCGAAGAAGCGCGACGAGTCGGGGGTGTGGATCTCGTCTATCAAGATTAGCTCGTCGTGCAAAAGCCCGAACTCATACTTGGTGTCGACGAGGAGCAGGCCGCGCTCGCCCAACAGCCGCGCGCCGCGCTCGTAGAGCTTGAGCGCCGTCTCGTGCATGCGGCGGTAGAGGGCCTCGCTCGCAAGCCCGGTGGCGACGATCCCCTCGGGGGTGATCTCCTCGTCGCTGTCCTCCTTGGTGGTGGGGGTCACGATGGGTTCCGGCAGCCTCTGGTTGAGGCTCAGCCCGTCGGGCAGCGAGGCCCCGGAGAAGGTGCGCTTGCCGTCTTGATAACCGCGCCACATGCTGCCCGCGAGGTAGCCGCGGACGATCACTTCGACCCGAATTGGGGTCGCCTCGTGCACGAGGGTGATGCAGGGATCGATTTCACGCACGACATGGTTGGCCACGATGTCGCGGGTGGCGTCAAACCAGAAGTTGGCAATTTGATTCAGCACTCGCCCCTTGCCGGGGATGGGTGTGTCGAGCACGCTGTCGAAGGCCGAGATTCTGTCGGTGACCACGATGAGCCGAGTGCTGTCGTCGACCCGTAGGCTGTCGCGGACTTTGCCGCGGTGAATCGACGGTAGCTGCGGGGTGACCAGGCGAGCGAGTGTGTTCATCGGTTCCTCCTCAGTGCTTGAAGTGCCTTGTACCCGTAAAAACCATGGAGACGTCCAGTTGATTGCACATCTTTTTGACCGCGCGGTCGCGGACCGATCCACCCGGCTGGACGAGAAGCTTGGCTCCCTCCTCTGCGAGTAGCTCCACGTTGTCGGCAAATGGGAAAAAAGCGTCCGAAGCCACCACCGCCTCGGCCAGGGTGCGCGCGAGTTCGCGGTCGAGCGCTTGGCCCTGGGCGCCCGTCTCGCGCGCCAGGTTCTCGCGCGCCTTGGCGAGCGCGAGGCCGGTGGAGGTGACTCGGTTGGGCTGTCCGGCGCCCATGCCGAGTAGCTGCATCGCGTCGCCGGTGGTGCGCCGGACGATACACACGGCGTTGCTCTTGAGCGCCCGGACCGCCTGGATGCCGAAAGCGACAAGCTCCTCGTCCATTTTCTTCGGGGCGCGTTTGGTGACCACCTCCAGCTGGTCGTAGAGGTGTTGGTCGGGCTGCTGGCAGAGGAGCCCGCCGGCCGTGAAGCGATACTCGCGCTCGGCGACGAGGTCGCGCGGCGCGGCGCGCACCACCCGCAACGAGTCGTGCAGTTTGAGATAATCGAGCGCCTCAGCGCTGAACTCCGGCGCCAAGACGACCTCCACGAAGCGCCGGGCGCCCTTGTCCTCGCTGTCGAGGCTCAAGAGTTCGAGATCACCGCGCGCGACCGGTGTGTTGAACGCGATGATCGATCCGAACGCCGAGAGGGGATCGCCTTCCCAGGCGAGGGCGAGAGCCGCGCCCGGGCTCTTTGCGACCGCGAGCCCGCAGGGGTTGGTGTGTTTGATGATGGCGCACCCGGAGGGAGGGAGCGCGGCCACCGCCTCGGCGGCGGCGTTCAGATCGACCAGGTTGTTGAACGAGATCGCCTTGCCGGCCAGCACCTCGAAGGGGGCGGGGCCGGAGCGATCAAGGTCGCGCGCCATGAAGAGCGCTCCCTGGTGCGGGTTTTCTCCGTAGCGCAGCGGCTGCGGGTCGCCAAAGCTCAGGCGCACGGCGGTCTGTTCGCCGGCGCGCTCTTCCAACGTGTTGGCGATCACCCGGTCGTACTCGGCGGTGTGTGCGAACGCCTTGCGCATGAGCCGCGCGCGGGTGTCGCGGGAGAGCGCCCCCTCGTTATCATCCAGCTCGGCCAGCAGGGCAGGGTAGTCGGCGGGATCGGAGAGCGCCGCCACGGCGTCATGGTTCTTGGCCGCCGCCCGCAGCATGGTCGGGCCGCCGATGTCGATATTTTCGAGGAGCTCGTCCAGCTCGGCGCCACGGTCGCGCACCTCGCGAAACGGATACAGGTTGCAGACCACCAGATCGATGGGCTCGATGCCCAGCTCGCGGGCCTCGGCCGCGTCGCGCTCCCGGTGGAAGAGGAGCGCCGACTCGAAGCGGAACGAGAGGGTCTTCATGCGCCCGCCGAAGGCCTCCGGGTTGCCGGTGAACTCGCTCAGCTCAGTGACCTCGAGCCCGGCTTCGAGGAGGACGCGGCGCGTCCCGCCGGTGGAGAGCAGGCGCACCCCATGCCGACTGAGTCCTCGCGCCAGCTCCACGATTCCACGTTTGTCGGAGACGCTAAGGACTGCGGTTGTGAGTTTTCGCATCAGGACTCCGTCTCTTTGATGTGGGTGACGATATTCTTGAAGAACAGAAGCCCCTCGCCATCTTCGGAGAGGTCGGGGTCGAGACGTCTCTTGCGGCCCCAGTCCGGGTGGTTGTACAGCGAGAGGTAGGCCTCCGGGTGCGGCATCATTCCCAGGATTTGACCGGTCGGATCGCACAGTCCGGCGCAGGCGAGCGCCGAGCCGTTGGGGTTTTGGGGGTACTCGGCGGTGGGCGCATGGTCTTGGCCCACATAGGTCAGGCAGTTCAAGCGCTCCGCCAAGATCTGCTCACGGACTTCGGGAGTCGCGATGACGAGCTTGCCTTCGCCGTGGCGCACCGGGAGGTCGATGAGATCGAGGCCGCTCAGGAACGGGCAGCGGCCGTCGCCGGTCACCTTGGCTCGCACCCAGCGGTCCTCGAAGTGACCGGAGTCGTTGTGGGTCAAGGAGACTTCCTGGGTCCCGGTCCCGCTCGTGTTGGGCAGCAGCCCCATTTTTACGAGCGCCTGGAAACCATTGCAGATGCCGAGGATGTATTTGCCGTCTCCGAGGAAGCGTTCGATCTCATCGAGAAACCGTCGCCCCGAGGCCAGCCGCCGGTAATGCAGCTTGTTGGACAACACCTTGCCGGAGCCCAGATCGTCGCCGAAGGAGAAGCCGCCGGGGAAGTTCAAGACGTGATAGTCGTCGAGCCTCACCTTCTCCAGAAAGACGTCGTTGAGGTGCACGATATCGGCCTCGGCGCCCGCGAGTCGATAGGCGGCGGCCATCTCTTCTTCGCAGTTGATCCCGAACCCGGTGAGCACGATCGCTCTCACTGCGCTCATTTGTCGCGTCCTCTCTCCAGCCCGCCATTCCAGCGCGCGAGCAGGTCTTGCGTCGCGAGCGCGATGTGCCCGCCGTCAAAGCTCACTATCGCCTTGGGCGTCGCGCTGGTCGTGCCCAGGCGCACGGCCCTTGTGCCCGCCACCGTCTCGAAGGCGGCCGAGTCGCCGGGCGCGACGCTCACCACGAACCTCGAGTGAGACTCCGAGAAGAGCTGCACGTGGGGCGGGAGCGTCTCGCCGAGCGCGATCTCAAAGCCAAGCTCGGTGCCGAAGGTGCATTCAGCCAGCGCCACGGCGAGCCCCCCGTCGGAGAGGTCGTGGCTCGATTGCAAGAGGCCTCGCGAGGTGAGCTGCTCCATTCGACGATAGAGATCGAGCGCTTGCTCCTTGCGGACCTTGGGGACATTGGCCCCCAGCGTGTCGAACAGCCGATAGAGCTCGGAGGCGCCAAGCTCGTCGTAGGTCTCGCCCATGAGGTAGATGATGTCGCCGGGCGCCTTGAAATCGGAGGTCACCGCCCGGCGCACGTCCTCGATCTCGGCGACCATTGAATACAAGATGGTCGGGGGCACTGAGATCTTGACTCCGTCGGCGCGGAAGTCGTTCTTCATGCTGTCCTTGCCGGAGGTCATCGGGATCTTGAAGAACGTCGACATGTCGTAGAGCGCCCGACAGATCTGCACCAGCTTGGCCAGCTTGAGCATGCCATCCGGGTTTCCCGCGGGATCGTACTCCGAGTCGGGGAGGCAGAAGTTGTCGCACGCCGACCAGAAGGGGTTGTCGGCGCGCTCCATCGAGGGCACCCGGCCGCCGACGGAGACGATTTGGCGCACCGCCTCGTCGAACGCGCCGGCGGACATCTCATAGGCGTCGAGGTCGCCGTAGCGGGGGCAGATTCCGTTCGAGATGGCCACTCCGCGGTAGGAGTGATGATCGAGTCGCATCACCGCCGCGTCTTGGGGCGCCAGGCCGCGGCGCCCCATGAGCGGTTTGACCACCGTCTTGCCCTTGACCTCGTGGTCATAGCGCCGGATGACCCACTCGCGCGAGCAGATATTCAAGGCCTCCATCAGCGAGAGCCAGCACTCGCCGAGATCGAGGCCGCGGGGGGCGCCGGGCGCCTCGGTCAAAACCGGCTCGGCGAGCGCGGGTTGTTCGAAGCGGGCGCGCATCCTCTTTTGAGGGACCCCTTCGTGCAGCATCTCAAGCTCGAGGTGGGCCACCACCTCGCCGTCGAAGAGGACGCTCAGGTGGCCCGAATCGGTGAAACGGCCGATGTCGGTGATCTCCACCTCGCGGTCGCGGGCCAGCGCCATGACCGCGTCCACCTGATCGGGGGTGACCACCAGAGTCATGCGCTCCTGGGACTCGGAGACGAAGATCTCCCAAGGCTTGAGGCCCGAGTACTTGAGCGGCACCCGCTCGAGGTGTACTTCGGCGCCGCCGCTCAAAAGCGCAAGCTCGCCCACCGAAGAGGAGAGCCCCCCGGCGCCGTTGTCGGTGGAGCACTTGATTATCCCCATCGCGCAGGCCTGCTCGAGGAAGTCCGACATCAGCTTCTGGGTGATGGGGCTGCCTATCTGCACAGCGCTCTTGGGAGAGTGACGATCGATCTCGAGCGAGGAGAATGTCGCCCCGTGGATCCCGTCCTTGCCCACGCGCCCGCCGGCCATGAGGATCCGGTCGCCCGGTGCGATCTCTTTGTCCCAGGAGTTCAAGCCGTGGTAAGAGGCCGGCATGATCGAGCCTGTCCCGCAGTAGACGAGTGGCTTGCCGGCGTAACGCTCGTCGAAGATGATCGCGCCGTTGACGGTCGGGACCCCGGACTTGTTGCCGCCGTCCTCGATTCCTTTTTGGACGCCCTCAAAGACCCGCGCGGGGTGGAGCTGGTTGCTCAAGAGCGGCTTGTCATGGTTGGGAGAGCCGAAGCACAGGACGTTGGTGTTGAAGAGCAGTCGCCCGCCGCCGCGGCCGGTGCCCAGCGGGTCGCGGTTGTTGCCGAGGATGCCCGTGATGGCGCCGCCGTAGGGGTCGAGAGCGGAGGGTGAGTTGTGGGTCTCGACCTTGAAGACGAACACCCGCTCGGAGTCGATGCGCACCACCCCCGCGTTGTCGGAGAACACCTTCAGCAACCGGTTAGAGCCGGCGGCGTCGAGGCTTTGGGCCACCTCGCGGGTGGCGCCCCTGATGAAGGTGTCAAAGAGCGAGTCGATCTCCACGACTTCACCCGTCGCGGTGTCCTCATAGCTGATGAGCGCCCTGAACTCCTTGTGCTTGCAGTGCTCGGACCATGTCTGGGCAAAAATCTCGAGTTCAGTGTCGAGCGGGTTGGCGGGCAGCCCCATCGCTTGGCGCTGTTGGCGGACGGAAGGCCGGCGGTAGTAGTCGCGCACCGCCTTCATCTCGGCGAGGTTGAGGCTGAGCACGCGCTCGCGGGAGAGCGCCAAAAGCTCTTCGTCGCCGAGCTCGAGAGAGACGGCCTCGTTGGTCAGATCGGCCTCGATCCGCACCTCGGGCCAGTACTCGACTCGCCCTCTGAATTGACCGTGTTCGAGGTGATGGATCAGGGGGTTGGCCAGGCTCTCGAATCCAAGCCGCTCGAACTCCTGGTCGGAGAGCGGGGTGGAGAACAGGAAGAGGTCGGAAGAAAAGATCTGCTGGGTGGTGTCGAATTGCAGCGAGAACATGTCGCACAAGGTGCGTTGGGCCGAGATCCCCTCGTCGTCGGTGACCCCCGGCAGCTTGCTCACCAGAAGGTAGTAGGGGAAGTCGGGATCGACGTGCAGTCGGTCGGCGTATGCCTCTTGAGTCACCGAGTCGGACAAACCGCGCGTCGCGAACTCGTCGAGCTGCGCCGGCGTGAGCGTGGGCAGGATGGTGTAGATCTTGCCGCTGCGCACCGGGCCGGGGGGGCGGCCGAGGAGGCGCTCCGCGTCCCGCTCCACCTGGAGCCCCATCACGTCGGGGGTGCCGGGCCGCTTATGTAACACCTGGATGCGTGATACGCGGTGTGCCACGTCGTCTCCTCTAGTCGAGCGGCCGCTCGAGCACCGTGGGGTGCAGGCCGCGGGTTTGGATTGAGATTTTGGGGCGCGAGTGGACCGCGCCCGCCACTCGAATGTCGTAGTCGAGCTCGGCGGCGAGCGTCATGATCGACTCGCGCGCGTCGGGCGGCGCCACCAGCAGCATGCCGTTGCCCATGTTCCAGAGCCGGTAGGCCTGCGCCTCGTCGACACCGCCGAGCTCTTGGACCTTCAGCATGAAGGGCAGGGGAGGGTGGAGGCCGGTGAGATCGGCGCCGGCCCCGGCCGGGCGCAACATGCGCGCCAGGTTGTCCTCGACGCCCCCGCCGGTGATGTGGGCCACCGCCGTGAGGTTGACGCCGGCTCTGCGCAGTCGGGTAATCAATGGGCTGTAAATGAGGCTCGGAGTGAGCAGGACCTCGCCCCATGTGGCCTGCTCGTCGTATCGCGCGTCGTGCCAGCCGTCGCCGAAACAGGACTCCATCACTCGCCGCAGGAGTGAGAAGCCGTTGGAGCGGAAGCCGCGGCTGCGGAGGGCGAAGACATCGTGGCCGGGCTCGACCTCATGGCCGCTGATTGGTGAGAGCCCGGTCGGGAGGACGCCGAGCGCGGTGGCGCACCAGTTAAAATGCATCCCGGGGCCGTAGCCGCCGATGCGATCGCCAAGCTCGGCGATTTCGCCGCCGACCACCGCCATTTGGGCCTGGTTGGCGGCGTCGTGCAAACCGCGCATGAGCGAGTCGACCACCGCGGCGTCCAGGTGATCCACATCGAGGATGTTGGACAGGCAGACGGGCTCGATCCCGTTGGCCGCCAGGTCGTCGGCGGTCATCGCGACCAGATCGAACCCGAGCGTGTCATAGCGCCCGATGCGCTCGGCCAGCTCCACTTTGGTCCCGATCCCGTCGGAGCTGAGCGCAATTCCAAGCCCGCCCATGTCCATGACGTTGGAGAAGGAGTCGTCCAGCCCGGGGAGAGGTGCGCCGAAGCGCCCGGACCGGTTGGCAAAGGTCTTTTTGGCCCACCCGTAGGCGACGCCCGAGCAGAGGTTGCCCTGGTCGATGTCCAGCCCACTCGCGCGCTTTCGATTCATTGTCATTTCCATTGTTCGGTTCAAGGAAGAGAGAGTCGCGCCCCGAAAAAGGCGCCTCAATTTGCCCGCTCCTTCAATAGCGGTCCTGGCTTTTGGGGTCAAGAGAAAGTGGCGCGTCTTGAGCGATCCTCACGCGTTTGTCCTGAAGGTGAGATGGATGTCGGTGCCTGCGCCGGGGCGGCTCTGAACGTCGATTGCGCCGTCATGCTCGGTGACGATGTTCTTGACCATTGTGAGCCCGATGCCCGTGCCTTGGTCCCCTTTGGTCGAGAAGAACGGGCGGAAACATTGCGCCAGCACCTCGGGCGACATCCCGCGGCCGGTGTCGCGCACAGTGAGCGCGACACTCTCGTCACGGCGCGCGGTGGAGATCTCGAGGCGGCCTCCGGTGGGCATCGCGTCAACCGCATTGAGCACGAGGTTCATTATCATCTCGTGTAGTTCGTAGGGGCGCCCGTGGATTTGAGCGTTGTCACCGAGGGCGAGCGCGACCTCGACCGCTCTCTCTCTTCCGGCCCCACGCCCTTCCAAGCGGGGCCGGGCCAGATCGACCACCTCACGAACTATCTCATTGAGGTCGACGACCTGCTTGGGCTCTGGTTGTCGAGTGGCGCGGTGGAACTGCTGCATCCGCTTGATGAGCTCGCTGCCGTGCTGCGCGGCCGACTTGATGGTCCGCAGCATCTGCTCTCTGTCTTCGGTGTCGCCCGGGTGCTCTCGGTCCATGAGTAAGTCAGAGTAGCTCAAGATGGGGACGAGCAGGTTGTTGAGGTCGTGCGCGACTCCCCCGGCGAGCTGCCCAAACGCGTACAGTCGCTCGCGCTCGACGGCCTCGGCGCGCGCTGCCTCGAGTTGTTCGAGCGCGTCTTGAAGCTCGGCGTTGGCGTCCGACAGCTCGCGGGTTCGTGTCCTGACCCGCCAGCCGAGCAGCACGTTCCAGACGCCCACGAGAAGCAGGATGGCCGCGGCGGGGGCAATCAGCCACTTGATGATGCGCGGCATGAGCACGCGGGGTGTCTCGCCGAGCCAGAGGCTGAGGCTCGCGTAATACTCCGAGTCGGGGTCGTTCATCATTCGCGCGAGGTGGATATCGATTCGAGTCAGTAGCTGTGGGTCTCCGTCGATGGGGACGGCGAAGTAGAGGTCGCTCGGATCTAAAATGATGGGGGTCGCCACCAGGTCACTCCGGTCGTCGCGGACGTAGTTGAAGAAGCGGTCGGCGAGCACCGCGTCGGCCTCCCGGCGCTCGACGGCTTCGATTGTGCCGGGGTAGTCGTCATACGCGCGGATGCCGATTGAGAGGCCCAGGCTGTCTCGCAGGTCGTCAAGCATCTCTTGTTGTAATGACCCCTCGAGCACCGCGACCGTCTTGCCTTCGAGCGCGTTGATTGCGGTGAGTACGTGCCCTTCGAGAGTGAACACCTGCAACCATGATGTCAGGACAGGGATCTTATTGAATAAAAGCCGGTCTCTCCGTGTCGGCGAACGCGCCACGTCGGGCATGAGATCTATCTCGCCGGTTCTGATTCGGCGCAAGCAGTCGTCCCATGAGCCGGGGTGATACTCGAGGAGCCAGCCCTCCCGCGCTGCGATGTGTTCAATGACGTCGATAAAGATCCCCTGGGGCCGGCCGTCATGACCTAACTCGACCTTGGGTGGATTGGTGTAGACTCCAACCCGGACGGTGCGGGCGAGCGCCTCGGTCGCCCCGAGTAACACGACGCCTCCGAGCAGAAGAGCGACGAGCGCCATCGCTCCGCCCCCGGCCGACCGGACGCCGGCAGACATCGGCATTGGCGAGCCCATGACGCGGCTCTCGAGCAAGGCGGGTATTGAATAAGGATTTCGTTGTTCGAGCATGTAACTCCTCTACTCCTCTCGGGAGGTGGAGTCAAGCCCGGTCAGCTCGCTCCTCATGGACAACCATAATCGTCGGCCCATCCTGGGATTCGCGCGCGGATTCACGCACATCTGCGGCGTCACCTGCACCGAATTAGTGCTCGACGTAGGCGCTGCGTTGGACTGCGCCTAATTCGGCTTGTT
>PWKZ01000169.1 GCA_003559575.1 Bradymonadales bacterium | reverse complement strand
GGAAACAAGCCGAATTAGGCGGAGGCGTAGCAGCGCTACGTCGAGCACTAATTCGGTGCAGGTGACGCCGCAGATGGCCTCGTAGCGACGCGCGAATGCCGGTGCAGGTGGGGAATTAGGGTTGGCCTCAATCATCCACCGCGTCCGTGGACCGAGGGTGTCGAAGCGGGTGTAGCTGCAAGGAGGCGAGCCGATTTCGGGCGGAGGGATAGCCGAGCTATCTGGAGCACCAAATCGGTGAAGCTGACGCCGCAGATGTGCCTGAATCGGCAGCCGAATGCCGGTGGAGGCGGGGGATTGGGGGTAGCCCCGGCCTTGACAGGCAATCCTCGGTCGCTAACTCTGAGCGTCGTCCCCCCTCCCTCGGGAGGGGATTCGTTTCGTGCAGGATCGTTGAGGGCCCAATGATAGCGAGCCACGGAGCGCTTAGCAGCATTTTGAATTCCGCGGCGGTCCTTCGCATCGGGGGCGGAAACAACGCACGCAACCCGGCGACTCACTCGCTCAACACTCCCGAGCGCGATTTTCACGAGGTGGAGCGCGATCTGGTTTTGGCGCGCGGCGCGGCGGCGGGGATGGCGGTTTTCGTCGGTGGCGAGCCGACCCTGAACCGCCACTTGCCACGACTTCTCGGCGCCTGCAGGGAGGTCGGGATCGCGGCCGGAGTAGTCACCAACGGCCGCGCGCTCTTCTACCCACGGGTGCGCCGCCGCCTACTCGTGCCCGAGTTGCGGTATTTACAAGTGGGACTCCACGGCGCTGTCGCAGCGACCCATGACCGGGTGGTGGGAGTCGCCGGGGCTTTTGAGCAGGTCACCACCGGGTTGGCCGGTCTGCTTCGCGAGGGGTCGCGAGAGCTGTTTGTCGAGGTGGCGTGCTGCCCGACAGGCACCAACCTGGGGGAGCTAGTGGCGCTCAGCGAGATTCTGGCCGATTTCGGGGGCTCTCCTGCCGTTGGGCTCCGCTTTGTCGCCCCTTTGACGGGGGTCAAAGCCGAAGATTGGGTACCGGCGGCGGAGATCTCCGACCGGCTCGCAGCGGCACTCTCCGGCGTCGTATTGCCTGTTGCCTGGGAGGGTTTCGCGCCTTGCCTCCTCGAGGAGCATGCCAGTCTTCGCGATGAGCGGCTGCGCTACGGTGTTCCCGCCTATGGGCTACCGCTCGCCGGAACGGCGTTTGCCGACGAGCGAGTGGACGCCTGGCTGTTGCATAACCCCGATTATCCGGCGCGAAGTCATCCAATCCCTTGCCAGGACTGCGTCCACGAAGCCACCTGCCCCGGCGCGCCGGCCCCGCTCCTTCAGCACGAGGGCGAACGCGCTCTCAGGCCGACCAGGGCGGTGCGCGCCAATTCCTTCAACTACGAGTTCGACCGCACTCTCGAAAACTTTCGGTTGAGAGCCGGTCGTTGCTCGGCCACGCGCCTCGACCTCGGCGGGGCACCTCTCTGCCGCCGCCTGCTGCTCGCCCGTGATGGCGAGGTCGATCTCTACCATTGCCCGGCCAACGACTTTACGGATCGGGAGATTGGAGTCGTCAAGGACGATCTGGAGCAGGTCTATTTCGATCTGAGCGCGGGGGCCGCCCTAGACGATTTCGTGACCGCGGTGCGTCGAGCCCGTCTTCACCCCGAGTGTCACGCGTGCCCTGACAGAGAACGGTGCCCAACGGCGGTTCGGGTGGACCCCGACCCTCCGTTCACTGCCGAGGAGACCTGGCTGCGGAGGGAGGTCTCGCGGGCCCGAGGGCGAGTGCTCGATGTGGGCTGCGGCGAGCAGCCCTACCGCGAAGAGCTGGCGGCGCTCATCCGAGAAGCGCGAATTGATTACCATGGACTCGATCCCGACGCCGGAGCGCTGGCGCGATTCCGTGGCGCCGGTGTGGGCGGTACGTTGCACGAGGGCACGATCGAGGAGTTCGAGGCCGCCGACGAGAGCTTCGACATCATCCTCGCTTTTCGTTCATTCAACCATTTCTTTGATCTCGAGCGGGCCTTCGCGCAGTTCGCCCGATTGTTACGCTCCGGAGGGACGCTCTATTTGTGCGATTCGCCGCCGTTTGCCATGCTACGGACCTCGGCGCAGGTCGCCTTCGCCGACGAGAACGCGCCATTCGGGCACGAGCACTATCGTAACTGGCGGAGTGAGCAGGTGTTGGATCTCATGGGGCGGTTTCCGTTCAAGGTTCGCCACCACCGGCCCGTCACTCCCGCGACATCTAACCTATGGTTGATAAAAGCGAGCCGTGACTCACGGGGGAGGAAGAGAGGGTGAACGTCATCCTGGTAAATCCCCCCATTCACCTCCCGCTCATCTTCGCGCACTATCCGATGTTCAGCACCCTCGGCTTGCTCGCAAACGCCGCTTGGCTCGAGAAGTTGGGCCACCAGGTTCGGGTGGTGGACTCCTTCACGTTATGCTCCGAGCTCGAGATGAGGGCGGAGGAGAGCGGCATGCGGCAGGTCGGTGTGCCGGCCGAGCGTGTGGTTGCCGCCGTGGGCGAGAATGTTGCCGGGATGGGCTTGGGCGCGGGCGGTGACGAGCTGGCCATCTGCGTTGCCGTGACGATGTTCTCCGAACTCAACCGGATCCAGGAGACCCTCGTGCCGGCCACGGTCACCCTGCTGCGTGAGGCATTTCCCAAGGCAGCGTTGGGGCTCGCCGACATGCACATCTGTGGGATGAACTATTTTCCATACGATCCGCGGCGGGTGTTGGCGTCACTGCCCTCGGCCGACTGGATCGTGGTGGGGGAGGGTGAGCCGACCATCCCGCGGCTGCTCGCGCGGTTGGCGGCCGGTCTGGGAGTCGAAGGGCTTCCTCGGGTCGCTCACCGACCCGGCGGCGAGGCCATCGCCTACGATCCGAGTCCGCCTGAAATCATAAAAAATATCGACTCTTTGCCGCCGCCCGCGTTCCACCTCATCAACATGGACAACTACTTCTCGGTCCAGGCCGACGCGATCCGCGCCGGCTTGGTGCATGAGTACCACGTGGTTGAGCGGCAGATTCCACTCATGACCAGTCGTGGCTGCCCTCACCGCTGTAATTTCTGCACCAACCAGGTGCTCGACCTCCCTTGGCGCGCCCACTCGGTGGATTACTTGAAAAATGTCCTCACTGACTTGAAGGACCGCTACGAGGTCGATCGTTTTCTGTTCCTGGACGACAACATCAACGTCAACGCCGGGCGCTTTCGTCAATTGGTCGCCTGGATGGCGCGCGCGCGCTTGCCGTGGGATGCGGTCAACGGTTTTCGCGCCGATCAACTCGATCGCGACGCGGTGCGCGCCATCAAGGCCGCCGGCAACACCAAGATAACGGTCTCGGCCGAGTCCGGCGATCCTGATTTGCTGCGCAAGGTGATAAACAAGCGGCTGAAGCTCGGGACAGTGATCGAGCTAGCCCGAATCTGTCAAGAGGAGCAGGTGCCGCTCCAGGTCCACTACATCATGGGCGTGCCGGGCGAGACGAAGGCGCGCATCAACAAGACGCTCGAGTTTGCGACGCGGCTGTTCGAACTATACGGTGCGTGGCCATTGCTACAACACGCCATCCCGTTTCCGGGAACCGCGCTGTTTCGCGAGTGTGAGGAGAGTGGCTACTTCACCACTCCCCCCCACGAAGTCCCCGGCGAATCTCTGGAGATCCAAAGTATCATCGAGACCCCCGAGTTCAATCCGGACGACGTGTCGCGGATGAAACGCAACGCGCAGCACCTCCACGCCGCCACACAAGCGATGGTCTTTCTCGATATCGAGCGCCGGTGCACGGCGCGCTGCCTCGCGTGTCATTGTCTCCCGGACCCGACCGAGGGCGATGATGGCATGCGCCGGCAGGCGGCGCGCGAGGGCTTTGACCGCGGTGGTGAGGCGCCGCGGTTCGCTGAACTCTCAGCGCAACTGGAGCAAGCACGGTTTCTTGGGGCGCGCGAGGTGTTCATCGGGGGCGGCGAGCCCACGTTGAGCCCGTTGTTGCCCCGGCTACTGGCGAGCGTACGTGAGATGGGATTCTCGCGCACGACGCTCCTGACCAATGCCCACGGCCTCGTTAGCCCCGCCGTCGCGCGACGCATTCTCGGGGGACGCGATGAGCAACTGGTGGATCGCCTGGTGATCGATCTCTTTGCGGCGCAGGCCCCGGTTCACGACGAAATCGCCGCGCTCGAAGGGGCACATGAGCGCACGTTGGCCGGAGTCGCCGAGGCGGTCAAGAGCGGCATAACCGATTTGGAAGCCCGCATCCCGGTTCTGATCCGTAATCTCAGCCTGTTGGTCGATACCGTGCGTTTTGCGCGGGGCCTCGGCATTCGCTCGATCCGTCTCGTTTACCCGCAGCCGGACAGTCGCGCGTTTGCAAGAGAGGCGGTGGCGCGGTTCGAAGACGCGCGTGACGCGATGTTGCGCGCGGTGCTGCTCGGCCGAAAGTTGCAGACGGAGATCTCGGTCCAGGGCGTCCCGTTGTGCATGCTCCCCGATCTGCCCGGGGTGTTGACTCCGCTCCCACCCTGGGCGCTCCAGCGCGCGAGGCCGCACCGTGTGCGCCACCCGGTGTGCCGCGAATGCACCGAGTACATTCTCTGTGGCGGGTTCTTCCGCCCCGAATATGATCCCTGCTACGGTATGTTGGCAAGTCGCGGTCTCTTGTAGCCACGCGCGGGGGGGCTTCACTGGCTCCGGGAGGAAGGAAGTGCGAGAGAATCGAACACTGCTCAACCTTTACCAACCATACAAATGGGTCGTCTACTTCCCACTGCTGGGGCTCTCGACTTTCGGGCTGGGTATCACGAGCATCGTGCTTTCCTGGATCGCCGGCCCGCGCGTGGCGGGTATCTGCGGGCGTATCTGGTCACGCCTCAACGCGGCGGCAATCCCCATGCGTGTGCGCTTCTTCGATCAGGGGAACATGAAGCCGGGGCAGTCATACGTCGTTGTCAGCAACCATCAGAGCCATCTGGACATCTTCGTCTTGATTGGCTGGAGTGGGCTCGACCTGCGCTGGGTGATGAAGGCCGAGCTGCGCAAAATTCCTGTGTTCGGGTTCGCATGCAGTAAGCTCGGGCACGTCTATATCGACCGGTCGAATCGTGAACAAGCTCTGGCCACTCTCGAGAGAGCCCGCGAAAAAATCCGCGACGGCACTGCGATAGTTTTCTTCCCGGAAGGCACTCGTTCTCCTGACGGAGCGTTGCTGCCATTCAAAAAAGGTGCGTTTCGCTTCGCCCTCGACCTTGGGTTGCCGATCTTGCCGGTGACCATCAAGGGGACGAGGGATCTGTTGCCGGGTCGATCTCTGAAGCTTTTCCCGGGCAAGGTGGATGCGTTTGTTCATCCTCCGATCGAGACCACCGGGCTGGGAGAGGGCGATCTAGCGGAGCTCATCGCTCGCACGCGTGCCGCCATCGCCACCCCGCTCGAGGGGAGAGTATCCCATGGAGGGGAGGGATGACCGGGGCGCGACAGCGGGTGCTCCTGGTGGGGGGCTTCCGCAGTATCACCCCCGAGGGAATGGACGGCCCGTTCGGCAGCCAGGGCGGGTTCGTGGACACCCTGGCGCCCGAACCCTATAGCCTGGCCAACGCCTACCTCAAAACCTACGCCGAGTCCTTCCCTGAGTTGGCGAATAATTACGAGATCGAACTCGAAGTGGTCGCCGAGCCGTTGCAGCTCGAGGACTCGCGCGAGGAGTTGTGGTTTTCCGATAGCGATCGCGCGCGCATCGTCTCGGCGCGCCCGGACATCCTCGGCTTTTCCCTCTACTGCTGGAACGTGGCGGGGGTGCGCCGCGCGCTGTCCTCCTTGCGGGAGCAGCTGCCGGGCACCTTGATGGTGCTCGGGGGGCGCGGAACCGAAGGGGATCCCGAAGGGCTGTTGCGGGAGATGCCCGAGGCCGATGTGGCCATTGTCGGCGAAGGCGAGATCCCTTTTCGGGAGTTGCTGCGGGCGCGCTTGAGCGCCCGCGCGGAGGGGGCTTTGGCCGAGGTGCCGGGGATCTATTACCGCGCTCGCTCCGGCATCGAGAGGGGGGCGCCGCCGGTCGCCATTGAGCGGCTGGATGAGGTCCCCTCCCCCTACCAGCAGGGGGTGCTCACGCCGCCCCCGAACGGGGTGATGTTGGAGTTGTCACGCGGCTGTTTGCACGGCTGCGGCTACTGCACCTGGAACGCCGATAAACAGCTCCGGCATTTCTCGGCCGCCCGGATTGCCGGTGATCTGGAGTGGGCCCTCCGCGCCGGACACCGCCACGCGACCCTCAACGATTCAGCGATCAATTACGATACGGAGGCTCTGCGCGCGTTCGTGGAGGTTCTCCGCGAGGTCGATCCCGGCCGAACTCTGCTTTTCACCTACAATCTCCGCCATGACTGTCTGGATGAGGAGCAGCTGGATCTACTGGCGCGGGTGCCCACGCAGATGGTCTTGTTGGGGGTCGAGACCTTTGAGCCCCGCGCCATGGTCGAGGTGGAGCGGGCGCCGGTCGACCAGGAGGAATTGAAGGAGCGCCTGTGGGCGCTCGGGCGACGCACCAGGCCACCGGTGGCGAGCATCGTGCTGGGCCTGCCGGGTGACACGGAGTTGGGGTTCCGGCAGACCCTCGATACACTGCTAGAATGGACCGTCGCCGAACCAGGGGAGCGGCCGGTGGTCGGGACCGTGCTCGTCTCGTTGTTGCAAGTCTACCGGGGCTCGCTCCTCTGGCGCCGGCGCGCCGAGCTTGAGCTCCAATTCGACCCCTGGGGGATCCCCTACCTGCAAAGCAGCCGCGACTGGCCCGCCTCCGCGCTGGCGCGCGCCAAAGCGTACCTGTTGCGGCGGATCGCTTTGGACCCCGAGCGGCTCAAGGCAGCCGAGGCGATAGTGCTCATGGAGGGTGCCCGGGATGGCCTCGATCCGTGGCTCGCGCCGGCGCGGGTCGCGAGGCTACTTCGCCCGTGGAGTATCGGTTTGACCATCGAGGGCTGGACCCTCGAGAAGATTGGGCTAATGCGCGACAAGGGGCAAGGCGTGATCGCCCGCTTCAGCCACCGAGATGGTGGTGAGGCGCGTGTTACTCTCACGAGGCGAGAGGCCCGAAGTCGCCTCCACGCGCGGGTGACCGAGCGCTACGAGCTGACGGGGCAGGCGTTGCCGGGCATCGAGGTGCCGCCCGCGGATCTAGGGCGCCTGCTGGCGCTGGTGCAAGCGGCGCTGCGTCGAGGGGAGAGACTTGTCGAGAGGAAGAGGTCCCAGCGGCCGCGGCAATGAGTTTGCCTGGGATTGTGAGATGAGTTTAGCCCGGCGCCAGGTTTGCTTTCGTGATTTTGATGTGCTAGGTTGCGCGCGATGTCGGTTTCGGCATCTTTTGGGTGGGCTTCTCAGGCCCACTTTTTTTTGGCCCGCGCCTACCCTGGTGTGTTCACCCCGAACACTTTCTGGTTTGTTGGAGAGGCGCTTTGAACGGCGGCCCTACGAGACGGAGAAGACTGTTGCCGGGAGACGCGACCAACCTGGAGGAGAGACTGGAAGTTTTGCTCTCACCCGTAGCCGCTTCGATGGGGCTCGAGATATTGGAACTCAAGTTGAGCTTGAGAGTCCCCGGCTGCCCGCTCAAGATTGTCCTCGATAGACAGGATGGCGCGGTCGCGCTTGATGACTGTGTCGCTTTTAGCCGTGAAGCCTCGGTGGTGCTCGACGCCGTCGATCTCATCGAGAGCGCTTACCGCTTGGAGGTCTCCTCGCCGGGGGTTGAGCGCAAGCTTACGCGGCCGAGGGATTTCGAGCGGTTCAAAGGCTCCGAAGTGGCCGTTGTTTTCGAGACCGACCAAGGCAGCCGACGAATCGAGGGGGTGCTTCTCGGTCTCTGCGGTGAAGATCACCTCGCTGTCGAGACGCCGAACGCCCGGGAGCGGGTGCGGTTGGATGCGGTGACGCGGGCCAACTTGAAATTCAGCTTCGGTAAAAAGGCCGGCGCGGCCGGTAAAAGAGGCCGGTAGTCTTTATGGATACTCCCTCGTCGGTTCGTTTTGAGCTGACGAGAATGGACACCAAACTCCTCGCCTCGGGTCCCCGCTGCGGTTGCGGGAGACGGCAAATGAGGGGCGGGCATGATGAAGGAAGGAATCTCTAGGATGGACCTCAGTCTGACCCAGGTCATCGACCAGGTGGGCAAGGACAAGGGCATTGATCGAGACGTATTGATCTCCGCGGTGGAGGCGGCGCTCGAGAGCGCCGCCAAGCGCATGTTCGGCGATGAGCGCCTCATCGAGGCGCAACTCAACGAGGAGACAGGCCAGATCGAGCTCTTCCAATATATGACGGTGGTGGATGAGATCGAGAGCCCTGACACCGAGCTCCTCGTTGAAGACGCGCGGCTGGTGGACCCGGAAGCGGAGACAGGCGACGAGCTGGGGTTTCAGATCTTCTACCGCGCCGAGGACTCCGAGCGTGCCCGGGAGGAGGACGAGCGTTACGGCGATCTCCTGGGCCTGAAGACCTACCGTCGCGCCTTCGGCCGGATCGCGGCGCAGACCGCAAAGCAAGTGATATTGCAACGGGTGCGCGAGGCCGAGCGGCACATGGTCTATGCCGAGTACAAGGATCGCAAGGGCGAGCTAATCACCGGCATCGCGCGGCGTTTTGAGCGCGGCAACATCATTATTGATCTCGGTCGCGCCGAGGCTGTTTTGCCGACCCGTGAGCAGACGCATCGCGAGAGCTATCGTGCCGGCGATCGGGTGCAAGCCTACGTCCTCGACGTCCAGAAACAAGCCAAGGGCCCTCAAATCGTTCTGTCGCGTGCTGCCGAGGGGCTCATCTTGAAGCTGTTTGAGCTCGAGGTGCCGGAGATCTATGAGGGGATCGTCGACATCGTACGGGTCGCGCGCGAGCCCGGCGAGCGCACGAAGGTCGCCGTGAGGTCACGCGACTCCGACGTCGATCCTGTCGGGGCGTGCGTCGGAATGAAGGGTGTCCGCGTGCAGGCGGTGGTGCAAGAGTTGCGTGGCGAGAAGATCGATATAGTGCCGTATTACGAGGACGCCGCGCGCTTCGTCTGCGCCGCGATCGCCCCCGCCGAGGTGAGCCGGGTGTTGGTGGATGACGACAACGCGGTTATCGAGCTAATCGTGCCCGATGATCAGCTCTCCCTCGCCATTGGGCGACGGGGTCAAAACGTTCGGCTGGCGCATCGCCTGGTCGGATACGAGATCAAGATCTTCAGCGAGTCGAAGATCGAGGAGACCAAAACGATGTTGCGCGAGCGGCTGGAGGCCGGAGGGGTCGACAGCAGCCTCGTGCTCTACCTGTTCAAGCTCGGGTATCACTCGGCCGAGAACATGATGAACGCCGAAGAATCCGAGCTGACCGCGATCCCCGGCTTGACTCTCGAGGTGGCGCAGCAGATCCAGCAGCTAGCGTTCGAGCATCACCAAGAGCTACGCGAGATGGAAGAGCGCGAGCGCCAGGAGCGCCAGGAGCCCGCGCAGGAAAAAGAGCCGGCGGGGCTCGGTCCGATCGGTGCGCCGCTCAGCGACAGCGATCGGATTGTGGCCGGATTGAGGAGCAAGGACTCCGAGTTCGTACCGACCCTTGGAGCGGAGCCGGGATTGGGGATGGGGCCTGTGGCGCCCAGGCCGGAGCCGGAGGCCGCGCCCGAGCCGGAGGCCGCGCCCGAGCCGGAGACCGCGCCCGAGACGGCGTCTGCCGGCGATGCAGCGTCTGCGCTGAAGAAGTGAGGTCCGGGTGGGCGACACGACAGCGCCAGTGGGGCCCGTTCGAATGTGCGTGGGCTGCAGACGACGACGCCCGGCGCGCGATCTGCTGCGTTTCGTGCGTTCGCAAGCCGGCGATGTCGAGTTCGGCGTCGAACTCGATGGGATGCCGCGGGCGGGGAGGGGCGCGTGGTTGTGCCCCAACCCGCGCTGTGCTACTCGCGCGGCGCAAAGCGGCGTGTTTATTTCGGCTTTTCGCACTCCGGGGCTGCGTGTCGAGCCGGCTCTGTTGCGTGAGCGAGTGCGGATGGCGTTGGTGCGGCGGCTTTGGCAAGCCGTTCGGACTGCTTGGCGGACCGACCGGGCTTGCAACATGATGGCGGGGCGGATACAAGTCCCGTTGCCGAGTGGCGCATTTCATGGTGCGCGTCACGGCGCACCGGATGCGCCGTTGTGTGTGGCCGAGGCCGAGCGGCTTCTAGATGGAGTCGTCACGGATGCGGTGGCGAAAGAGATGATTCGAGAGCGGCTTGAAGAGTATCGATTCTTCGAGCACAAGAGTGACCGAATGGGTGACGAACCGAAAGGGCGACGTGCCCGCCGACGTGTGCGAAGACGTGAATCGAGCAAGCATTCATGAGTAAGACGAGAGTCTACGAGTTGGCGCGTGAAATAGGGGTCGACAACAAGACCCTGTTGGCGCGCGTGAGAGATGAGATTCCCGATGTGACAGTCGAGAATCATTTGACCTCTTTGAACCCGGAGGACGAGGAGCGCATCCGTGCGTTGTTCGCAAAGCCTCGCGAGGGTGAGGTGGTCGAGCGCCGGATCCGTCCGACGGTAATCCGGCGTCGAGCGGCGCGCGGTTCGGAGAAGAGACGGGCCAAAGCCGAGCCCGACCCCACGCCGGAGCCGACCGAGGAGGCCCCGGCCGAGGCCGCTACCCCGGGCGAGCCCGCGCCCTCGAAAGAGGCGGAGGTAGTCACACCGGTCGCGGAGGCCGCCACACCACCCGCGGAGACCGCCGCCGAGACTCCGCGGCCCAAGCGGCGCGCGGCGCCCAAGGCCAGGATCGTGAGACGCGCGCCCAAGGAAGCGGAGCCCCCGGCCGAAGTCCTGGAGGAGACGCCGCCTGATGTTGCGCCGGTCGAGGTGAAGCAGGAGGAGGGCGAGATTCCCTCGGACGTTTCGTCCCCGAGCGCCAAAGCCGACTCCGCCGCCGCGGCTGAGGTGTCGGATCCCGGTGCCCCTCGCGTAGCGGCCGAGGAGGGGGCCTCGGCCGCCGAGCCGACCGCCGGAGAATCCCCGGGCGAGAGGGTGGAAGCCGGTGCGCCCGAGGAGGCGCTCTCCGCAGAAGCGACGCCGGAGTCGATGGAGGATGAGGGGGCGGATTTAGAATCAGATCCCCGGAAGCCGGCGCGCCGCCAGGGCCCATTGTATGCGGACGCCGAGATCACGGCGCGTGCGCCGCAGACCGAAGGTCAGCGAGCCAAGGTGTTGAGCCGGATAAGCATCCAGCCCGAGCCACCGCGACCGGAGCGCCCGCGCGCGCCCAGGCGTGTCGGGCCGCCCTCCGGTGCTCCCGATCCGTTCCCGACCCCCCGGCCGGGGCCCGATGGTGTTTTGCCTCCAGGGGCTCCTCTGGGACCGCCGCCGGACAAGGAGCCACGACGCAAGCGCGGCAAGCGGGTCTACGACCATCGTCGGGACTCGGGTGGCCCCCGCTCGCGGTTCGAAGGCGACGCCGCCGGGTTCGCGCGCGCCGGTCGCAAGCGACGCAAGCAGAAGGGGCAGCGCCGGCCGGCCCAGACGACTCCTCAGACCGTGCCGAAGGCGGCCAAGCGAGTCGTGCGGATGGGTGAGGTCATCACTGTCGGCGATTTCGCGCAGGCGTTATCGGTCAAGGCCTCTGAGATCATCACCAAGCTGATGGAGCTTGGTGTGATGGCGACAATCAACCAGACCTTCGATTTCGATACGGCGACCATCATTGCCCAGGAGTACGACTTCACGGTCGAGAGTGTGGCGTTTGAGGAGAAGCAGTATATCGAACACGAAGAAGACGCCAGCGAGGATCTCGTCAGTCGCGCGCCGGTGGTGACCATCATGGGGCACGTCGACCACGGCAAGACCTCGCTACTCGATGCTATTCAAAACACGCGCATCGTCGACAAGGAGTCCGGCGGAATAACTCAGCACATCGGCGCTTACACGGTCGATCTCGACGGCGGACGAATAACCTTCGTCGATACTCCGGGCCACGAGGCGTTCACTGCCATGCGCGCGCGGGGGGCGCAGGTCACGGATATCGTAATCCTCGTGGTCGCGGCCGACGACGGGATCATGCCGCAGACGAAAGAGGCGATCAACCACGCGCGCGCGGCGAACGTCCCGATTGTGGTGGCGATCAACAAGATCGACAAAGACAACGCCGATCCTGAGCGGGTGCGGCAGACTCTCACCGAGTTCAATCTGGTGCCCGAGGAGTGGGGCGGCGAAAACATCTTTGTCGACATTTCGGCCAAAGAGCACAAGGGGATCGATCGGCTCCTGGAGCTGCTGCTGCTGCAAGCCGAGATGTTGGAGTTGACCGCCAACCCCGACAAGCGTGCGCGCGGCGTGGTGGTCGAGTCCAAGCTCGACCCGAGGCGAGGGCCGGTGGCGACGCTGTTGGTCCAGGAGGGTACACTGCGGCCGGGCGACGCTGTCGTCTGCGGCGCGGTGCACGGTCGAGTGCGGCAGATGTTGGATGACCGTGGCCAGCCCATTGAGTCGGCCGGGCCATCGACACCGGTGGAAGTCACCGGGTGGGCCGATGTGTTGAGCGCGAGCGATATCTTCGATGTCGTCACCGACGACAAGAACGCCCGCGCGGTGGCCGATTATCGCGCCCAGAAGGAGCGCGAGACTCGGCTGGCGGCCTCCGCCCGGCCTTCGCTCGAGAACCTCTTTGGCGACATCAAGGCCGGTGAGTTGAAAGAAC
This sequence comes from Bradymonadales bacterium, assembly GCA_003559575.1. Taxonomy (GTDB): domain Bacteria; phylum Myxococcota_A; class UBA9042; order PWKZ01; family PWKZ01; genus PWKZ01. The sequence continues at coordinate 51,613 of PWKZ01000169.1, read as the reverse complement.
TCAAGATTATCCTCAAGGCGGACGCTCAGGGGTCCATCGAGGCCATTCGCAATGCCTTGAACAACTTGTCCCACGAGGAGGTGGAGATCCGAGTTCTTCACGGGGCAGTCGGTGGGATCTCGGAGAACGACGTCAACCTTGCCTCGGCGTCGGCGGCGATCATCGTCGGTTTTAACGTGCGCCCGGAGGCGAACGCCAAGGCGTTGGCCGAGCAAGAGCATGTGGACATCAAGCTCTATTCGATCATCTATGACGCCGTTGAGGACATCAAGGCCGCTGTCACCGGAATGCTCGCGCCCACCAAGGAGGAGGTCATTCACGGCCACGCCGAGGTGCGCGAGCTGTTCCAAATTCCCAAAACCGGCACCGTCGCCGGTGTCATGGTGATTGACGGCAAGGTCGTGCGCGGGAGCGCGGTTCGTCTGGTGCGCGACAACGTGGTCATCTGGGAGGGCAAGATGTCCACCTTGCGGCGTTTCAAAGATGACGCCAAAGAGGTGCGCGAGGGCTTCGAGTGCGGCATTGGGCTCGAGAACTACAATGACGTCAAGACGGGTGACGTGATCGAGTCCTTTGAGGTGCAGTACAAAGCCGCGACGGGGTGATGGGCGTCATGGTCGTTGGAGTTCTCCAGATTACGTTGGCGCTTCCACCGACGAGTTCTCTCAAGGCGAAGCGCAGTGTGATGCGCAAGCTCGTCTCGCGGACGAGGAACCGCTTCGCTATCTCGATAGCAGAAGTGGATGAGTTGGATAATTTGTCGGTGGGGGTCATCGGGGTGGCCGTGGTTAGCAACAGCCGGCGCTTTGTAAACTCGCTCATCGACCAGATTGTCGAGAGTGTCGACGAACTCGAGCTGGCAAGGATCGCAGACCACCAGTTCGAGATTATGAATTATTGAGTGATGTCCAAGAGTAGAAATCGGCCGGGCGCGCGCCGCTCTGTCCGTCTGGCGCCGTTGATTCGCGAGGTTCTGTCGGAGGAGCTGCTCTGTCGCGCTCGTGATTCCATTTTGGCCGACAGTGTCGTCACCGACGTTGAGGTCAGTGGCGACTGTCGGATCGCGACCGCCTATGTGGTGACATTGTCTGAAGAGACACCTCGCGAGGAGCTCATCGAGGCGTTCCAGCGCTCAGCGGGCTATCTTCGCAAGGTGCTTGGGGCGGCACTTCACATCCGCCATACCCCGGAGCTGCGCTTCAAGCTCGACGAGGGGGTGGCGCGAGGTCGGCGAATCGACCAGCTTCTGGCCTCCGTGAGGGGCGAGCGCGATTCCGGCTTGTCCGAAGAAAAGGACGCCCCTCCTCCGGACTTGACCGACTGATGGCGAAAAGAGCCGCCCCGAACACGCCGCAGAATCGCGCTGATGGGGTACTGGCCGTCAACAAGCCACGAGGACCGACATCCTTCGACATCGTTCGCTTGGTGCGAAAGCTCACCGGAGTGCGCAAGGTGGGACACGCCGGGACCCTCGATCCGATGGCCGCGGGGCTTCTGCTCGTCTGTCTCGGCGAGGGAACCAAGGCGGTGCCGTGGTTGATGGACGCGCCGAAACGCTACCTCGCGACAGTCACTCTTGGGCGCACAACCGACTCTTATGACGCCGCCGGCAACACCGTCGCGGAGGGGGAGGTCGGTAAGTTCGACGAGGTGCACCTGGAGTCCCTCCTGGATCGCTTCAGGGGTACATTCTCACAGGTGCCGCCGGCACACTCGGCGCTCAAGCGGGGTGGGAAGCGACTCTACGCCCTGGCGCGCGCGGGACGGGAAGTCAATCCCATTGCGCGCGAAGTGGTCGTCTACTCGCTTGAACTAGTCGGCCTCGCGCTGCCGGAGATCGAGCTTGAGGTCTGTTGCGGCCGAGGGTTCTACGTTCGCTCGCTGGCCCACGACCTTGGCCTGGCGCTCGGTTGCGGCGGCCACCTCGCGGCCCTCTGTCGCACCGAGAGCGCGGGCTTGCGCTTGGACCAGGCGATCACACCCGACGTACTGGAGCGGGGCGAGGTGCCGTGGCGCGAGCGCTTGATCGACGTCAATCAAGCGCTCGGGTCGTTGCCGGCCGTCAATCTCTCGGTCGAGGAGACGCTTGCCGTGCGGCATGGGCGCATGATTCCGGGGGAATCGGCGCCCCGGGGGTGCGCGCTGCGCCTCCTCGGGCCGAAAGGGGAGTTGGTCGCGGTGGCCGAGCGTCAGGAGGGCGGAAACGACCTCAAGGTACTGAGAGGATTCAATTGACATAAGAAGGCAATTGGACTAGCGTCACCCGGCCATCGCTCTCAAATGGGGAGAGCGGGTGTCATACTTGACGGCGCACCTGCGGCAGGAGCGTACGCGACTTTTTGGAGGTAATATGCCGCTTCACACTACGGACAAAGCTGAACTGATCGAGAAATTCAAGCGTCATGAGGGAGACACGGGTTCCCCCGAGGTGCAGGTCGCGCTGTTGACGGCGCGAATCCAATACCTCACCGAGCACTTCAAGACGCACAAACACGATCATCACTCCCGCCGTGGGCTGTTGATGCTGGTCGGGAAACGGCGGCGCCTGCTTGATTACGTCAAGAGGCTGGACTTCGCGCGTTACCGGAATCTCATCAAAGCCCTCGGCATTCGCAAGTAGCGATAAGACGACATCTCACGAATCGTCACGACTCTGAAGAATACATAGAAGGAACAGGCAATTTATGGTCACGCAAGAATCCATCACGATCGGCGGGCGCGAGCTTATCATCGAGACCGGCCGCATGGCGCGCCAGGCCGGAGGCGCGGCGCTCGTGCGCTACGGCAACTCCGTGGTGCTCGTTACGGCTACGTCATCGCACGAACCTCGCGAGGGGATCGACTTCTTTCCACTGACTGTCGACTATGTGGAAAAGACCTATTCCGCCGGTAAGATCCCCGGTGGCTACTTCAAACGCGAGGGGCGCCTCTCAACCCACGAGACCCTGATCTCGAGGTTCATTGATCGCCCCATCCGGCCGCTGTTCACCGAGGGTTTTCGGTGCGAGACGCAGGTTATTGCCACGGTCCTCTCCATGGACCAGGAGAACGACGCCGACATCCTCTCTCTCATTGGCGCCGGCGCGGCGCTCGAAATCAGCGACATCCCCTTCGAGGGGCCCGTCGCCGGGGTGAGGGTCGGTCGTGTCAATGGCGAACTCGTGGTCAACCCGACCTACGCCGAGCGCGAGGCCTCCGAGCTGGATTTCATCGTCGCCGTGGGTCCGCAAGGGATCGTCATGGTCGAGGGCGGCGCCGAGTTCCTCCCGGAGGCGGTCATCATCGAGGCGCTTTTGTTCGCCCAACAGCAAGCCAACGAAGTCATCGAGATGCTTCGCCGGCTGCGCCGCAAGGTGGGCAAGCCCAAGCGCGAGGTTGAGCCGCCCAAGGTCAACGAGGCGCTCGTCGCCGATGTGCGGAAGCTCATGGCGAAGAAGGTGGCCAAGGCGGCCTTCATCTCCGACAAGATGGAGCGCTATGGGACCATCGACAAGCTCAAGCAAGAGACTCTCGACTCTCTTGGCGAGAAGTATCCCGAGGAGCACGGCGCCATCAAACGCGCCTTCGGCGACCTCAAGCGTGACGCGGTCCGACAGACGATAGTCGACAAACGCAAACGGATCGACGGCCGCGGTTTGGCCGATGTGCGCCCGATCACTTGCGAGACCGGCATTCTGCCCTGTACGCACGGCTCGGCCCTCTTTACGAGGGGCGAGACCCAGGTGCTTGGAACGCTCACGCTCGGCACCAGCCACGACGAGCAGCGCCTCGATTTGCTCACCGGCGACACCACCAAGCGCTTCCTTTTGCATTACAACTTCCCCCCGTTCAGCGTGGGCGAAGCGCGCTTTCAGCGCGGCCCCTCGCGGCGCGACATCGGCCACGGTGCGCTGGCCGAGCGCGGGCTCACTCCGGCGCTTCCGACGCAGGAGGAGTGGCCTTACACGGTCCGCGTGGTCGGCGAAGTGCTCGAGTCCAACGGCAGCTCTTCAATGGCCACCGTCTGCGCCTCCTCGCTGGCGATGATGGACGGCGGGATGCCGCTCAGCCGGTCCGTGGCGGGGATCGCAATGGGGCTCATCAAAGAGGGGCGCAAGATCCGCATCTTGTCCGACATCTTGGGCGATGAGGATCACCTCGGCGACATGGACTTCAAGGTGGTCGGCGATAGGGACGGCGTCTCGGCGCTGCAGATGGATATCAAGATCGACGGCCTGTCCGAGGGGATCCTCAAGGACGCGCTGAGTCAGGCGCGCGAGGCGCGACTGCATGTGCTCGACAAGATGGACGAGGCTCTGCCCGCGGCGCGAAAGGAGATGTCGGCCTGGGCGCCGCGCATCGAGTCCATCCGGATCAACCCCGATCGCATCCGCGATCTCATCGGGCCCGGAGGAAAGAACATCCGCTCAATCGTCGAGCAGACCGGCGCGATCATCGATGTCAGAGACGACGGTGAGGTCCACGTGGCGGCGCGCGACGCGACCGTGATGGAGGATGCGCTCGGGCTCGTCAAGCGCTGCACTGAGGAGCCGGAGATCGGATCGATTTATCTCGGTCGCGTGGTTCGGGTAGTTGATTTCGGCGCGTTCGTCGAGTTCCTCCCCGGCGCCGAGGGGCTGGTTCACATTTCGGAGATGGCCGACCGCCGAATTGACCGCGTCGAGGACGTGGTTCGTGAACAGGACGAGATCCTGGTCAAGGTCATCGCCGTCGACCGTCAGGGGAAGGTGCGTCTCAGCCGCGCGCAAGCTCTTGGCAAGCAAGTCACCTCATGAGTGGGGGCGATCGTCCCCGCCTCCTTGTCCAGAGGCTCGCGAGCGCCGGCGCCGACCTGCCCGCGCCGCGCTACTCCACGGCGCGCGCGGCCGGCCTCGACCTCGCGGCCGCGGTGAGCGAGCCGCTTGTGTTGTCGCCGGGTGAGCGCGCTCTCATCCCCACCGGATTTGCGGTTGCGTTGCCCGCCGGTCACGAGGGGCAGGTGCGGCCGCGCAGTGGCCTCGCCCATCGCCATGGGATCACGCTGTTGAATTCCCCCGGGACCATCGATGAAGACTACCGCGGCGAGGTGAAGGTGATTCTCGTCAACCACGGCCGCGAGGCCTTCGCGGTTGAGCGCGGCATGCGCATCGCCCAGCTCATCATTGCGCCGGTGACGCAGGCGGAGATCGCGGAATGCGAGTCGCTGCCGGAGACGGATCGCGGTGCGGGCGGATTCGGTCACACGGGAACCTGAGCCGTGCATGATCTGAGCCTCAGCGTCGTCATCATGGCCTTCAACGAGGAGGCCTGCCTCCCCATTCAACTAGATCGCACTCTCCGGTACTTGAGGGCTAACGTACGCGACTTTGAGATCCTCGTGGTCGACGATGGTAGCGTCGACGCGACCGCAGAGATAGTCAGGCGGACCGCGCTCTGCGAGCCACGGGTTCGCTTGCTGTCGCATTCTCGCAACCTGGGCATGGGGCGTGCTATTCGCACCGGATACAGGGCGGCGACGAAGGAGTGGGTCACCCAGCTCCCGGCTGACGGCCAGGTGCCGCCCGAAACACTCGAGGCGTTCATCGGGGCCGCCAAGGAGGTTGATCTGGTCCTCTCGGTGTATGACCGGCGCGGCGACGGGCTCACGCGTGCGTTGCTGAGCGCGAGCTATCGTGTCGTCGGTCGGGTTGTGCTCGGAGCACGGGCCGACTACACCGGGACCATGTTATTTCGGCGCGCGTTGCTTGACTCGGCGCCGCTTTTTAGTGACACGTTCTTCGTCAACCTCGAGTTTCCGCTCCAATGTCTGGGACGCGGCGTAACGCACAAGATCGTAACCTTTCGACCGGCGCCGAGGTTGGCCGGTCGTTCAAAGGTGGCCACGGCGCGCAGGATCGCGCGGGTCGCGGCGGAGATGGTGGCGATGAGGGTGCGCCTCGCGCGGGGGATCTATGAACGCCACGCTCAGGGCGATGGGTGGCGGTGAGCTCCCGGCCGGAGAGTAGAGGAGATCCAAGTGAAACGTTGGAGATGTCGGATCTGTGCTTATGTTCATCGGGGCGACGAGCCGCCCGCCAAATGTCCCGTGTGCGAGGTCGGGCCCGAGTTTTTTGAGCGCCTGCCGGACGAGGATCTGTCGGTGCAGGCGGGTGAAGCCCCGAGTGCCGTGGTGGTGATCGGCAATGGCGTCGCAGGCCATCACGCAGCGCTGGCGCTTCGTCGCACCACGCGGAAGTCCCAAATAAAGGTTCTGACTGACGAGCCGCACCCGTTTTACAGCAGGATGAGCCTGACACCCTATGTGGCAGGCGAGATCAGTCGCGATGACCTCTCGCTCTTCGATGAGGCGCGTTACGCCGAACAGGACATTGATTTGGTCCTGGGGCAGCGCGTGGCCCGGATTGATCGTCGGGAGCGAGTCGTCGTCACTGACTCCGGGCGCGAGCTCCCTTATGACCGGCTCGTCATTACCACGGGCGCGGCGGCCGGCCGCCCCCCGATCCCCGGCATCGACCAGCCGAAGGTGGTGGTGCTGCGCACCCTCGACGACGCCGAGCACCTGATAAGCCTCGCGCCCGAGCTGTCCCATGTCGTGGTCTTGGGGGGCGGGCTGTTGGGCCTCGAGTCCGCCTACGCGCTCAAGGCCCGCGCCGGGTGCCGTGTGACGGTCCTGGAGATGGCGCCGCGCTTGCTGCCGCGTCAACTCGACTCCGCCGCCGCCGCGCTACTGGAGACCGAGGTTGCGCGCAAGGGGATCGAGGTGCGCACCGGGATTGGAGTCGAGGGGTTCGGCGACTCAGGCGGTGAGGGGCCGCTTGAGGTCAATCTGGCCGGTGGTGCCGTGGTCGGCGGGGATCTCGTGGTTGTCGCGGCCGGGATCCGGCCCAATCTTGGGCTCGCCAAGGCGGCCGGTCTCGAGACCAACCTTGGTGTCATGGTTGACGACGGCATGCGGACGAGCGATCGAAACATCTTCGCCGCCGGTGATGTGGCCGAGCATCGGGGTGCCCTCTATGGCATATGGCCCACCGCGATGTCGATGGGTGACGTCGCCGGGGCCAACGCGGGCGGAGCCGCGTTGACCCTCGAGACTCAGATCGCGGCGACGTTTTTGAAGGTGCTCGGGATCCCGGTCTTCTCGGCCGGCCGGGCGGCCGCTCCCCCCGAGGGTTCGCGCGCGCTCTGCTCCCACGAGCGCGAGAATGGATTGTATCGCAAGCTCGTGATTCACGAGGGCCGGGTGGTTGGTGGGATCTTGCTCGGTACCCTAGAGGGCTCGACAGCGCTGAGCGCGGCTGTGGAGAGCGCGCACGAGGTGGATCTTCCGTCGGATCTCGATCAGGAGAAGGAACAGCAGCTCTTGATGGAGATCCTCAGCCGTTAGGACATTACGGCCCACACGGGGGTGTCGGCGCTCCAGGCCTCGATCTTGCGCTGGCCGACCCCCGGCAGATTCGCAGCCGGGGCTGACCCTGTTCCGGCGTCCCGCGGTCACTGCCGTTGGACGCGTCCGCGTCCAACGGTCACGGAGACCTACGGATGCGGGATCTTCTCCGGCGAGTCAGGGGTGGGCGCCCGTTCCGCCAACCAACAGACTGGGTGGATCGCCGTTGGTGAAGCGTTGGACGAGGGCTTGGGCCTGCTCCTTGGTTTCAAACGCGGGGTAGGCGACGGGCGCCGTGTAGCCGTAGCCGGCGAGCAGTCGGCCGGCCTCCAGGCGTGCCTCCTGGGCCAACTCCACCGCGGCGGTCAAAATCCGCTGGGCCTCTTGGGGGGCGTGGAACCCCATCCCCTTGGCGGCCGCGACGAAGTCCCACCGGACCTGCGAGCCGCGTAACAACGCTCGCGCGCGCGCAAGCTCCGCGTCGTCGGCGCCCGCCTGGGCCGCCGCCGCCACGTCGAAGTGGGCCAACGCGAGCGCCCGCTCTGCGCGCTCGCGCCCCTCTTTGATCTTGTCTTGAATCGACTCCACCCTAACCCGGATCTCGGTCTCGCTCCAGCGGTGGCAGACCGCGCAGGAGTTGTCGATGCTCAAGAGGGGGCTCTGGAGGTGGTGATCGCTGTATTTGACCCCGCCCTCCGTCTTGTAGGGCATGTGGCAGTCGGCGCAGGAGACGCTGCGGTAGGCGTGGATGCCCCGCTGATATAGTTCGTAGTCGGGGTGCTGGATCTTGATTATCGGCGCGCCGCTGATGGCGTGCGTGTAATCGGCGAACTCGTACTCGTCGAAGTGTCGCTCCATGTCCTCGACGGTGGTCCCCTGATCCCACGGCAAGGTGAGGTGGTCGTTTTCGCCCCGGAAATAGTACTCGACGTGGCATTGGGCGCAAACGAGGGAGCGCATCTCCTGATGAGAGACCTCGTCGATGTCCATTTCGCGGCGCTCGAACGCCTCGACGAGCGCCGGGCGGGTGATTCGGAGGCTCATCGTCTCGGGATCGTGGCAGTTCAGGCAGCCGATGGTGTGGTTCATCTCGGGCGTCAATTCATGAAAGTTGGTGGCATAGAAAGGCGCCGCGCCGGCCATCAGCCGCTCGCGAAAGCTCGCGTTCTCGGGATCGTCGACGAGGCCTGCCCCCAGCTCGGCCATCACCCGCGGGACGTCGGAACTCTTGCAAGTCCAGCAGGTGCCGGGATTGTCGGGGGCCAGACGTCCGGTGTCGAGGGTATCCCGGCGCGCCCAGTAATGCCCGCGCGCCTGGTTGTAGTCTCTCGAGAACGCAATCCCGGCAAAAAGGATCACATTGGCGGGGGTCTCCTCCAAGTAGTCGCGAAAAGCCGGGCCGCCGTATTTGGTCTCGGCCTCGGTCTCTCTGGTGCGAAGATAGCTGTCGTATTGGCGAGGATAGTTGGCGCGCCACTTGGCCGGGTCGGATTCGAGCGCCGCAATCGGCTGGAGCACCTCCATGTGGTGCGCTTCACGCCGACGCTCCATGATGGAGGCGAAAAAAAGCCCCATCAGGAAGACAGCCAGCATCGCCGTCCCGAATACTACAAAGCCCTGCCAGGGGCGATGAGAGCGCTTCGCGGTCGAGGGGGTCGGGCTCATTGTGGTCCTCCTTGTTCGCCACCGCTGGGCCGGACGGGCCGGCCGCCGATCGTTTGTCCTTGACCCTTGAGCGGCCCCGTCAACGGGGGGAGCGCTGGGCGCATAAGCGCGGGCGAGGTGGAGAGCGACCGCACACTCCCGTGCGGCACGGCGCGGTGGCAATCCCAGCATCGTTGACCCTGCTCATCGGGGGCCGCGAGGGAGACGCGATGAAGCTCGTGGTCGTGACAGCGGCGGCAGTTGGCCTCGATAACCGGGATGGCCTTCTTGGAGAGTCGCAGCACTTGCGGCTCCAAGCGCAAGGTGAAGGCAGTCGTGTGCCAGGCGCCGTCGCGGGCTTTGTAGAGGTAGTGGCTCAGGATGTTATCTTGGGGGACGTGGCAGTCGCCGCAGGTGGTCAACGTGGCGTGCGAGCTCCTCTGCCATGTCAGATAAGCGTTGGTCATGACGTGACAGTTGACGCAGGCCTCGGGGGAGTCGGTCAAGTAGGAGGCGGCCCGCGAAATGTGGGCGACCACCAAGCTGAGACCGACGAAAGCCCCGAGCGCCGCAAAACAGGGCAGCCGCCACCGTGGCGCCACTATTTGCAGAGTCAAAAGCGAAACAAATGTGCGCCCGAGCCTGTTCAACATGAACCGTCCCCGTTACGTTTTCACAAAGATTATAAAGGGCGAGCGCGCATCGGCAACTTGATCTGGATCAAGTCCGTCTCAAGTCAACTCAGAATCCTCAATCATCCACCGCGTCCGTGGACCGAGGGGAGTGAGGGCGCTTGGGGTGAGGTTGTAAAGCTACTGGCCGGACAGCTATAGTCGAACAGAGGATCCGGATCAGGGCTGCTTGTCGCTCGGTCTGCTCCCGTGCTCTCCGCCAACGCAAATCGGCCGTAAGGAGTCTCCCATGGCTTACGCACGCCTTCTTTTCACCCGGCGATTATCACAGACCCGGCGGCGCGGGATCGCGCTTTGTCTCCTGATCGGCGGGTTGGTCGCCGGTGCGGGGTGTGCCGGCGAGGACGGGCGGCCGGCGGGGCTCGACATCGTGGAAGATATTTCGCGCGATACTTTGGTGGATCCGGGAGATGTCGCGTTGGTCGAGACGGTCGACACCGACGGGCCACTCCCCCCGGAGACGATTGACGCTCTCCCGCCGGACGGGTTCGCGCCGGCGGGGTTCATGGATCCCTGCACGGACAATGACGACTGCGAATCGGGGTGGTGCATCGCCGGCCCTGACGGCGGCACGGTCTGCACCCACCCTTGCACCGAAGGGTGTCCCGAGGGGTGGGAGTGCCGCAGCGTGCGCGGGACCGGCCCCGACTATGTCTTCATCTGCCACCCGGCCTCCGAGCGCCTCTGCGCGCCGTGTAACGTCGATCTCGACTGCGCCGGCGGCTATTGCCTGCCACTCGACGAGGAGCTGGCCTGCACTCTGCCCTGCGCCTATGACCGGACCTGCCCGGACGGCTGGATCTGTGAGGACATAAGCAACCTCGATGGGACCGAGGAGTCGCCGCAGTGCGTCCCGCCTACGGGAAGCTGCGACTGCTCGCCCCGGTGGGATGGGATGCAGCGCCCCTGCGCGGCGGCCAACGAAGCGGGTGAGGTCTGCTATGGTTTTCAAACTTGCGACGGCCAGGAGGGGTGGAGCGAATGTTCGGCCCAACCGCCCACGGAAGAAGTGTGTGACGGGCAGGACAATAACTGCGACGGGCTGGTGGACAACGATGTGGTCCCGCCCGACGAGCCGTGCGAGTGGGCCAATGAGCACGGAACCTGTGTCGGGCGCTTTGTGTGTCGCGGAACTGAGGGCTGGGTATGCGTGGACTCTCGCGAGCCTCAGCCTGAGATCTGCAATTATCGCGATGACAACTGTAACGGGTTGACCGATGAGGGCTTCCGCGATCCCGACAGCGGGCTGTATGTTCACGACGAGCACTGCGGGGCCTGCGACAATGACTGTCGCGAGATGTTCGCGGGCGGTCTGGGAGGCTGTCGCGTGGCCGACGGCCAGGCCCAATGTGTGGTGCTAGAGTGCGACGAAGACTTCTATCGCGCCGGCGATCATCTCTGCCTACCCGTCACGTCGTCGCTGTGCCTTCCGTGTCTCCATGACGTGAACTGCGCGGTCCCGGGTGATCGCTGCCTCGAGATCGGTCTCGGCACATTTTGCGGTCGCGACTGCGGCCCCGACTCGTTCCACGGTGACGATTGCCCCGAATACTATACCTGCGATGAGGTCGAGGCCGGTGTGTTCCAGTGCGTCCCGGAGAACGGGCATTGCGGCTGCACTCCTGAGAACGACGGGGTGGAGCGCGCCTGTATGAATGAAAACGAGTACGGGCGTTGCTTCGGGACACAGGCCTGCTCTGCGCTCGAAGGTTGGCTGGAATGTACGGCGCGGACCCCGGAGCCGGAGAGCTGTGACGGCACCGATAACAACTGTGACGGGTTGATCGACTTCAACCCCGTGCCGCCCGAGGAACCGTGCGAGACCACCTATCACGACCCCGACGATCCAACAGGCGAGCCGGCGCGCTGCGTCGGGGAGTGGCGTTGCGTTGACGCCGAGTGGGTCTGTGACGTTCAGCAAGCCGGGGCGGAGGAGTGCAACTATCGCGACGACAACTGCGATGGGACGGTCGACGGACCGTTTCGTGATCCCGATTCGGGGGCATACGTCCACGTCGAGCACTGCGGAGTCTGCGGCTACTCTTGCCTCGGCACGATCGCGAACGCTACTGAACGGTGCGATGGCACGAGGGAGCAGCCGACCTGCGTAGTCGACCGGTGCGAACCCGGGTACGTTCGGGTGTCGCCCTTCACCTGCGAGCTTGTGCCGCCATCGCTGTGCGAGCCGTGCATCTCGGATCTCAATTGCATCGGGGACGGCGACGTCTGTCTCGAGCTCGGCGACGGGCGCTTTTGTGGGCGAAGCTGTGGGCCCGACAACGCCTACGGCACGCCGGAGGGTGATTGCCCCGAGGGGTTCGATTGTCTCGAAGTGGCCGGTCAAGAGCCCCAGTGCGTCCCCGTCACCGGGGCGTGTAGCTGCATGCACGAAGAAGATCTCGGCAACCGACGACTTTGCTCCGTGCGAAACGAATATGGCTTTTGTGTTGGCGAGCAGGTCTGCGGTGAGGGCGGTTGGTCCGAATGCGACGCGCGGGTGCCGGCCCCCGAGGTCTGCGATGGAGTCGACAACAACTGCGACGGCCGGATCGACTACTCGCCGGACGGACCGCTGGCTCCGCCCGCCGAGCCTTGCGCCAAGGAGAATGAGCACGGGATCTGCCACGGCGACTGGGTTTGCGAGGGTCACGACGGCTTCGTCTGCAACGCGCAAGAGCCGAGCGCCGAGATTTGTAACTATCAGGATGACAACTGCGACGGTGTCGTTGACGGACCGTTTCGTGATGAGAACGGCGTCTATCACACTCGCGAGCACTGCGGGCTTTGTGGCTACGGCTGCGATGACGCCGTCATGTACGCCGTCGAGACGGCGTGCGTGGTCGAGGACGGCGCGGCGCTGTGCAAGCCGGTTGAATGCATTACAGGCTACGAGGTGCCGGAGGCGAACGACAGAGTTTGTGTCCCGGGCGCCGACACCATCGACTGTCAGCCGTGTGTCGAGAACGCGCAGTGTGCCGCGCTGGAAGGGGGCGAGTGTACGCCTGTCGACCAGGGGACTTTTTGCACCCGGACGTGCGAGTCGGAGGCCGATTGCCTTGACGCCTACGTCTGTGACGAGGGGCGTTGCCTGCCGACCACCGGTTCCTGCACCTGCTTGCTTCAGGGCGAGGCCGGTCGGGTGCGGCCATGTTTCGAGAGTAACGAGTTCGGGACCTGTACCGGGACCCAGGCTTGCTCATATCCCGACGGCTGGAGTGCATGCGACGCGGATACGCCCGCGGCCGAGGTGTGCAATGGTCGCGATGACGATTGCAATGGGTTGACCGACGACGGTGTCGTCCCGCCGAGCGAGGCGTGTTCCATCAGCAACGAGCACGGCGAGTGCCCCGGCCAGTGGAGCTGTGGCGGTGAAGACGGGTGGATTTGCTTGGGTCAGGTGCCGGCGCCCGAGAGCTGCAATTACATCGACGACAACTGCAACGGCCTCACCGATGAGCTGTGGCCCGAACTGTACGATGTATGCTCAGAAGGGCAGGGCGAGTGTCTGCGGTTCGGGTTTTACGAGTGTACTCCGGACGGCAGCGGGACACGGTGCAACGTCGAGCCCGGTGCGCCTTCGGTCGAGGTTTGCGACGGACGCGACAATAGTTGCAACGGGCTCACCGACGACGGGCCGCTGTGGGAGGACAAAGGGCAGCCGTGTGTGGCGGGCATCGGGGCCTGCGCGCGCTACGGGGTCTTGGTCTGCGATTCCGCCAATCCCGCCGGAGCGCTGGTGTGCAGCGCGGTCCCGGGCGAGCCGGCGGCCGAGGAGCAATGCAACGGGCTCGACGACACGTGCAACGGCGTCACCGACGACGGCTTCCTGGTGGATTCGCAGTACGTCCACCTGGAGCACTGCGGCGCTTGCGGCATCGACTGTCGCGACGCCGTGCCCAACTCTACGGCGTACTGTGATTCCGAGAGCTATGCCGCGCCGCGGTGTGCGGTGGCCGAGTGCACCGCGGGCTACATCCCTGCCTCGCCGTTTCGGTGCGTGCCTTCGGGGCTTGGGGCTTGCGAGCCCTGCACCACGGCCGACACTTGTGTCCTCGATGGCGCGGCCTGCGTCACTCTCGACGACGGCGACTTCTGCGTGAACCCTTGCGCCGATCCCGTGGATTGCACAAGCGGGTTTGTCTGTGAGAGCGCCGCGGGGGTCGAGGGGACTTTCTGTGTCCCCGTGACCCATGCCTGCAACTGCGACGGGAGCAACCCCGATCTCGTGCGGGGCTGCGAAGTCAACTACGAGGACAGCGTCTGCTATGGCTTGCAGGAGTGTACGGAAGAGGGGTGGTCCGAGGTCTGTGAGCTGCCGCCCGAGGTCTGCAACTACATGGATGACAACTGCGATGGAGTCGTCGACGGCGCCTTCACCGTCGACGGACGATATGTGACCGACGAGCACTGCGGGGGGTGTGGCAACAACTGCCGGCTGCTGACTTTCGACGGGCGCCCCGGAGCGTGCGATGCGCTGGCGGATCCGCCGGTCTGCTCCATCGACTGCGCGGAGGTGGAGAACTGTTTCAACGCCGACGGCGATCCCACCACCGGCTGTGAGTGTTGCGATCCGGCGCCGTTTGATCGCCCCGATCCGCTCGGCATCGATGAGAACTGCGATGGGATGGACGGCGAGAAGGACAACGGGATCTTCGTCGCGCGCCATGGCGACGACGATGCCGCGGGAGTGTTCGGGCAACCGCTGCGGACCATCCAGGCCGGGATCGCGGCCGCGGAACACGAAGGCAAGACGTATGTCTACGTGGCGACCGGGGTCTATCAGGAAGCGGTCGTCTTGGTACCGGGAGTCGAGGTCTATGGCGGCTACAGCGCCGACTTCAGGCGCCGCGACCCATTACGGTTCGAGACCGCCATTTTCGGTCTCCAGTCGTCTCCAGAGCTGCCCGGGGCGGTGAACGCCATCGACATTTACGGCGGCCCTCGCGATTCCGTGGTTTTGGACGGCTTCAGCGTGTTCGGCTACGAGGAGTCTCGCCCGGGGGTTAGCTCCTACGCCGTCTATGTGCGCGGCTGTGATGAGACGCTGAAGCTCTCATACAATCAGATCATCGCCGGCGCCGGCGGTCGCGGCTTGCGTGGCGCCAACGGCTTTGATGGCGCCGATGGAGTGGCGGGCGAGGGCGGCATGGACGCCCTCGATATCCACGCCGCCTATGGCCTGGGACAAGACGAGTGCACGGTCGCCTATCACTCGCCGGGCGGGAGCGCGGGGGTGTTCGCCTGCGACGGCACAGAGACCTCGGGAGGCGCCGGCGGCGAGCGAGTTTGTCCGGCCTGGGACTCTGCAAACGACCGCACGGTGGCGCCGGTGGCGTCACAGAATGGTCTGCCCGGCGCCGCGGGCGGGGCCGGCGGCGGCGCCGCCGGCTGGGATGTCTACCACCAGCGCTTCTCCTGCGACGGGTATGACAGCTATGGGCCGGTCGAGGGCGCCAACGGCACCGACGGCGCGGCGGGCGGCGACGGTACCGGCGGCGAGAGCGGCGGGCTCGGGGGACTCGTGACCGGTCTCTGGCGCTCCGGGGGAGGTCTGTCCGGTGCGAACGGCACTTTCGGCGGCGGAGGCGGTGGAGGCGGCTCGGGCGCCGGCGCTTATGTGGACAATAGCTGTAACTCCAAGGGGTACGGGTGGCACAACCTCGGCGGAAGCGGCGGCGGCGGCGGTGCCGGCGCCTGCCCCGGCTCGGCCGGCACCGGCGGCAAAGGCGGTGGCGGCGCGTTTGGGCTGTTCGTCGTCTTCTCCGGCGCCGAGACGAGCCCGCCCATTATCGAGCACAACATGATCGTGGGTGGGGTCGGTGGCGCAGGCGGTGATGGCGGCTTCGGCGGCACCGGCGGTGCGGGTGGAGTCGGCGGGTTCGGCGGCGCCGGCGGTGGTGGCGGGCACCTGGATCCAAGCGATCCGATGTTTTCGAGCTACCCTTCGTTCCAGGGCGGGCGTGGTGGTAACGGCGGGCGAGGCGGTCACGGCGGCGGCGGCGCCGGCGGGGCCGGGGGGCCTGCCTACGGCATCTTCGCGTGGCCGCCGGCGGTGTTCGATCTCTCCGTCTGGAGCGCGGCCAACGACTTCCTCGCGCCCGGCGCGGGCGGGCAGGGCGGCGTCGGGGGGTTCTCTCTCGGGGAGCCGGGTGAGGATGGCCATGACGGGGTGGCGACAGATACCAACTTCTAAGGGCGAGGCAAGGCAATGAAGCACAAAATCACACTAACAAGCGTTGCGCTCGCCCTTCTGTTCGCCGGGTGCGCAGAAGAATCGGCCACGCCGTCGGATGTGGTGACGCCATCGGAGACAGTCGAGGTCGAGGCGCTCCCGGACATCCAGCTCCCCGATCAGCGGGATATGGGACCTGAGATTGCCGCCCCGAAGGATCCGCCGCTGCGCCCGGGGGAGGGTGAAGAGCGCGCGATCGGCGCCGAGTGCGAGACATCGGCCGACTGTGACTCCGGCTACTGTGTTCCATGGGACGAGGGGTTCGTCTGCACCGTGCCATGCTTCGAGACGTGCCCCACGGGGTGGGAGTGTCGTGCCGCCCCCGAAAGTTGGCCCGACGCTCTTTTCCTGTGCTACTGGGGCGAGAGCTTCCTCTGCGGCTCGTGCTCCGTGGACCGCCAGTGTGGGCCCGGCGCGTGCGTCGCGCTCGACGACGGCCCGCGCTGCGGGCGGCCTTGTGGTGAGCAAGGCCTCTGCCCGGAGGGCTTTGTCTGCGAGGAACGTACCGCGGTCGAGACCGGCGAGTTGGTAGCCCAGTGTGTGCCGCCCTCCAACCGTTGCGACTGCACTCTGGCCAACATCGGGCAGCAGCGGATGTGCTCTCGGGAGAACGAACACGGGATCTGCCGCGGGGTCGAGGTCTGTGAGGGGCTCAGTGGCTGGAGCGAATGCACCGCGGCGACCCCCGCCCCCGAAGAGTGTAACGGGCGCGATGACAACTGCAGCGGCCTCGTGGACGACGAACCGCTCCTGCCGAGCGAACCTTGTCAGCTCCAAAACGAGCACGGGACATGCGGCGGCAGTTGGGTATGTCGTGGATTCGACGGCTGGGACTGCGTGGTTCCCCAGGAGCCTGAACCCGAGCGCTGCGACGGATACGACAACAACTGCGATGGTGTCACCGACGGGCCGTTTCGCGACGAGTCGGGCGAGTACGTTCATGACGAGCACTGCGGAACCTGCGGCAACTCTTGCCTCGGACGGTTCCCCAACGGCGTCTCGGCTTGCGTCATGGGCGATGAGGAGCCCAAGTGTGTGGTGGTCGAGTGCGACGAGGGGTTCGTCCAGACAGGGCCGACCACCTGTCTCCCGCTCTTGGCGAGCCTTTGCAACCCGTGTGTCCATGACGCCAACTGCCCGGTGCCCGGCGACCGCTGCATCCCCATCGAGGATGGGTTGTTCTGTGGCCGCGCGTGTGGCCCGGGCTCGCTTCACGGCGCGGACTGCCCGGCGGGCTACGAATGTCTCCCGTTCGACGGCGGTCCCGATCAGTGCGTGCCGCTTTCGGGATCTTGCGATTGCACGCCCGACAACCACGGGCTCACGCGCTACTGCGAGCGCGAAAACGAGTATGGGCTTTGCAAGGGGGTCAAGACCTGCGACGAGCCATACGAGGCGTGGAGCGAGTGCAGCGCCCACTGGCCGATGCCCGAGGTGTGTAATGGCCGCGACGACGACTGCAACGGGCTCATCGACGACGTGGAGGGGTTGGGCGCGCCGTGCTATGCGGAGGCCGAGATCGAGGGCGAGCGCTACGAGTGCGCGGGCGTCCTTCATTGTACCTCCGACTCGACCGATCTCGTGTGCAGCGCGCGAACGCCACAGCCCGAAGAGTGCAACGGACTCGACGACAACTGCAACGGATTGACCGATGAAGACTTCCGCGACGAAGCCGGGCGTTATGTGGACCACCATCACTGCGGCGCGTGCGGCATCTCTTGCGAGGGAGCGATCCCTGGAGCGGTGGCGTACTGTGACGCGAGCGGTGACGTGCCGGTCTGCGCGGTGGAGCGCTGCCTCGAGGGCTATTACCGGGTAGGCGCCGCCTGTCTGGAGCTAACCGAGATCACGTGTCAGCCCTGTGTCACCGACGAGAGCTGCCGCCTGCCGGGGAGCGCCTGCATGCTCCTCGACGACGGCTGGTTCTGTGGTCGCGACTGCGGCCCCGACAACATCCACGGCGATCCCGCGGGTGTTTGCCCCGCGCAATTCGAGTGCCTCGAGCGGGTTGACGGCAAATTCTTGTGCCACCCCGAGTCGGGCCAGTGTACGTGCAACCTGCCCGCGCACGACGGCGCCGAGCGTCCCTGCCGGCAGAGCAATGAGTTCGGCACTTGCCTCGGTCTCGAGACCTGTGATTTTCAGGCTGGGTGGGGCGGTTGCACTGCCCCCGTGCCCCGTCAAGAGGAGTGCAACGGCCTCGACGACAACTGCGACGGGTTGGTGGACAACGATGTGGAGCCGCCGAGCGAACCCTGTGAGGTGAGCAATGAGTTCGGTACCTGTGAGGGCGAGTGGCTGTGCCTGGGAGTCGAGGGCTTTCACTGTTCCGCGCGCACCCCGCAAACCGAGGTGTGCAACGGCATCGACGACGACTGCAGCGGGATCCCGGACGAGCCGTTCCGCAACCCCGGGACAGGCGTCTACAACCACTTCGACCACTGCGGCATTTGTGACTTTTCTTGCGAGGGACGCGTGCCGCACGCCACGGAGACCGAGTGCCGCGAGCGCGACGGGGCGGCCTTCTGTGTCCCCGTCGGCTGTGAGCCGGGATATTTGATCCCCCCCTCCAACGAGCGCGTTTGTGTCCCCGTGACCACCGCTTACGACTGCCAGCTCTGTGGCGAGGACGAGCATTGCAGCGGGCTCGACGAAGGGCGCTGCGAGTCGCTGGACGGCGGGAGCTTCTGCACTCGCGGCTGCGATCTGGATGAGGACTGCCCGACTGGATTCGAGTGCGAGGGCGGACGTTGTCTGCCCGTGAGCCGTTCGTGTACCTGTCTGCCCGGCACCGAGGGTGCAATTCGCCCTTGCCACCGCGAGAACGAGCACGGGACGTGCCGTGGGGTTCAGCGCTGTCAACCAGAGGAGACTCCGGGGTGGAGCGAGTGCGATGCGCGAGAACCCATGCCCGAGGACTGCAATGGCATCGACGACAACTGCGACGGAATAATCGACAACGTCGAGTCGCCTCCGGGGGGCGAGTGGAGCTGCGAGAACAGTAACGAGTGGGGCACATGCGCCGGCCAATGGGTGTGCGGCGATACCCCCGAGGGGCGGGGTTGGATCTGTACCGCGCCCACTCCCGCGCCCGAGCGCTGCGACGGACGCGACAACAACTGTGATGGAATCACCGACAGCGGCTTCGACGACCTCGGCGAACCATGCTCGGCTGGTCTTGGGGCTTGTTTGCGC
Organism: Bradymonadales bacterium; assembly: GCA_003559575.1. GTDB lineage: Bacteria > Myxococcota_A > UBA9042 > PWKZ01 > PWKZ01 > PWKZ01. Next base: position 32,487 of record PWKZ01000169.1, on the reverse strand, counting down.
CGGGGTTACTTCGTCTGCGCCGCGGACGGCGAAAGCACGGTTTGCAACGCGGTGGCCGGCGACGCCGAGCCCGAGGTCTGCGATGGACGCGACAACAACTGCAACGGGCTCACCGACGATCACCCCGAGGGGTGGTGGGACACGCAGGGCCAGGCCTGCGTGGCGGGCCATGGGATCTGTCAGTCTGTCGGGGTCTATCAGTGCGACTCGGTGAACCCCGCGGGGCCGCTCGTCTGTACGGCCGAACCCGGCGAGCCCCTGCCCGAAGAGACCTGCAATGGGCTTGACGATACCTGCAACGGCATCACCGACGACGGGTTTAGAGAGCCGGTGACGGGCTTCTACACGCACCAGGACCACTGCGGGGCTTGTAACCGCTCCTGCACAGGGAGCATCGAAAACGGCGTGGCCGAATGCGACTCGAGCGGCGATTTCCCCCGCTGTGTTGTCGCGAGCTGCTCTCCCGGGTACGTGCCGCTCGATGCCGTGAGCTGCACCCCGTTCACCACTGATCTCTGCACACCTTGCACGACGGACGCGGACTGTCTCGCCGTGGGGTCCGAGTGCCGCATGCTCGAGGACGGGCGCTTTTGTCTGCCCGAGTGCGACACCGTCGGCGACTGCCCGGCCGGCGCCACATGCATCGACTCGATCTGCGTCCCGGACACCGGCGCGTGCCGCTGCAACGCCGCCAACGTGGGCTTGTTGAGCGGTTGTCTGCTGGCCTATCCGCCCGAAGGCGAGCCGGACTACTTTTGCGAGGGGACACGCGAGTGCCTGGAGTCGGGCTGGTCCGAGTGCGTGCCGCCCGAGGAGGTCTGTGACGGCCGCGACACCAACTGCAACGGGGTGGTGGACGACGGATTCGTCGATGAGTTCGGTCGTTATACGTCCGACGAGGCCTGCGGGGGGTGCGGCAACGACTGCAGCGCCATCGATCTTCCGGGCGCCTGGGCCTATTGCGACGACACGCTCGAACCGCCCGCGTGTCGATTCGAATGCGTCGAGGACTGCTTCAATGTCAATGAGAACTGGGCCGACGGCTGCGAGTGCTGTGACCCGCAGCCGCATGACCGCCCCGATCCGTGGGGGCTCGACGAGAACTGCGACGGTATGGACGGCGAGCGAGACAACGGGATCTTTGTCGCCAAGCACGGTGACGACGGGTACGACGGGCGATGGGATCAGGTCGACGACGAGATTCGCCCCAAACGCACGATCCAGGCGGGAATCGACGCCGCGGCGATCGCGGGGGTGCCGTATGTGTACGTCGCCACGGGAGTCTATAGCGAGACCGTCAACCTCGTCGCCGGGGTCGCGGTATTCGGCGGATACAGCGCCGACTTTGCTCTGCGCGACCCGGCTTTGTACCAGACCGCGATCGTGGGCCTGCAACCGGAGCTCGGCCTCCCGGGTGTGGTCAACGCCATCGATCTCACGGGCGGCGATCCCGGGAGCGTCGCGCTCGCCGGCTTCTCGGTCTTCGGGGCGCCGGTGCGCGACCCGGGGGCCTCGTCTTATGCCATTTACGTTCGCAACTGCGACGAGACTCTCGAGCTCGGTTACAACGAGGTCTTTGCCGGATCAGGCGGCGACGGGCTGCGCGGTGGCGACGGCTCGAGCGGCGCGGTGGGGCAACCGGGGGGCCCCGGCGTGGCGGCCCTCGATCTGTGGTTCGAGTATGGGATCACTCGCCACGATTGTACCTCGAGCCATTGGTCGGCGGGTGGCGCGCCCGGCGTGGAGAGCTGCGCTGGAACTTCCAGCAGCGGCGGCGCAGGCGGGGCGCGCGGGTGTCCCACCTATGACGGCTCGGTCACCGGGGTTCCACGGCCTGAAGAGAGAGGCGTGGCCGGGGACGATGGAGGCGTCATCGGCGGCGGTGGGACAGGAGGCGCGGCCGGCCGCGACGTCTGGCATCAATCATATAACTGTGCGGGCTACTCGACCTTTGGTCCGCTCCAGGGGATCCCGGGAGTCGATGGCGCGCGAGGTGCCGACGCGCATGGCGGGGCGGTTTGTGAGCTCGCCTCGGCGACGATCACCGACGGCCTCTTTCATCCCCCCCCGCGACTCGACGGAGGCGACGGGACCGCCGGGAGCGGCGGTGGGGGCGGGGGCTCCGGCGGGGGAGCGGCGGTTCACCAGCCGTGCTTTGCCAAAGGGTACGGCTACGACAACCTCGGCGGCACCGGCGGCGGCGGTGGCGCCGGCGCGTGCGGCGGCGCCGGGGGGGAGGGCGGCACCGGCGGTGGCGGCGCATTCGGGCTCTTCGTACTGTTCGACTCGCCCCCCACGAGCCCGCCTGCAATCCACGGGAACGCAATCTACGGCGGTGTAGGCGGCTACGGCGGCGCCGGCGGTAACGGCGGGGCCGGCGGCGCCGGCGGAGCCGGGGGGATCGGCGGTGACGGGGGCGGATCCGGCGACAGCGATCCCGTCGATCCCACCTACCCCGCTTTCGCAGGGGGCCGCGGCGGCACCGGCGGCAACGGCGGTCACGGCGGCGGTGGGGGCGGTGGCTGCGGTGGGCCGGCCTACGGCATCTTCGCGGAGGGGATCGACCCGGCGCTGGTGCAGCCCTGGCGGACGGACAACACCTTCATCGACGCGGGCCGGGGCGGACTCGGGGGGTCGGGTGGATTCTCGCTAGGGGAGCCGGGCGCCGATGGAGCGGATGGGCCAGCGCTGGAGACCAACTTCTGAGAGCCCACCCGAGAGCATTGGTCGGGAGCGGAAAGCTTAAAGGGTCCACGGCCGAAGTCCGTGGACCTGCCTGAGGAAAACTTTTTTACTTGCATTTTTCATTTTGGCGCGCGATGTTCCCTTGGAGTTCGTGGCGGCGGAGGGTTTCGGGCGCCCCAACTCCTCAAGGAATTGTGCACCGAGTGGTTAATGTCGGTGTCGGCGGTCAATCGCGGGCGGCTTGGATTTTGGTTCTTTTTAGTAGTCCACATCCGGTAGTCAATCAGTACCCCCCCCAGCACGCTCAATTCCAGTGTGGTCAAATTTCAAACGCCCGAAGTTCGGGGCGTGGATGGCACGGGTCCGCCGTGTCTTGTTGAAGTGGCGCTGCTGAGCGCCCAGGCAATGGGAGAAGAGAGATATGTCAAGGAAGCTGTTTGTGGGTGGTTTGCCATGGGCAACCGACGACGAGGCCCTTCACGAGGGGTTTGAGAAACATGGGACGTTGGTGGAGGCCAAGGTCATTACTGATCGCGAGTCCGGCCGTTCGCGCGGTTTTGGGTTCGTGACTTACGAAAACGAAGAGGATGCGCAGACGGCGCTCGAGGCGCTCAACGGCACCGATTTTGGAGGTCGGCGGATCAAGGTCGACTTTGCCCAGGAGCGGGCACCTCGTCGCGATGACTGGGGCGGCGGCGGCGGCGGTGGAGGCCGCGGCGGCGACCGCTGGTAGCGCTCCGCGCTACTCCTCCTCCCGCTCCGTGAGGGAGGAGGATTCCCTCATTAAACCTCTCGCTCATCGCCAAAAGCGGCGGTGTCCACTCGATTCTTCAAGGAGAGCTCAATGCGACGACCGGCCACGGCGGTGCTGTTGTCTCTGGTTGCTTTCGCGATGACGGGGGCGGCCCAGGCGGCCCCCTTTGACGCGGAGGGTTTTCGCGGGCTGGCCGAGGAGCGCTTCGGCTCTCAGGTGCAGGCTGTAGTGCCGCACGGAACTCGTTACCCAAGCCTCATCACCGGATTGCGCGAAATGACGGAAGGCCCGGACCTTGCCGCGCGTGCCTCCTGGTTCTTAGAGCGGCACGCTGCCCTCCTCGGTCTAGCCGCAGCCGATTTCCGCGTGGTCTCCGAGAGCGCGACCCATCGCAGCCGCGTGGTCAGGCTCCGGCAGATGGCCGACGGATTGGAGGTGGCCGACAGGGGGGCGACGGTGGTGTTTGACGAGAGCGGGAGGCAGGTGCGCAGTGTGCACCTGAACGTCGCAGAGGTCTCGCTCGCGCCCGCCGAGGATCTCATTTCCCACGAGGAAGCGGAGGCGTTGGCGCGCGCCGAAGTGGCGGGGCAGGCCGAAGGAGTCCGGGTGCGTATCGGGCTGACGGTGCTTGCCGGCCCGCCGGCGCGGCGGGCCTACCAGGTGCTCGTTCCGACCATTATTCCTCTGGGACAGGTCTCGGTGTTTGTCGACGCCGCGACCGGCGAGACGCTGTGGCTCCGTCGCGACAGTATCCACCGAGAATCCGGGCCGGCGATGAGCTTTGACGCGGAGTCGGGAGGTGGGCGATGAAGTGTACCCTCATTACGGCCGCCTTGACGGCGGTATTGCTGTCCGCTTGTCTCACCGACGGTGACTCGACCATCGTTTGGCCGGCGCCGGCCGAAGACGTTCAGGAGGGCGGTGAGGTGCGCTCCGACGTCGACGCGCCCGATGATCCTCGGGACATAGTCGAGACCGATGACGTCGCGCCAACCGACCTGGTCGAGACCGAGGAGGTCGATATACCGACCCCAGGGCCCACCGGCATGGCCTGGGCCTGGCACGATCCCGCGCAAGTGGAAAAGAGCGACCCGGTGGAGGTGCAGCTCGAGAACATCACCCACCCCGAGGGCTTCTTGAGTGGATCGTTTGCGCATGTGGTCAACTGCCTCAATCGGTTGGGTGGGCTCGAGGTCGACCTGAGAGAGATGGGCGTCGATATGCACGCTGTTCTCTGTCTCTTCGAGCAGACCGCGGCCCCCGATGAGGAGGGCAACTACCTTCATATCCAAGCCCCGGACAACATGCTCGATCCCGACGACCCGTTCGCCGAGGTCCAGGTCTACTATCACATGGGCCGGATCCACCGCTTTTTGACCGAGAGCTTTGGATTCACCGAACTCAATCGGCCTTTGCACGCCATCGTCAACGCCCAATTGGGGTTGAGGATGGATGGCTTCCCGAGACCCGGCTGGATGAGTATCGATAACGCGGCATACCTGCCGCAGCAGTCACTCGCCGAGATCGAGGATATGCTGGGCGTCGAGCCGCCCATCAATGAGGATACGCTCATCTTTTTCCAAGGGCCGACCCTCGATTTTGCCTACGACGGCAGTGTCGTTTATCACGAATACGTTCACGCGGCGGTCGGCGGTGAACGCCTGCAAGGGATGCGGTATGACGAATTCGGGGCCGACATGGGACCGCTGGCCCTCAACGAGGCACACGCCGACTACCTGCCGTGTTCCATGACCGGCGATCCGGTCCTCGGTCGGTGGGCGCTAGGGAAACTCGGCGGAGCGCGGGATCTGAGCGTGCCGCGACGGTGCCCCGAGCATATCATGGGGCAGGCCCACAACGACGGTCGCGTTTTCGCCAGCGCGCTTTGGGCCATCCGCGAGGAGATCGGCGCCGAGCTGACCGATCAAATCGTCTTCGAGGCGATGCTCGGCTATCATCGCTCGACCGGATTCGAAGAGGCGACCGTCGCGGTCATGGCGAACGCAGCGGCGCTGGAGCCGTCACGAGAGGATGAGGTGCGCGCCATTTTCGCCGACCACGGATTACCGGGATGCACGAGGGTCAAGCCGTTCTTCTACGCCGGACCGCAGTTCGTTCCCGGCCGCGGCCGCTATCAGGGGGTGAGCTTTGACGAAGGGGCTCCGGCGTTTGTCCAAGTGGCGCTCGAGCTGCCGGTCAATGCCGGCGGCACGAACGGCGAGGAGGAAAACGGTGCCACGCTGGATCCCATCGTGGCGGTGACCCTCGAGTGGGAGCGGCGGCCCGACTCGGGCGACGATTTGATGAGCCTCCTTGGCGGAGAGCCGTCCGACATTGAGCTACACCTGGCCCTCAAGCCGGGGAGTGACCCGATCCTCTGGACTTATGAGGGTAGTGCGGTCTCCGACAGCCACGTCACAATTCCGGTCGCGCGAGATGACGACCTCTATGAGGTGACCTTCGGTGGGAGCTGTCTCGAGCAGTCCGAGCATGTCTTCCAGCTTGTCAACCAAAGCTCCGGCCAGGGTGTCTTCGGAAACTTCACGCGCGTGTTCCATCGCGAACACCCGGCCGACAGAGATGTGGCGAGCTACGATTGCCCCTGAGCGATAGCAACAAAAGGGACCAAAGGAGTGTGCGGATGAGCCATGTGATCCTAGAGCGAGATGCGGACCTCAAGATCGCCACCCTGTGGCTCGACTACCAGCAGGAGAACCGACTGAGTCCTGCTTTGATAGGCGATTTTCTCGCCGCACTCGATGAGGTCGAGGCCGCCTTCGACGTGCGGGCGTTAGTGGTGGCCGGCCGCCATGATAAGTATTTTTGCACAGGGCTCGATCTCGATCACATGATGAAGAACATCGGAGACATGCGCGCGGTCGTGGCCTACCTGGAGCAGATGAACACGCTGTTTCGGCGTGTGACACTCTTCAAGAAACCCACCGTGGCGGCCGTCAACGGGCACGCGTTTGGGGGGGGGCTGTTTCTCGCGGCGCACATGGATTTCCGTCTGATGCGCGAGGATCGCGGGTGGATTTGTCTCCCCGAAGTGGACATCAACATCCCGCTCCTGCCGGGCATGTTGGCAGTCCTGGAGGCCGTCATGCCGCCGCATGCGGTGCGCCGTATGTATTACAGCGGCAAGCGTTACGGTGGCCCCGAGGCGGTTCAGCTGGGGTTTGCCGACGGCGCGCCGTCGGCCGAAGAGCTTCTCCCCCAGGCGCGGACTCTGGCCGCCGCGCTTGGTAAGAAACGCACCGCGACCTACGCTGAGTTCAAGCGCCGCTTGCGCGGCCCGGTGGTGCGAGCACTGGACGAGGACGATCCGGCGGCGTACGAGAGCACGCTCGGCTTCATCATCAAAACATGATCACCGTCAAGAAGTAGTCGAACACCAGGATCAGCACCGAGGCGATAACCACCGCGCGGGTAGTGGCCATGCCGACGCCCCGGGCGCCGCCCTGGGCCGTGAGCCCCTGGTGACACCCGACGGTCGCGAGCACGACCCCGAAGACCGTCGCCTTGACCATTCCGTTAAAAATGTCGGAAGGGTGGACGAACTCGCGGATTCGCGCCATGAAGATGCCGTGATCGATGCCGAGGAACTGCACCGCCACCAGCCAGCAGCCGAACATTCCAATCAGATTGAAAAACATCGTCAAGGCAGGGGCCATCAGGAGGCAGGCCAGTATGCGCGGGGCCACCAGATAGTCGATGGGGTTGACGGCCATGGTCCGCAGCGCGTCCAGCTGTTCGGTGACTCGCATCGTCCCAAGCTCGGTCGCCATCGCCGAGCCGGCGCGGGCCGTAATCATGAGACAGGTGAAGACCGGCGAAAGCTCCCGGGACAACGCCAGGGCGACCGTCGGACCGGTCAAGGTCTCGGCGTTGAACATGCGAAAGGCCTGGCCGATCTGAAGCGCCATGACGCCGCCGGAGAAGAGCCCCGTGAGCCCGACGATGAAGAGTGAGCCCACCCCAACGAAGTGAAGCGCCAAAATGAATTGACGCAGGCGGAGCGGCGGTCGGACGGCCCAGAGCAATGACATCACGAGGATGATCACCGCTTCGCCGACGCTCTCGATGGCCGCAATAATCCGACTCCCGAGCGTTTCGATTCCGGTCGGGATTCGCTGGAAGAGTGTGTTCAGCTTCTCCTCCTGGTGGGCAGAAAAATACCGCCCCGCCGCGCAAGCGAGCCTAATCGAAAATGCGTTCACGGGCAATCCGCGGATGGCGCCCATCTTGGGATTTGCGGACGGATTGAGGCACATCTGCGGCGTCACCTGCAGACGAATTAGTGCTCGACGTAGGCTCTGCTACGCCTCCGCCTGAGAACGGCTTGTTTCCTTGCACATGCACGCGACTCCACTTAGCGGGGCTCCTCAGAACGAACCGACGATTATGGATTTGCGAGGGCGCCTTGACGGGTCACTGTGGTTGTTTCACAATGGAGGCGCCGTTGTTCAGGAGAGCCGAACACATTGGGCGGCCGACGGTCTTAGTCTAAACCTGCGATCTCGCTCGCTCGGAGAAGCCAATGTATACATTACGCATCAAAGAGAGGGGTGGTGAAGAGAGTCGGCGGACGTTCGATCAAGAGGAGGTCAGCGTCGGTCGCGGAAAAAACAACGATATCGTGCTGCCGCGCGGAAACGTGTCCAAGCGTCATGCGCGAATCGTTCAGCGAGGCGATAAATTCTTCGTCGTCGATCTGCGGAGCACCAACGGGACTTATTTCAACGCCCGTAAAATCAACGCGCCGGTGGTGGTCACGCCGGAGGACAAGATTTATGTGGGCGATTTCGTGCTGCGGCTCGAGTTGGGTGAGGCCGCGGTGGCGACCGACGAACCGGTCTCGTTCGGCGACTCGCCGTCTGCGCACGTGACGGCTCCTCAGCCCGCGGCCGCGGCTCAGAGCGAGCCTCCGCCACCACCCCTGCCGCCGGATCCCATTGATATCCCGCCACCGACTCCGCCGGCCGGTCCGACCGATGAGCTCGATGATCCCGTTGACACATCCGCCGGAGAGGTGGAAGCGACCGATCTAGGGACACAGGTCGACCAGCCCGCGGAGGGCGACGAGCGAGGTGAGCCGCCCGCCCCACCGCAACCGGCGCCGCTCGACGACCAAGGGCCCGACGAGGAGGTCGCGATAGGAGAGCCTGACGCGCCGGCCACCCACGAAGCAACCGCGCCGGTGATGCCGCTCGCGCCGCCCCAGTCCGCGTTCGAGCCCCAGGTTATCGCGATGGCGGCCGAGCGCGTGGTGGACTCCTGGGGCACGAAACCCGCGCTGGCGGAGGCCTACGGCGAGGGCGATCTCGAGGCGTTTGCGTCTATTGTGGCAGGTCTGCTCAAGCCGATGGTCAAGGCCGGCGAGCTTCCCAAGAAGTTCGACATCGAGGGATTAGCGGCGTTGCTCGCTGGGAAATCGCTGCTGGAACTACTCATCGCGGTGCCCGACGTCGAGGAGGTGAACGCGGTCGCGTTCGACAAGATCTTCCTCTGTCGCCGAGGGAGTGTCTCGCTCTGGCGCCCTGGGTTCCGGGGGGCCGGTGAGTACGAGAGTGAGCTCTGGCGTCTCAAGTCACTGCTGGGCGCCGAGGATGAGAGAGTCGAGGTGAGAGGACGTCTGGCCGGAGACGTGGGCGTCAGGATATTGCTCCCGCCCCTGGTGGGATTTGCCCCGCTGTGCTGTCTCAAGAAGGCGCCGTCGACGGCCTTTTCGCTCGATGATCTCGTCGCCGCCGGAGCGCTCGAGGCAAACCTCGCGCATAAGCTGCTTGCGCTTGTGGCCTCCGGGCGCAGCTTATTGGTGCTGGGCCCGTCCAGTCGCGTCAACACCATGGTTCTCAACGCCATCACTCAGATTCTCTCCGCCGACTCAGTCATCGGGCTGGTGGATTCAGGACCCGGCGTCCGCCTCTCACAGCCGGGAGTCATCTCTTTGAGCCTCGATGCCCCGGGAATTGGCTCCGGGCTGTTCGAGCGGGTAACCGGGCTCGGGATCGACACCCTCGTGGTCAATGGGGTCGACTCATTTTCCTTGGCTCCGTTTATCGTTGCTTCCCACGAGGTCGCCCCTCAAGTGCTCGCTTCCTCCGTCGGTCGAAACCTCGAGGGATTTGTGTGGCGCACCATGGCCATCTGCGGTGAGGTCACTGCCTGTGAGAGCAGCGGCCCCGCTTTGGGCGGCCTCGTGACGGAGGCCCTCGACGTGCTCGTCCAGTTGGAAACGGGACGAGACGGGGCACCTCAGGTAACTCGCGTGGCCGAGGTCCGACAGTGTTCGGATGGGGCCCTGGCGATTGAAGATCTCGTCTGACTCACCCCGAAAGGACAGATGTTCACGCTTCACATCGAGGACATGAATGGTGGCCCGACTCACGAGCACACCTTCACTGAAGGGGTGTTGTTGATTGGTCGAAGTCGGGAGAAGTGCGACATCGTACTCCCCTCCGACAACGTCTCACGCAATCACGCGCGGTTATATACCGTCGACGACCGCTGTTTTCTCGAAGACCTCAAGAGCGCCAACGGGGTTTTCGTCGACGGAGACCGCCTGGGGGCGGCGCGCGAGCTGGATTCACAGACCCGGTTTCGAATCGGAGACTACGTCCTCTGGGTAACCAAGAGTACCGAGCCGCTTGGAGATCCCGGCGAAGTAGCGCGTCTCGAGGGGTTCAACCTATTTGAGGGCAAGACGTATAATCTGTCCGACGAGGTTACGCTCATCGGCCGGGGCAAGGACACGGGGGTTACTATCATCGATCCCTCGGTGTCGCGAATGCACGCCAAGTTGACCAGGGCGAAGTCCGGTGAGTTTCTGCTGCAGGATCTGCGAAGCTCCAACGGCACCCGACTGAATGAGCGCTTGATTGAGGAGGGAGTCGTCACGCACGGCGACCACATTCGGTTCGGGAACGTTGATTTCAAGCTCGTGCTCGGAGGGCGCGCGGTGTCTCCCGCCTCGCCTCCGACAGTGACCCCGGAGAATTTCAAGCCGGCCGCGCAAGCTCAAGGAGAGCAGGACCAGGTCGAGCGAACGGCCGCCGATGAGATCCCGCGTGGTCGTGGCCGCCCCCTTCGATGGGGCGGCTTTTTAGCTCTCGTGGTGGCCCTGGTCGCAGTCGGCCTCTATCTGCACGCCGGGCGAAGCAAGCAGGGAGGCGATGAGTCTGATGCCCCGGGATCACCCGCGACCGCCGAAGAGCGCGCGCGATCCCTGGAAGAGCGGCGAAGGGCGCGGCGCCAGGAGCGTCTCGGGGCGCTGCTCACCGACGTGCAGGAGTATATCGCCAACCATGAGTGGCAAGAGGCCATCGAGTCCGGCGAGCGCGCACTCCTCATCGAGCCTGAGCACCCGACCGCGCGCACGATGATTGCGATGGCCACGAGAGAGCGGCGCGCTCAGAAAGGCTTGGAGAGCGCCGAAGAGGCGCGTAGAATGCGACGGTTCGCTGAGGCCCTCGCCGGATACGAGGCAGTCCCTTCCGACTCCGTGTACCATGAGCGGGCCTCCTTGGCGGCGGAGGCAGTGCGCGCGTTGCGCCCAAGCCTTCTTCTCGAGGCAGAGGAGCTGCGTCGGCGCGACCGTTCGGAGGCCTGTGAGCGGCTTCGAGAGGCGCTCTCCATCGATGGAAGCGAAGATGATCTTTCGAAGGAATTAAGAAGACTGGAGCCCCGGTGCCCGGCCTTGTGAGAGGGCGGGGATTGACTAGAAGTAACTGATTGGTAGTTTTCCAGGGGCGGCTGATGGAGCGGGCGGTGGGTGTTTTGACGAGTTCCAAGAGGAGAAAAGCGGCCATGGGCGTTCTTGGACCAATCGGTTCGGAGACTCGACTCCGAATCGTCGAGGCGGTGCGTGCGTCGAACCTGGGGCTTCAGGGCGACGAGATTGACTTCTCCCCGCCGCGATATTGGAGCCTGCTCGAGATGCTGATGCATCGCGCAGAGGAGTTGCCGGACAGTCCCTACCTCGTTTTTTGCGACGACGATCAGGGGCTACGTGAGAGTCTCACCTATCGAGAGGTGGTCGAGCGTGTCAAACGTGTCGCCGCCGTCATGAAGAATGCTCTCCAGTTGGGTCCCGGCGACGTCCTCGCGGTCGCCGACTTGCACAACCACCCCGACACGGTGGTGGTCATGTTTGCCGCCTGGGCGCTCGGTGTGATCGTGGTGCCGATCAACATGCGCGAAGATCGTCGCCGTCAGCAACAAATTCTCAGACATTCCGGCGCGAGGGTCGTCTTTGCGCGCGACCGGCAAGATCTTGGCGCGCTCGACAATTATTTGAAACGGATGACCGCGTTGGCGGGCGATCTCGGGATCTCGCACGTCGTGCAAATGGGGGGCACGGAGCGACGCGCGGCCCATTGGCTCGATGAGCTCGAGGCGCAAACAGAAGATGAGTTTGCCGAGATCTTTCCAATTGACACCGAGGCGTTGTTGGTCTACACGGCCGGCGTCACCGGGCCGCCCAAAGGGGTCGTGCTGAGCCATACGCTGCTCTATGCCGTTCGGGCGCTCACCACTTCGATGCAACTCGAGCGCGAGGACGTACTGCTCTGTACGCTGCCTCTGTTTCACATCAACGCGATTGTCTCCGGGGTGCTCGCCGCGGCTCATTTGGGCGCTACGGTGGTTTTGAACCGGCGGTTCAACCCGGCGACTTTTCTAGAGCGCGTCGAGGACGAAGGGATCACGGCGACAAGCGTGGTCCCCGCGATGTTGGCGGGGGTTTGTTCGCACGTGGAGTCCGAGGGGATCAAGCCCCGACGAGACTACCCGGCCGCCCTCGAGACTCTCGACAAGATATTCTGCAGCGGCGGTCAACTCTTTCCCGCGGTGGCGCGGGAGGTTTATGGGCTGCTGGGGCTGCGGGTCTTGCACGGATGGGGGATGACCGAAACCTCATGTTGGGGGGCCATGACTCCCACCGATTTGAGTGCCGATGAATACCAGAAGCTGATTTTGGACGCACGGTTCCCGGCAGTCGGGGGGCCCGGGGGCTCACTGCGAATGGGGGTAATCGATCCGCAGACGGGCGAGCCTCTAGGGCCGGGTCAGGTGGGAGAGATGGTGGCCGCCGGGCCTGGTTTGATGAAGGGCTACTACCGCAACGCGGTGGCTAACGAGAGAGCGTACAAGTACGGAGTCTTACAGACGGGAGATGAAGGTTATTTTGAGAATCTCACCCGTCCCGATGGGACGAGTCTTACGATGTTTTACATCATCGGACGCTTCAAGGAGGTCATCGAGCGTGGGGGCGAGAAGTACTCCGCAATTGAGATTGACGCCGATATTCTGAGAATGCCGGTGGTCGAGGATGCGTTGGCGTTCGGTTTTCGCCACAACGTCTACGGACAGGAGGTGGGCGCCGTCATCACCCTCAAGGAAGGCGCCGAGATTGACGAGCGCGCTCTGTGGCGTCATTTCATGACTCTTGGGTATTCGTGGAACAAGACGCCGAAGGTCTTGCGCCTCGTCGACGAGATCCCTCCCGCCGAAACGAGCAAAGATAGGCGCCGTAAGGTGATGCACCTGTTCAAGAATCTCGACGACGAAGTCTTTGGCCGCCCGGACTTCTGGAAAAAGAAATAGCGCGAATCGGGCGCAGGAGACCGTTATGGCGGGTTCTGTCAGGATCTATACACGCGCCGGAGATCGCGGGCGAACCACTCTGATTGGGGGCCGAAGGGTCGAAAAGAGCAGCCTGCGGCTCGAGGCGTACGGCGCGGTGGATGAACTCAACGCCACGCTCGGGCTTGTGCGCGCCTTCGCCACTGAACGCGCGGAGGCGAGCGTTTTGCCGATCGCGCGGCTCGTCAGTGAACTCCTGGCAATTCAGGATCTGCTCTTCGTGCTGGGTGCCGAGCTTGCCACTCCGTCCGGCAGTGCCACCGAGGGCCGGGCCACCATCGCGCCGGAGCATGTTCAGCAGCTCGAGCGCTTGATCGATAGCCTAGAGGGCGAGCTTTCGCGGCTCACCGGTTTTGTCCTCCCCGGCGGGGGCGTGGTGAGCGCCGCGCTCAATCAGGCCCGTACCGTCTGTCGCCGAGCCGAGCGCGATATCATCCGTCTGGCCGAGTCCGACACTGTCGGCGAGTCGGTCGTTCCGTTGGTCAACCGACTCGGCGACGCGCTGTTCGTGTTGTCGCGATTCGGTGCCAAGTGCTTCGGTGAAGAGGAGCTCAATTGGCGCTAGGGATCCCCGCGATACCGTTCGTCACCGGTACTCTGCCGGCGGTGGGCGGGACAATTCGCGCGTGTCCGGAGGACTTTCGCGTCGAAGAGATCCCCGCCTATCTCCCGTGTGGCAGCGGCGATCATCTCTATCTCAAGGTGGAGAAGCGCCTCTTGTCGACCCGCGACGTCGCCACCGCGCTGGCCGGAGCGGCCAAGGTGCCGCCGCGTGAGGTCGGCTTTGCCGGCCAGAAGGATCGCGATGCCGTCACCGTTCAATACTTCTCTGTGCCGGTAACGGGGGCAGGTGGGATCGAGAACATCGATCTCGAGGGCGCACGCGTGTTGTCGCGCGACCGCCACACCAACCGGCTCAAGACCGGGCACGTCCTCGGCAACCGGTTCCGGATTGTTTTATCCGGTGTCGGTCCGGGCGCGCTCGAGGCGGCCCGCGATATCGTGGCATCGATCAACGCGCACGGGATCCCCAACGCCTTTGGCCCTCAGCGGTTCGGGAGGGAGGGTCAAACGGCAAGCGACGGCCTGCGGCTAATTGCCGATCCTCGCAGAGGTCCGGGCGCGAGGGATCGCTATCGGCGCAAGCTGAACATCTCTGCCGCGCAGGCGTTGCTTTACAACCATTACCTGGCCGAGCGCGCGGGTGACGATCTCTTGCGGGTCATGCTCGCGGGTGATGTGGCCAAAAAGACCGAGACCGGCGGGATGTTCGTGGTGGACGATGTCTCGGAGGCGCAGGCGCGACTCGAAGCGCGCGAAATCGTTCACGCAGGGCCGGTATTCGGTCGCAAGACATTCGCCGCCGGGGGCGTCGCGGCCGAGCGAGAGGCGCGAGTGCTCGCCGCCTATGGGCTGGAGCCGCGCGCATTTCAACCATTTGGGAAGCTCGCGTTGGGTACCCGCCGTGCAAATCTCATCTATCCTGAGGGACTGGCGGTCAGCCCGCACCCGAGAGGAATCGAGCTTTCATTTGTGTTGCCGTCCGGCGCTTACGCCACTGTTGTGATGAGGGAGTTCGTGCGCGAGGAGTTGCGTTAGTCTCTCGTCTCATGCACCCAGGCACGCATCGCGGTTAGCTCGGAGGCCCATCTCTCCTTGTCGAGTCGCAGCTCGACGAACCCCCGATAGAGCGCCAGCAGGTAGTTGTTGAGTTCCTCTATCAAATAGAGGCGCTCTTGGAGCTGGTCGTCTTCCTCGCGCGTCAGGATCGCCGGGATCCTGACCCCCGAGAGCGCCAGCGTGTCGCCCGCGATGGTGAAACTCCAGGCGCGCTGACCGGCGACTATCCTCAGCTTGGCCTGGCTGACTTTCTTGCGCTGGAGTAGGGCGGTCTGCGCCTCGGCGCTCTCGGTGGGCGCCTCGGTCTTGATGATGTTCTGATCGCGGGCTGCGTCGACACCGGCCAGCACCAGCTTGTCATCGAACCACAACTCGACGGTCTCGTCGCCGTTGAGCTTGATGAGCCCCTCGTTGGTGTCACTCTTGAACCACAGCCAGGTGAGAAACTCTTTGCCGAGAAAACGGGTGTTGTTGATGCGATCCACGAGATCCATTTTGAAGCTCCTTGTCTCAAAAAGGCGACCCGGCCTCTATCTCTTCAAGCGTTCACTCGCGCCGGCAAACCGACTCGAGGGCGTCTCGACCGCGCCGGCCGGTTCAGGATCCGGTGATGAGATCGGCTGGTTCGAGCTCCAGCGCTCGCTCCATATCGCGCTCGGGCAGTCCGGCAAATTGCAGCGCGCAATAGGTGTTGTACGGAACGAGCCGAAGTCCGAAAGTCCGTTCGAAGAGATCCTCGAAAGTCTCTGCGAGCGCGCGGTTGTGAGTCCAAAACCACACGGCGCGGGTCTCGAGGTTCCAGACGACATCATATGCCCGGATAGTCGGCAGCATTTTACCGAGGAGGCGTTTCTGGACCGCTTCGCGGATCTCGTCTCGCTCGAACTTGCTCAACCGTTCGCGCTTGAGCCGCTGGCGGGTCAACGTCTCCTCCTGCTGGATGTGGACCTTGAGGGTTGTTGGGGGGATTTTGATGCAATCCTCGCGCAACGCCATCACCATGAAGTGGCCGAACAAGAACTTGGGTAACGCAAAGTCGGCGTCGAGCAGATCTTCACTCGTCACCCACCCGAGCGAACGCTCTTCGCCGTGATCGAGCTCGCGGAAGGCGTTCTCTCGCAGCGCGGTCTCGAACTGGTCGCGAAAGCCGTCCGGCAAATCGCCGTCGACGAAATATTGTTTATAAGTGATGCTCCCGGTGAACGCGCCCATATTTCCTCCGCAAACAATCTCGGTTTCCTCGCCGATGACGCCCGGCGGGGCGGCAGACTAGCAACAACGCCCTTGGAGTGTCAATCTGGGTCTCCCTCCCCGCCATCGGCCGGCTTGGTAGGGAGGAGAGTAAGTTGGTGGCTCGGAGACGGGCTCTGATCGGGTGGTGCAGGCGTGTTTTCATTCTCGGTGGGCACGGGGGCGGCATCACCTTCACCCGACTCCGGGGAGGCGTCTCCCTCCGCCCCGTTGCCCTCGGGGGCCACCGGGAGCGCCGCCTTGAGCCCTCTTTTCCCGGCGAGCGCGGAGATCTTGAAGACGTTCCCATCGCGCCGAGTGCAACGAAGCTCGCGGCTCGCGATTCGGCACGCCACCCCCTCGTTGTCGAACAGCAGAAACAGATTCTCGTCGCTCGAGGTGAGGGCCGCGGCGCATAGCAGGTGTGGTTGTCTCCCGCGGCCCATGACTGTGCGGACTCCTTTGCCGCCACGATGCTGTCGGGGATAACTCTCGAGGGGGGTGCGTTTCCCTTTACCGGATTGCGTAAAAATCGCCACCTGGCAAGTCAACTCCGCGGCGGGCGGCACCGACAATCCGGTCACCACGGCATCGCCCGGATCGACGCCCATGGCTCTGACGCCCCGGGCGTTGCGGCCTTGGGGATTCACCTGCGCGAGGGGGAAGCGGATGCTCTGCCCCAGCCTGGTCAAAACGAGGAGGTCGGATTCAGCCGCCACGGAGATGACAGCCGCGACACGGTCCTTGCCCAAAAGTCGTGTCGCCACCGAGGCCCCGGAGCGGCGTAGATCGAAATGGTCCAGAGTGGTGAGTTTCAGTTGCCCTCGCTCAGTTAGAAAGACGAGCGCGTGTTCCTCGGAGTAGCTCTCCGGCGCGACGACCCCAACCAACTGGTCGTCCTTTTCGAACGGCACCACATTGACCAACGCCATGCCCAGATCGGTGAACCGTGCCTCCGGTATCATGTGGGCCGGCAAGCTGTAGACCGCCCCCCGCGCGGTGAACAGCAGCACCCTGTGGATTGTGTTGGTGGTGAGAACGAACCGGGGGAAGTCGCCGTCCCGCACTCCCGCGGACTCGGGCGAACCACCGGCGGCCATGAAGCTCTGCAGCGAGGAGCGCTTGATGTAGCCGCGATCGGTGACCACCACGACGGTTGGTTGAGGCTTGACGCGCACCTCCAGCGCGACCTCCTGATTGCCGGTCTCATCTTGGATCTCGGTGCGACGAGCATCCCCGAGACGTTTGGCGACATCCCTGAGACCAATCTTTATCTCCTTGTCCATCAGCTTTTGGCTGCCGAGGAGGCGCTCGAGAGCCGCCCGCTTTTTGTTGAGCTCGTCTAACTCGGCGCGCAGCGCGTTGATCTGGAGCCCTGTCAAGCGGTGCAAACGGAGGTCGAGGATGGCCTCGGTCTGGGCGTCGGTGAAGGCGAAGCGCTCCATCAGCGCGGAGTGGGCTCGAGCGCGGTCCTCCGAAGCGCGTATGGTGGCGATGACCTCATCGAGCACATCCACCGCGCGGATAAGACCCTCGACGAGATGGAGACGCTCCATCGTCTTTTTCAATTTGAAGGTCGCGCTCTGCCGCAGCACCTTACGTCGATGGTCGAGATAAGCGTCCAGGAGCCCTATCACGCCCGACTCGAAGGGGCGGTGCTCGTGAATCGCCACCATGTTGAAATGGAAATAGACCTGAAGGGAGGTCTTGCGCAGCAAATAGTTCCAGATCCCCTCCTCGTCGGCTCCGCGTTGGACCTCGATGATGAGCCGGAGGCCTTCCCGGTCGCTCTCATCGCGGACGTCGACCAGGCCTTGGACGGCGCGATTTTGCCGGAGCTGGTCGAGCTCCCGCACCAGGTTGGCTTTCACCACTCCGTAGGGAAGCTCGTGAACCACAAACAGCGGACGTCCCCCCTCGCCACGCTCCATTGTGTGGCGGGCGCGGATCTTCACTCGGCCGCGCCCCGTTTCATAGGCTTCGCGGATTCCGTCGCGTCCGAGGACGATGCCGCCGGTGGGAAAGTCCGGCCCCGGCATCACGTCCAAAAGCTCATCGACACCGGATTGGGGGTGATCGATGCGGAGGCAAACCGCTTCGCACACCTCGCTCAGGTTGTGCGGCGGGATCTCGGTGGCGAAGCCGGTGGAGACCCCCGAGGCGCCGTTGGCCAGAAGGTTGGGATACGCGGCCGGCAACACCTCGGGCTCGGTGGTCGACTCATCGAAATTCAATCGCCAGGGGACGGTGTCGTTCTCGATCTCCGCCAGGAGCTCCAACGAAGCGGGGGCCAACCGGGCCTCCGTATAACGCATCGCGGCCGGCGGATCATCGTCGATAGAGCCGAAATTGCCGTGCCCATCCACCAGCGGTTGCCGCATCTTCCACGGTTGCGACAACCGAACGAGCGCCTCATAGATGCTCTGGTCGCCGTGGGGGTGGTAGTTGCCCATCACATCGCCGATGGTCTTGGCGCTCTTGCGATAGGGCTTGTCAGGCATGTTGCGCCCGTTGAACATGGCATACAGGATACGGCGCTGAACGGGCTTGAGCCCGTCGCGGACATCGGGGATGGCTCGGTCCAGGATGATGGTCTGGGCATAACGCCCATAGGAGATCCCAAGCTCCTGATCGAGCCCGATGTCGAGTATGGCGTCGTGCACGTCGTTTTGTGCTTTACTCATCGATCAATCTCCGCGGTGGCGGTCTGGAATCATTCGGGATTGCGTGCCAGCTCGGTCGCATCCCCGAGGGGATCGACCCCAAACGAGACGTTTTTACTCAACCATTCACGGCGGAGCGAGGCGCTGTCGCCCATCAGGACGCTGACCTGATGCTCGATCGCCGCGGCGTCTTCGATTTGGACTCGAAGGAGGGTTCGGGTCGCGGGATCGAGGGTCGTTTCCCACAGCTGCCCTGGGGCCATCTCACCCAACCCCTTGAACCGTTGGATGGTCGCGCCCTTGCCGAGCTTGGATAACGCCGCGGCAAGCTCCTCATGATTCCAGGCATAGACGGTGGCGCGACGTTTGCCGCCGCGCTCGACCTTGAATAACGGCGGTTGGGCGATAAACACCCTCCCCGCATTGATGAGGGGGCGCATGTGGCGATAGAGAAATGTGAGCAAGAGGCAGCGGATATGCGCGCCGTCGTCATCGGCGTCCGCGAGGATGACCACTTTCCCGTAGCGGGTCTCATCGAGATTGAAGTCGGCCCCAACTCCGGCGCCGAGGGCTTGGATGATGGTCAACATCTCTCGATTTTGCAGGACCTTGGTCAGCGGTGCGCGCTCGGTGTTGAGCGGTTTACCTCTGAGCGGCAAAATCGCCTGAACCCGGCGGTCTCGGGCTTTCTTGGCCGAGCCCCCGGCCGAGTCGCCCTCGACGATTATCAGCTCCGTCTCCTCGGTTTTCCGGCTCGAACAACGCGTGAGCTTGCCGCCGAGCGATGATCGGCCGGTGTTCTCCTTGCCCTTCCGGGACGCTTCACGGGCCCGCCGGGCGGCAGAACGGGCCTGCATCGCACGGCAGGCCTTGTCAATGATCTTGCGGGCCTCGTCGGGGTTCTCTTCCAGATAAGCCGACAGGCGGCGCGTGACGACGCCGTCCACCACGGTTCGGGCCTCGGGGTTCCCGAGCCGCGTCTTGGTCTGTCCCTCGAACTCGGTCTCCGGCATGCGTAGGCTCAAGACCGCCGTCATCCCCTCGCGCAGATCCTCACCAGAGAGGTTCTCCTTGCGCTTCCAGATGCCGTAGCGTCGCGCATACTCGTTCATCACGCGGGTGTGAGCGCTGCGGAAACCGGTCTCGTGCTGACCGCCCTCGGCGGTGTGGATGCAGTTGACGAAGCTCATCAGGGACTCGTTGTAGCCGTCGTGGTACTGTAGCGCACACGCGACCTCGATCCCCGACTCGGCGTCCTGGAAGAAGAGCGGCTCGTGCACGGGCACGCGGCCTTCGTTCATGTATTCGGTGAATGCCACGATCCCCCCTTCATAACACCACGCTTCGCGCCACTGCGGCGTCTCGCGGGCGTCGGTGAGGGTCATCTTGACGCCGGCACTCAGGTATGCGAGCTCCTGCAGACGCCGCGCGATAAGCGTTCTGTCGAAGTGGATCGTCTTGAAGATCAATGGGTCGGGGTGAAAACGGATAGTCGTCCCGCAGGTTGAGGTGGGGCCCAGCCGTTCGAGGGGCCCAATCGTTTCATCCCCGCGTTCGAATCGCTGGCGATGGATGACCGAGTCGCGTCGGCTCTCGACCTCGAAGAAATCCGACAGCGCGTTGACCACCGACGCTCCGACGCCATGTAGCCCGCCGGAGACTTTGTAGCTCTCTGAGTCGAATTTGCCGCCGGCGTGTAGTTTGGTGAAGATCACTTCCGTGGTGGGGATGCCGCTTTCATGCGTCCCGGTGGGGATGCCGCGGCCATCATCCTTGATCGTCACTACTTCGCCGGGATCGAGGCGAACATCGATTCGGCTGCAGTACCCGGCGAGGGCTTCATCCACCGAGTTGTCCACGATCTCGTAGACGAGATGATGCAGCCCGCGTGAGCCGGTGGAGCCGATGTACATCCCGGGGCGGCGGCGGACCGCGGCCAGACCCTCGAGCACCTTGATATCTTTTTCAGTGTAATCAGTCCGGGCCATGGCATACAGTCCCTTGCAAAGGCCTCACCGCCCGGCGAGGCGATCTTCTGCCGTTGGAGGGTCTCCTTGCGGTTGGCGTGTTACGTAGCCGGAGTGTCCGCGGAGTCCCGGGGCGCCTCGACGAGCGGGTCAGGGAGGTCATCGGGACGCGCGACGGTGTGTCGGTGAGCCGAGCTCGCGGGCTCTTCGGCGGAGAACTCGAGATATTCACGCCGACATGCGGCGAAAGTGTTGTAGCGTGAAGGGGGGAGGCTCGCCGACTCACGGTACAAAGAGATGCTGCCGGGGTGGTGGGCGAAGAGCGGAGCGTCCAGAGAGAGCAACATCGGGACCTCGCGCGGCAGGCCCCCGCCCACCAGTGAGCGTTCCTCGCCCTTCTGGAGCGGGGGCGCAATCGGCGCCCACGGCTCGGACCACGCGCATAAGGATTCGAGCATTCGCGCCAGCGTGGCGTGGTCGACTATCGGTCCCGATTCCACGACACGGCGATCCAGGTGGCTGCAGGCGTTGAGGCAGAACTGCTCCAAACGATCCAAAAACAACTCGACGGGGTCGCTGGGCTCCGCGCCGGCAACCGGCGCAGTGGCGATAAAGCGGGGCAGCCGCGTGGCCAGCTCCTCGATTACCTTGATTGTCTGTGCCGAGGCAGGGAGATTGAGTTCGGTGCGCAAATGCTCGTAGAGCAGCTTTCGCAGGTCATATGCGGTCGAGATCTCTTCATTTCGCTCCTCCACCGGAGGAATGTCGTAGGTCTCGAATTCTTCCCGAATGTCGCGTGCCGCGGCAGAAATTTTCTCTGTCGGCCAGGGGCCTTCAAAGCCGCAATCGCTCGGTGCCGGGCGCGCTTCAGGAGCGGCGAAGAAGTCCAGCAATTCGGCGCCCAAGAGGTACGCGGCGGCACTCCGCAACCGCCCGCCGCCGGGAGCCACTCCTGCAAGCCCGAAGGATCTGAACCCGCGCGCTCGAGGTAGTCGATAACGTTCCCGCCGCAGCGCGGCCGCCATCTCGGAGCGCGAGAACTCCAGGGTCAGAGTTTCCGCGACCATCTCCAGCGGTTCGAGCGGATCGATGGGGCGGCTTCCGGCTGCGTTCTCGCGGTCGATCAAGTAGAGCAGATCGACGAGCGGCCGCTCGGCGCGCTCTTGATCGGCCGTTAGTTCGCGGCATGCGGCGTAGCCGTTGGACATGGCAATCCGGCGGCGGCGGACGTCGTGCGCCATGAAGAGGCCGGACAAGAACAGGATCCCTCGCACGTGAGCGTCGGGACACTCGCGGCGAACGATCTGCGCCATCGCCAATAGTGCGCCCGAGCCGATCCCGCCGGCAAGGCTGCAGATGAGAATCACCTGCGGCGCGCTGTCGGTGGCGACTTCGAAGCCGAGCGCTCGAGATGATTCTCGCGCGGTGTCGGACGAGATGGCGGCAAGCGCGGCGCGCAGTTTCTGGGTGGCTTCGCCCGACTTGTGCTCCAGCGCCAACCTACCCAAAAGTCTCGAGCGCGGGAACGAGGGACTGCGCTTCAAAATCTCGGCGAAGGAGGCGTACTCTTCATGACCGGAATCGGCTTGCCGTCGTGTGAACTCGAGCGCATCCGGTGGATCGAGCGCCAATGACACCCTTCGCTCCACCGGCAGCGCCACTTTGCCGGCGATGCGAGTGGGCAATTCAGGGATCGGGTCGGTTGAGATGTCCTCGTCCAACCAGAGGTAATCGACAAAAGGAAGCTCGGTGCGACGGTAGCGTTCGTACAGGCGTCGGCGTGTGCGAAAAATGACCTCTCGGCCGAGCCCACCCAGACCGATCAACAGTGTCGGAGAGTTGTGGGAGGGCACAGTCGACCCTCCGGGGTCCTGTTGCGACATGGTGGGGAACCTCCTCTCGAATCATAATCGTCGTCCGCGTGGACATTGCCAGCGGCGCGCGGATTCTAGCACGAGATGATCCGGAAAGGTCAAGCGCCCGGGCGTTCCCCATAATCGTCGGTTCGTTCTGAGGAGACCCGCTAAGTGGAGGTGCGTGCATGTGCGAGGAAACAAGCCGTTCTTGGGCGCAGGCCAACGCAGCGCCTACGTCGAGCACTAATTCGTCTGCAGGTGAGGCCGCGGATGTGCGTGAATCCGCGCGCGAATACCTGGATGGAACGACGATGGCATTATTCGGGCAGAAAGATGTGCGTGAATCCGTCCGCGTTTCCCTGGAGGGAACGACGATTATGGCATTATTCGGGCAGAAAGATTTCGGCGGTCTCAACCATGTGGGGCCGTCCCTCGGCGTCGAAATCGACGCCGCCGAAGATCACGACCGCGCCGTCGAGTGGACCGCCTTCCACTCGGGTCGCGGTGTGGCCGAAGCGGGCCTGTTTGAGGCGCAGTGATTGATCCACGACGTAGGTGGAGCCCTCGTGGCGGAGGACGAATGCTTCGTCGCGAGAGTCATTGTCGGGGCCTACACCGCCGGCCAAAAGGACGCGATCGTCGGCGAGGAGAGTGACGGTATGAAACAAAAGCTCACCCGCGTCAGGGCCAAGCTCCTGGTCCATGTCGAGAAATCTAAAAAATCCGGTGCCGGCCTCCGAGAGTGTGATGGCGGCCGGGCCTGCGCGCCTCTCTGCGGTGGGGATACGTCCAAGCGCGCCGCCGGTCATGAAGATGTGTCCGTCGTGCCCCACCGCGCGCGGCAACAAGAGCGAGGAGTCGAGTCGTGAGTTATCGACCACCGCCGCGATGAAATGGTCATGAGCGGTCTGCTGGCCAAGAGCTATCCACTCGACAAGCCGGTGGCCCGGCTCCACTCCCCCAAGCAGCGCCAGGGAGGTACAGGCACCATCGGCGGTGCGGCGAATGCAGGCCGAAGTGTGCCCGGCGCGGGAGTATGCGAGAGGCAGCGGATCGCATTTCGGCGCGAGGCCCTCGACCACGGAGCATGCGAAAGCAGAACCCGCCGCGGTGTCAAAGACGCCTGGTTCCCCACCGACCAGGATGAGCGTGTCGCCGGCCGAAAGGCGGACGACATCGAGGGTAGGGAAGACGCGCGCCGACGCGAGTGGGTACTCGAGCTCAATGTGTTCATGGAGATCCAGGAAGCTGAAATCGAGGATGTAATTGACGGTGTCGCAACTGTCGCCGTAGCAGATCTCACTTGGGATTTGCAGCTCGACTCGTCCGGCGGTGTCCTTCCCCAGGCGAAAGGCCTGGACGCCACCGCCGACCGCGAGGAGGCCGCCGGGCAGCCAGGCCGTGGCATGCGCCATGAGCCGCCGCGACGCCAACTCATGGCGCGTGCTCCGCGAGAAGAGCATTGTCCGGGTGTCGAAGATCTCGGGGGCTCCCTCGCCACCGATGAAATCGGACGAGCGGACCCCCTCGGCTCCACCGAGCAGTACTAGCCGGCCATCGCCGATGGCGGTGGCTGTGTGGAACGCCCGGCGCCGGACCGAGTTGAGCGGATAGTGCTCTCCGGCCACCCCGGGTAAACCGGTGAACGCGTTCGTCGCCAGCATTGCGATCAAGTAGGGGGCGCCCTCGTCGCGTTTTTCGGAGACCTTCATTCCCCCGCGGACACCACGGAATGCAAGCTCCTCGCAGGCGGGATCTTTAAACAGGTCGATCCTGATGCGGTAGTCGTCACGAATCTCGAGCGAGGAGATCCGAAGGCGATCACCACTGTACTCCGAACAACCGCTATCGTAGACCGGCGCCCTCGGGTCGTCCGTCTCATGGCCGGCGTCGAGCCGAACGCGCAGGCCACGGATCTCGCCGAGGTGGTTTTCGCCGGAGTCCTCGCCGTCAATCAGGTTGGCCAGGGACAGCACGAGGTCGGCGCGGCGATCTCCCTCGGGCCAGACAGGGACGGGGTCGCACGCAACGAGGGATGGCGCCGGCAAAAACACGAGGAGCAAGAGAAATCGGCTGTAGTCGAGGCGCAAAGTAACCTCCCGCGAGATCCGCCACTGCCCGGTATATACTCCGGGGTGATCTCCCGAACATGATAGTCCCATCGCAACCCGCGGTCCAGAGAGACTACACCCATAATCGTCGGTTCGTTCTGAGGAGCGAGCGTGTGGAGGCGCGTGCATGTGCAAGGAAGCAAACCGAATTAGGCGGAGGCCAACGCAGCGCCTACGTCGAGCACTAATTCGGTGCAGGTGACGCCGCAGATGTGCGTGAATCCGCGCGCGAATCCCGGGATGAGCCGACGATTATGGGAGGCTCTTCCAGGCATCGCGTGGGATCGCGGGGCTCTGCGATGGGGGGCCGGCGCTCAGCACATAAAGCGCGCGGCGGTTGCGCTTCTCGGCCGTCTGGTCTGGGGTCGCGACTGCCAACACATCCTGGCCGAAGCCCTGATAATAGACTGGAACTCCAACACCTTGGGCCCGAAACCAGCCCGCGATCGCGCGCGCGCGCCGCTCGCTCAATATCTGATTCGAGCTGCGGCTACCCACCGTGTCGGTGTATCCGGCAATATAGAGCTGCAAGTCGAGCTCCCGTCCGTGCAAGGCCAGCGCCTCGCGGATCTGACGCAGAGTATCTTGAAGCTTGGGAGTTTCGCTCGGACGGATCGACCACTTACCGGTCTCGAACTCCACCTCGTCGTGAGGAATGAATACTGAAAACGGTGTCACCTCAACGCCGACCCAGAAGCCGTGGCTGTCGCGGGCCTTGAGCGAGATCCGCTCCGTTACCTCCCCGCCGCCCTCCCAAGTTATGGTCATCGGGCGCCCCGGAGGCGCGCTTGGCGGCTCCTGGCCGCGCGCCACCACTTTGCCGCCGTCGGCCGTGACGACGTATTCGATTCGCTCCACCTCACGGTTGAGGCGAATCGTGATGCGCCGCTCGTCGAGACAGACATCCTCTTTGCGGAGATCGAGTTTGAGTGGTTTGAAGCTGATGGAGTCGAACGCGAAGGGTAGCTCGAAACGCTCGCCCCCCGCGAAAGTACCTCGCGCCGTGGCTTCAAAGCTGTGCTCACCGAGCGGTTGGTCAAATTCAAAGCCATGCTCTCGACCGGGGCGCAGATCGCGGCCGCGGAGAGTCTCTGAGGTTCCGCCCGAGCGCTCGAGTTCGATCACCAGGGTTGCGATCGGCAGAGCGGGAGTAAGTAAAATCGCGGGGCGACTGCGGCCGTGCTCGGCCGCGGCGCGCACCCGTAGCCCGAGTCTCTCGCCCAGGTCATCATCGGCGGACGATGCCGGAGCCGCAATCAAGAGGGCCGCCAAGGCCGGCAAGAGCACCCAGGTCCGGCGGGGCGTGGCGCCCCTCTCTCTTCCCGCGGGGACGCGCGAAGTCAAAGCGAGCGGTCTTCGGGCACCGACAAGTGGGGAAGGGGCTCCACTAGGTTGCGGTCGCTGATGCAGCAAGTCGTCCTCCCACCTTGGCCCTACCATCAATCATCGAGTCGCGCCGGGCGGGGCCAAGAGGCCGCCCGGGGGGACGAGAGAAGTATAGACCGGACGTGAACTCCTCATCAAACCCGCAATACCGCCTATTCGTGATCGTAGTCGTTATCGTTCGTGACGCATCCTGAGGCGTCGAGGGGTGTGCTTGAAACGGGGGGGGGGCCGTGATAGAGACCGGTGGTGGTAAATGGGGTGACTACTCATGCGCCTTGAGGCGCGGCGGAGGGGCAATGGGCGAACTGATGCAGGCGGTTGTAAAGAGCGCCGCTGAGGCGGGGGCGGAGCTGGTGACACGGTCGATACCGCGACCGGGTGCCGATGAAGTCCTGGTGCGCGTCAAAGCGACCTCGATCTGTGGCACCGACGTCCATATTTACGGCTGGAACTCATGGGCCGCCGGGCGGATTCGCGACCTACCGCAGATCCTCGGCCACGAGTTCGCCGGTGAAGTGGTCGAGGTCGGCTCCGAAGTGAGGCGGATCAAGGTGGGCGATTTCATCTCGGCCGAGACTCACATCCCGTGCCGGGCGTGCAAACAGTGCCTGACCGGTCAGATGCATATCTGTAATAATCTAAAGATATTGGGCGTCGACTGTGACGGCTGTTTCGCCGAATACGCGGTGGTGCCCGAGATCGTCGCCTGGAAAAACGACCCGTCGGTCGCCCCGGAGCTCGCGGCCGTTCAGGAGCCTCTCGGGAACGCAGTTTACTGCACCCTGGTGGAACCCGTGGTGGGCAAGAGCGTACTCATCTTCGGTGACGGCCCAACTGGCCTGTTCGCGGCGGCTGTCGCCCATGTGGCGGGAGCGAGCAAGACTTTCCTGGTCGGGCGGCACCCGGTGAGGATGGAGATCGCGCGAAAGGTCGGGGCGACACAAACCCTCGACGACAACCGCGATGACATCGAAGGGACGCTTCTCTCTGAAACCGACGGGCTTGGCGTCGATGTGGTGTTGGATATGGCC
The DNA here is from genome assembly GCA_003559575.1 of Bradymonadales bacterium. GTDB lineage: Bacteria > Myxococcota_A > UBA9042 > PWKZ01 > PWKZ01 > PWKZ01. The sequence goes on along the minus strand of PWKZ01000169.1, from coordinate 5,539 downwards.
GGCACCCAGCGGGCCATCGATCTCGGCTTCAAGATGGTGCGCAAGGGGGGCCGATTTTCGGCCTTCGGAGTGGCCGGCGGCCGGGTCTCAATCGATCTCAACGATGGAATCGTCTTCAAAGGGGTGACGGTTTATGGGATCAATGGACGTCTGATGTTCGACACCTGGTTTGAGGTGCGTAACCTGCTGGCCTCCGGTAGGTTGGATATCAGCCCGATAATCACCCACAAGCTGCCGCTGTCCGAGTTCGCCGAAGGCTTCGAGCTGATGGTCCGGCGACCCAAAGTTTCCGGCAAAGTTGTCCTGATTCCTTGAACGAGCCACCAGATTTGTCTTATGGAGTCTCAAATGTACGGCAAAATGAAAGGGTTCTTACAGCAAGAGCTAAAAGAGATCAGTGCGGCCGGGTTGTCGAAGGATGAGCGGGTGATTACGTCACCCCAGGGAGCCGATATCGAGGTCGGCAGCGAGCGGGTGATAAACTTTTGCGCCAATAACTATCTTGGCCTCTCGAGTCATCCCGACCTCCTGGCGGCTTGCCACGAGGCGCTTGATCGTTGGGGCTACGGGCTGAGTTCGGTCCGGTTCATTTGTGGCACCCAAGAGATCCACAAGCAGCTCGAGCGCAAAGTGTCCGACTTTCTCGGCATGGAAGACACGATCCTCTACTCCTCATGTTTCGATGCCAATGGGGGCCTGTTCGAGACGCTGTTCAAGGCCGAAGACGCCATTATTAGTGACGAACTCAACCACGCCTCGATCATCGACGGCGTCCGGTTGTCCAAGGCGCGGCGCTATCGCTACCGCAACGCCGACATGGCCGATCTCGAGGCCAAGCTCAAAGAGGCCGCCGACGCCCGCTTCCGCGTAATCGCGACCGACGGTGTCTTCTCGATGGACGGTAACATCGCGCCTCTCGACAAGATCTGTGATCTGGCCGATCAGTATGACGCGCTCGTGATGGTCGATGACTCCCACTCCACCGGCTTCGTCGGACGAACCGGCCGAGGGACTCATGAACACTGTGGGGTGATGGACCGCATTGATATCATCACCAGCACGCTCGGCAAGGCGCTCGGTGGCGCGTCGGGTGGCTTCACCAGCGCGAGGACCGAAATAGTCGAGCTTTTGCGCAACCGGTCGCGGCCCTATTTGTTCTCCAACACACTGCCCCCTCCAATCGCCGGCGCCGCCATGAAGGTCCTCGATCTTCTGGCGACCTCCACCGAGCGGCGCGACACACTTGAAGCCAACACGCGCTACTTCAGAGAAGAAATGACGACCCGCGGTTTTTCCATCCGGCCGGGAGTGCATCCGATTGTACCGATCATGCTGGGCGACGCGCAGCTCGCCGCGAACATGGCACGAGACATGCTCTCCGAGGGAATCTACGTGATCGGCTTCTCCTACCCGGTGGTGCCGCAAAACAAGGCGCGAATCCGTGTGCAGGTGAGCGCGGCCCACACGCGTGAGCACCTTGACCGCGCCATCGCGGCTTTTGTCAAAGTCGGCAAACAGCATGGCGTCATTTGACAAAATGGGCCTCGACCAAGCCGAAATCGTGGCGCCACGGCGGAACGCCGGGCCGCCTCAAAGCGAGTGAGGAGTCTCAGACATGAACGGCAAGGAGCGACTGGAGCGCTGGCAAGCGGAGCTTAGGGGCGCGTCGCAACGCAAGGCGCACCACCAGACTCTCTCATGGCTCGATGTGGATCCTTTGTACGCCCCCGAGCAGCCCGACGAGAAGTATTTCGAGAGTTTGGGCTTGCCCGGAGAGTACCCTTTTACGCGCGGCGTATACCCGTCGATGTATCGTGGCCGGCTGTGGACCATGAGAATGTTCGCCGGGTTTGGATCCCCGGAGGACACCAACGCGCGATTCAAGTACTTGTTGGAGGCCGGCCAGACAGGCCTCTCGACCGCATTCGACATGCCGACCCTGATGGGCTACGACCCCGACCACGCGATGTCGATGGGGGAGGTGGGCAAAGAGGGAGTCGCGGTCGCCAGCGTGGAGGACATGGAGCGCCTGTTCGACGGCATCCCGCTCGGCGAGGTGAGCACCTCCATGACCATCAACGCCCCCGCGATAGTCCTTTTGTGCATGTATGCGGCGGTGGCGGAGCGCCAGGGCTACAAGCTCGACAAGCTACGGGGCACAACCCAGAACGACATTCTGAAGGAGTTCATCGCCCAAAAGGAGTGGATCTGTCCGCCGAACCCATCCATGAGAATCATTCGCGACATGATGGTGTTTTGCACCGAACGAATGCCGCTGTGGCATCCGATCTCGATCAGTGGCTACCACATCCGTGAGGCGGGGGCCTCCGCGGTCCAGGAGTTGGCCTTCACCCTGGCCGACGGAATCGGCTATGTGCAGGCGGGGATCGAGGCGGGCCTGGATGTGGACCGCTTCGGACCACGATTGAGCTTCTTCTTCGACGTCCACAACGACTTCTTTGAGGAGATAGCCAAACTCAGGGCGGCACGCCGCATTTGGGCGCGCACCATGAAGGAGCGCTTTGGGGCCAAGAACCCACGCGCCATGCTGCTGCGCACCCACTGCCAGACGGCCGGAGTCTCGCTCACGGCCCAGCAACCCTACAACAACGTGGTGCGCACAGCTCTCCAGGCGCTCGCGGCGGTGTTGGGCGGCACTCAGTCGTTGCACACCAACTCCCTCGACGAGACCTATGCGCTCCCGACCGAGGCGGCCGCCTCCCTTGCGCTCCGGACTCAACAGCTAATCGCCGAGGAGACCGGTGTCACCAACACGATCGATCCACTTGGGGGCTCGTGGTTCATCGAATCTATGACCGACCGGATTGAAGAGGAGGCCCTCGCGTATATCCACCGGATCGACGAGATGGGCGGTATCGTGGCGGCCATTGAAGCGGGCTACCCGCAGATGGAAATCGCCGAGAGCGCGTACCGATTCCAGCGTCAAGTGGAGGAGGGTGAGCAGCGGATAGTGGGAGTCAATGTCCACCAAGAGGCGGATAAGGCCCGGATTCCGCTCTTGCGCATCGATCCCGAGGTGGAGCGGATCCAAAAGGAGCGCATCGCCGATCTCCGGCGGCGGCGCGATCCCGACGCCGCCGCCCGAGCCCTGGACCAGGTGCGCAAGGCGGCGCTAAGTGGCGACAGCCACAAAGACAACCTGATGGCGGCGGTCCTGCAGGCGGTCAAGGCCAAAGTTACTGTCGGGGAGTTGAGCGACTGTTTCCGCGAGGAGTTCGGAGTCTACAGCGACCCCGCCTACCTTTGATCAAAGCCCCAGCAGCTCGGAAGTCACGGTCAACTGGGCGCTCTCTGCAAAATTGTGTTCTCGCACGACCAGCGCGAGACGATCACCAGGGATTAGATCCGCCGCCGAGAAAGAGGCGGAATCCCCGTCCACCTCGGCCAGCCGCGCGCCGTTGAGATACCACGCGTACTCCGGATCAACGAAAACGCCGCCGTGGGTGGCCTCGCAGAGTAACAGCCCCTCATCCATCACGCACTCGATCGCGAGCGGCTCCGCAATCTCGGCGGTGGGGTCGAGGAGGCTCATATTGACCTCCAGCGACCCTTTCCCGGGGGGCACGACGCACTCGGCCGTGATCTCCTCCTCGTCGACATCCATGAGTACGTCAATCGAGAGGAGCCCCTCGACCCCCGTGCAATCGACTGTGATGATACAATCCGCGAGAGCACCGCTGCCGCTGACCGTCGCGTTGATGAGATCCCAGGTAGAGAATGTCATGCACGCGGTGAATTCTCGCTCCTCGAACAGAATAGTGAACTCCAGCAGCCCATCTTCATTGCTCGCCTCCGGGATGTTGATGGACCACTCGGGCGCCAAGGAGGGGTCCAGGAACCATTCGGGGGCGGCGTCGAGATCCCACCCGTTGCCGCCATACGCGATATACAAGGTCTCCCCGTTCGTGTCGTGGCCGTAGATTGTGAGGTTCAGATCGTAGCCGTCGACCGGCTCGAGAAAGGTGAAATCGTCTTCCGTGAGGACTATGGCGCCTGCGGTCATGTAGTTGGAATAAACGTTGACCACCTCGATGGCGGAAGATGTCAGATGATTATCGGCGGTGTAAAGCAGGAAGCGAAGCATATGGGAGCCCGAGACCGCCGCTCCATCAGCGAAGAGGACTGACTGGCCGGTCAGGTCGGCGCCCTCGAAAACCTCGGTGGGGACCGGAGGCCAGGACTCGGCGAGGCCACGCTGGAACACTTCCACGCGCGAAACCTCGATCTCTTCAACGTTAGGCCATGAGAGGGTCACCTCGATCTCGCCGGTGTCGACCCCTGAAAGGAATGGACCGACCACGATAGAAGCGGTGACGGTCTGGTCGGGGAGTACCACCACGAGGTCGTCGGCTTGTCCGAGCGCGATCATGTCATCGGCCCGGCAGTACTCGGATGTGCCGCAGTGGCCTACGACAAACACCTGGTAACTGCCCTCTACCACCTCATGGAAGGTCACAGGCTCGCCAAAGTCTTCGGGGGAGAGCGTGACATCGTAAAGAGGTTGATCTTCGCGCGGATCGGCGGTTTCCGCGAACACGGCCACGCGAAAGTCTCCAATGGAGTCCACCCATCCGCCGGGCCAGATTGTTTTCGCTGCCCCGATCCCCAATTCGACGCTCAGTCGTCCGGTACCGGGATGTTTGTGTTGCTCGGCGCACCCGGCCGCAAGCATGGTTAGGGCCAGGAGCGTGATGGTTACCGTGGCGACTCTTAAAAATTGCCTGCTCATTTCGCTTCCCCTCGTGTGATTCATGGCAGAAAATAAGATCCTCTATCCTCAGCTCTATTCAACGAGCGAGACGATAAACGAAATGGCGCCGGAGTGAGCCCAGTTATCGGCGGTGACCACGACCGCCGTCACCCTATTGGTGGTGCCGATTGGGAGATCCTGGATCTCAATCTCCAGTGCAGCGCCGAACTCACTCGGCAGCACTTTGCCATTTAGCATCCATTGATAACTCCGGGCTCCCAGGAACTCCGGGTTGACGGTGAAAGTGAGCTGTAACCCAAGACGGTCCATCAAGACCATCGGCTCGTCTTGCGCCGGGTCGACCACGACAATGTTGAACTCTCCGTCCCCGTCCTGAGCCGTCTCCGGGGTCGGGCCCACTTCCGCCGTGAGGGTGTCGTCGACCGGATCAAAGGCGTCGATCAGATCAGGCAGATCAGGCGTGTGGGTGTCCTGCATGACGTCCGGCAGCGCTCTCTCGCGAGGGGTGAAGTCGGCGCAACCGACCGTGATGCTTGAGAGAAAGAGCAGAAGCGCGGTGAGGCCAAACGGTTTTGCGGCAGGATGAGATGTCATGCGTATGCGCCCCCCTTTGGCGCCTGCCTATATGGCTTGTACGAGTCCCACGACAAAGTGTCAATCCCCGTTTTGAGTTTGTCAAACGCGCGGGAAACGGTTAGGGTCCCCGGGCGCGCCGTGGGAGGGGCAAAACGGGCTGAGGAGAGCTGCGGGTGGCGGAGATCGGGAGCTATCTTGGGGGCGACACCCCTCGTGTGGAGATGATTCGAG
>PWKZ01000052.1 GCA_003559575.1 Bradymonadales bacterium | reverse complement strand
GGAGCAGCCGGCGCCAAAAACGAAAAGTGGGTCAAGTCCGCCTCGTGAGCGAGCTGTTCGTAGACCGGTTGCGCAATCGAGCGGAGCGCCTGCACGTCGCCCCGCGCCAACGCCGCGGCGACCTCGTGGGTGTGCGCCACGGAGAGCGCCATCCCCGCGAGACCCTCCTCCTGGAGCCGGACCAAACGATCGAAGTCTTCTCGCACGGCGTCGGCGCGGCGCGCCAGCTCGTCGACCAGCTCGCGCCGATGATGGTCCTGGAGCATCAACGCCGTGCTCAAGGCCAGCACGAACAGGATCATCGCGAGAGGGATGAAGAGGCGCAGAACGGGCTTCTCGCTGGGTTTGCGCTTGACCCAGATCGCCGCGGCCAGGACGATGAGGAGCGCCAGCAATAAACCGGCCGGTATCGCCACGGCGGAGGCCACGTTGTACCACCAGTTTCCCGCGTGCCGGTAAACGCCGAACACCGCCATGATCTCACCGGCCGAGGGATCGGCGATCGGTGTCGCCACGGCCACCAACGGGCCCGCGGGAGTACTAAATGGACCGGCCACGCCTCCCGTGCCTGTGTCGAGTACCTCACCCATGAGTTTGGCGACACTGGACACATCCGCGACATCCACCGAAGAGCGCTGCTCCCATACGGGGTCGCTCGAGAGCAGCACGCGGAGATCGTCGCGGCCGTCGCGCACGAGAAAAAACGCTTCGCGGATGCTGTGGTGGGAGTCGCGCGCCCAAATCAGAAAGTTACCTAGCCGCGCGCGCGTGTCGCCATCGACCGTGGCGGGCTCTCTCGTGAGGGAACGCAACGCCGTCCAGTCGAGACTGAATGTCAACGCCGCGAGATCCTGCTCTAATCGGGTTCGCTTGCGGGAGTCGGCGCGCAGCCCCATCACCGCGAAGCTCACTCCCCCCAGCAAAAGGAGTGCCCCCAAAACGACGCGCGAGCCGGCTTTAGACCATGAATAGCTCGCTTGAAAGGAATTCAGCATCTATCTTGTCCCGCACGGGTTGGTTCTTTACCGCACCAGTTTACCAAAAATGCCGGCGCTGTCCATAACCTCCGCGGGTGCCGCTTCAGGCACACCTCGCTTCTTCATCAGATGTGCGTCAATCCGCGCGCGAATCCCAGGATGGGCCGACGATTATGGACTTTTCCCCGATGGGCAGCCATGTGCTAAACTTAACAAGTCGACGGCAATTCTCTGGAATGCCCGCCAGAGCAAGGAGTGGATGTTGAGCTGCCTTCAACGCATGTTGACCGGCCTTTTTCTGGGGCTCTACTTCATTGGCCCCACACCTACTCTCGGCCGGTCGGCGCTGCCTGGTGATGAGTCGCTCGCAGTTCCTACCAACGCGCTCGCGCCCACGTCGCAGCAGGCCCCACCGGACACAACCGAACCCGACCCGGATCCCGGCGAGCCGCGCGTCCCGCCCGACCTCGACCCCGACCACCCTCCCACGGCGGCCTCCGACCGAGAACGAAGGCGGCTGCCCGATCTCGATCTCTCAGAGCCTGCCCACTCGCTTCCCGTGGGGTCCCTCGGGTGGCATAACCGGGTCGGCGCGCGCGTGGGCGCGGACCTCCTCGGCGGCGAAGTATTCGCGAGCATCACACCCGGTTTCAACCTCGCCATGGATGTCCTCGAGCGCCCGTTGGACTTCACTTTCGCGATCCCCTTGCGAATCGAGATAGTCAGCGCGCGGCGCGAGGATGCCTTCAGCCACGTTGGACGGTTCCGGTTCGAGGACTGGGACGAGCCGGCCGAGTATCTCCAGCTCATCCAGCACCTCTCGTGGGGTGATCGCGCCGGCCACTTCGTGCTCGCGCTTGAGCAGTTCGGCAAGACGACAGTCGGTCACGGGGCGCTCGTCCGGCGCCACACCCGATCGCTACTGATGAACCACAACCACGTTGCGTTTCATGGCCGTGGCTTCAGCGACTGGGTGGGGGGCGAGGCGTACCTGGATTCAGTGGCCCACCCCCAGGTGGTCGCCGGCCGGATCTCAGGCCACCCACTGCGCGCGATAGACCCCGCGAATCTCTATCTTCGCAGCTTCACGCTTGGGGCGACAGTTGCCGCGGATTTGGACGCTCCCTTGCGCAACCGGCTCGATTTGCGCGACGCAGACGACGACGGCCGGCGGCGCTCTGAAATCCTGTTGTCTTCGAGTGGCCATCCGCGCTACGTCGCCACGAGGGTAGTCGCTTACGGCACCGACGCCGGCATTCGGATAGTGGAGAGCGACTCTCTCTCCTATGACGTCTATTTCGACTACTCTCTTCTGCTCTCCGCGTTGCCGACCGACGATCCGGACTACCCGGGACCATCTTTCGGCCCCGCGCCGCCTCCGACTCCATTCGTGCCGCGGCGCGGGGTACAAACCTCAGGATTCACATGGGGCAATATTCTGCGCGTCAAGCTCGGCGAACCGGCCACGCACGGCCTCGTGGCGCGGGTCGAATATCGCAACCACGAGGCCAACTACCAGCCGAGCTGGTTCGATCTCGTCTATTCAGCGCAGAGAGTACAATTCACCCAGGCCGGCCGCGCGCCGCGCGACATCGCCAACCGCACCAAGGTGCAATCCGTGCTCGACCGCGAGGGCCGACGCCCCAATGGGGGCTATCTCGAATTGGGCTACCTCTTCTCCGACATCTTGACACTGGCGGTGGGGTTCGAGTTCAACGACCGCTACCCTGACAACTCGATGTTCTTGCACCTCGAGGTGAACAAGCTGGCGGGATGGCAGTTCTCCATGACGTACCACCGGCGCGCGGCGCGCGGGTTCGTCGATCTGTGGCAGTGGTTCAGCGGCGGTGGGTATGACATCTTCGTGGCCCGGACGCGCTACCTGATCGCGGGAGTCATTGGGTTGACCCTGGAGTCCATGACACCGTTTCACCTCAACCGGGCCAACAAATATGTAAATGCGTGGCAGCTGAGCTTCGCTATCGATGTGGGGTGGTCCTTCGGAAAACTTTTGCCCAAGAAATAAAGAAATCATGAAGAAGCTATTGATTCTTGGCTCGATTGTCGCGTTCGGTTGGGTCTCGGCGTGCGCGCTGCTCGACCAGTTCGAGATCACCTACGGCTCCGGTAAACACAAGCTGCACCCGGTCAAGCTCGAGGTGTTGCTTCCGGAGCTTGACTCCCTGGGTGTGCTCGACAACCTCCCCGGCGAGGTGCCGGGGCCTTCCGACTACGGCACCAAGCCGGAGGTGACCATGGCGCATCTCCTGGGCGCCATGCGACTTCTTGGGGGGTGCTGCCACGGCGCACCGGCGCGACAGGAGAACGTCGAGGGAGCGATCGACGCCGACGCCACGACGTTGACCCTCTGCGACTGTGCTACCGAACGATGCGACTGGCTTTGCCCTGAGGAGGTGGACCACGGCCTGATGCTCGACCTGAGCATCCGCGCTCAGATATTGAGTGAGGAGCGCGCGGCCTCCATCCGTAAAACGCTCGTCTCGATCTCGCCCGAGGCGGTGAGACAGTTCCGTCTCCGGGTGCTTCTCATCGAACCTTACGAGACTCTCTCCGATACCACCGGGGATCCCCTCGAGCGCTCCGTCGCGGACCGGATCACGGGGTTTTCGATGGCGGTGGCCACTCTCGCCGGGGACCGGGAGCCGCTGCTTGGGTGGGAGGACCTGCAGCTCTTGGCCTCCGCCGACCCACAGCGCTATGATCTCCCCAGGGATTCGCCGGTCATGGAGAGCATCATCGGCAACCTCTTGGCCGGCGAGGCCGTCTGGATCGATCTCGAGGTCGCCTTGTGGTTCCCCGAGGACGTGCTTTACGACATCCTGGTCGCCGGCAGCGGGATAAGAGTCGATTTGCAACCGGAGCTGGTGCTCAGCGTGCGCGATATTGCCAAGACGCGGCTTTAGACCGTGTCCGGGCTCAGGAGTGATGGGTGATGAAATTGCAACGTGGGAGGGCGCTCGCGGCGCTCTTGCTCCTGGGGACTGTGGCGGGTTGCGCGGAGTGGTTCGACGACAGCGGGCCCGGTGTTCCGGACACAATCGCCCACCTGACCGACACCCTGGGCGCGGATCTCGAGGTGACGATGTTCCCGGGCGCCGGTCTGGACGAGGCATGTACCTCCGACGAAGGCTGTCGCTTCGGGCTCGTATGCACCGGCGGCCGGTGCGGTCCCGCCGGAGATCGACGGCTGGGCGAGAGGTGCCTCTTGAGCGCCGAGTGCGCCGGCGTCACCGCACGTTGCGCCAACGGCTTGAACTGCGACGAGCTTGGGTTCTGCGTGTGCGCCGGTACCGGGGCGGAGGGCGCCACTTGCGCCACCGCCGCGGACTGCGCGAAGGGCTCATCGTGCATCCTGGAGGGCATGACCGGGGTCTGTCTACGGGGCGCGCTCACCGGCGGGGATCTGGACACCCCGTGCGGTGCCACCGCCGATTGTCGAGCGGGGCTCGTGTGTTCGCCCCGCTCGGAGACTTGCGTCCCAGGCAGCTTGCTCCTGAATCCGGATCTGTTCCCGGGAGTGACGTGTCCCGACGAGTCGTCCCTCCCGTTCGGAGTCCGCATGCGCCTCCAGCGCGAGGATGATCCCCCGGATCGCTTCTACGACGGCCCGTTTCCGTCCGACGCTCTGCTCGATCAGCGTGGACGGCCCGATCTGCGCAATCACCCGCGTCCGGGTCCCGGCCTCGGGGGCGCACCCGTCGACCCTGTCGATGAGATCATTCGCGCCCTGGAGCAAGACGTGAATGGTTTCTCCCTCACTCCGTCGGTCTATTTCAGGTTCACCCGGCCCATCGACGAGACCACCCTGCGAACGACGGGCTCGGCTCCCGGAGGCGACCCGACGGTGCTGTTTGTCAACCTCGCCGATCCCGGCGATCACGTGGCATTCGACGTGCGGTTCATCCCTGAGCGGAACAAGTACCAGTGTGCCAACGTGCTGCGAGTGCGACCCTCATGGTCCGCGCCATTACGACCGGAGACGACATACGCCGTCATCCTCACGACCGGCATTCGCGCCCTCGAACCCGACCGCGACGCCGGCGAGTCCCCCGCGCCGCTCGACTCTCACGCGCCGCTGTTTGCGCATGGCGAGCCCGAGGACCCGCAGCTTCGCGCCGCCTGGGACTCCTTCGCGCCCCTCCGCGCCCGGCTGCGCGACGAGGGGCGCCCCGCGACGTCCATCGCCGCGGCGACGGTGTTTACCACCGGCGATCCGCTCCAGCCGACCCGCGACCTGCGCGATCTGTTTCACGGGGGAGATGAGACGCCGTCGCCGCAGCTCGTGGAGGCGGTTGCGTGCGACCAGGGGATCGCCGCCTGTCTCACTCCGGGTCTCGAGCGCGGACGGGATCCCCGCGCATGCCAATCCTCCGATCCGAACGGTCAGTCGAACGAACCCATGGAATACCACGCGCTCCTGCGGATGCCTGTGTTCCAGGACGGAGAGAGACCATACTCGCGCGCCGGCGGCGCCGTGGCCGACCCACCGCTCGCCGAAGGATGGGAAGAGGTGTGCGCTGCGCTCTGGTTGCCGGACGGAGACGTCCCGGCGAACGGCTGGCCACTCGTCATCTATGGCCATGGAACGGGCGGGACCTACAGGAGCGCTGCCACATGGGCCGCCGAGTTGACCTCTCGCGGAGTCGCCATCCTCGGGTTCGACGGGGCAATGCACGGCCCACGCCAGGGGGAGGAGTCATGGCGGGATCCCGGGCCCCTGTTCTTCAACTTCGCCAACCCTCGAGCGGCGAGGGGCAATGTGCTCCAGGGGATCGCGGACAACCTGGCGCTCGTGGGCTTCGCGACGGCTTTCGAGGGGGAGATCGACGACCGGAGCGTGCGGTTCGATCACGACCGAATAAGCTATTTCGGCCACTCTCAGGGGGCCTCCACCGGCGGCCTCTTCGTGGCACAGGAGAATCGTCTCCGCGGCGCGGTGTTCACCGGCGGGGGTGGCGGGCTCATGTTCGGACTGCTGGGCAAGACCGAGCCCTATGACGCGCGGGCCGGACTGCGGATGGGGTTCCACGAGGTCCACGTGGACGAGTCGCACCCGGTCCTGGCGCTCATCCAGTGGTACTTCGAGGCCACCGACCCGGCGCTGTACAGGACCGCCGCCGACGCAACCCCGGAAGGCGCTCGCCCCCACGTACTAAATGTGTTCGCCTGGGACGACAACTACTCGCCGTGGCGAACCGGCGTCATCTTTGCGGCGGCCCTTGGGGGATCTTTGTTGGAAGATCCGGAACGCGGCGATTGCCGACCGCCGGAATGCGACGGCCCGGAGTTCGACTTCGTCCAGGACTTGGCGCTCGCCACCATTACCGCAGAGCGAACCGCCCCCTTTGGAGGCAATTTGACCGCGGGGGGCGAAACCAAAACGGTCTGCAGTCTCGCCGGCCGAAGTGACGGAAGCTACGACGGGCATTTCATCGGCGAACGTAACCCCGTCATGCGCGAGACGATCTTGGGCTTCCTCGAGACACTCACGGATCTCGACGCCGCCCATCCGACGGTGACGTTGAGCGGAGATCCATGCCCGGACGTCGCGCGCGCCCCCTGCCCCGAGTGACGACAGGGCGCTCGCGCAAAAACCCGCGCGGCCTGCCAGCGCGAAGGCTCACCCACGGCGACGCCCCGCGGGATGCGCCACGAATATGGGTCCCGTCGGCGACGCTCTCGGCCCAGGGCTCCCACAACACGAAGAGCAACGAGAAAAAAACGTCTCTCGTCCCTCGCAGGCAACACGGACGCTTGCTTCTACCAAACGCGACGACGTTATGCTATGTTTTGCCAGGGCATCGCCGGGGCCCATGATGGCAAGCACACCGCGGCCGGCACCCATAAGACCACTGCGAGGAGACTGGAATGCGTGGAACCGGCGCCATTTTTTTGTTTCTTGGGCTTACCTTGGCTTGCGAAGGCGGGGGGGGCCGCGCGCCGCTGCCGGTTCCCGGCGACATCGTGACGCCGGCCCCGGACAGTGAGAGCGACGTTCGCCTCGAACCCGACAATACTCCCCCCGTCGACAGCGGCGAAACCATTCCCCCCGGCGACATCGTGGCTCCGTTCCCAGACAGTGGCGACACCGGCGGCGACGGCGGCTTTGATGACACGCAGGAGGACACGCAGGAGGACACGCAGGAGCCGTTTGTCCCGACACTCGACCCCACCGTCTGCGGCTCCGAACCCCACACGCTCCTTGCGTCGAATGAAGTCGGCCAGGTGGTCT
>PWKZ01000300.1 GCA_003559575.1 Bradymonadales bacterium | reverse complement strand
GCACCGGCATTCGCGCGTCGCTACGAGGCCATCTGCGGCGTCACCTGCACCGAATTAGTGCTCGACGTAGCGCTGCTACGCCTCCGCCTAATTCGGCTTGTTTCCTTGCAGCTCACCCCGTCTCGACGCGCTCGGTACTCGGTTTGATGGGGAATTAGGGGACCGCTATTTACTTGTCTGGATCGAGTAAGCAAGGGATTATCGTCCCACTGGACTGGGCGGGAGACACCCGAAGTCGATCCGAGGACCATTTGACACGCTTGAGCCCACAAGTATCAGTCACGGCAAAAGCAATCGGCTGGCTGCTCATCGTTGCCGTGCAGCTCACCGCAGGCTGTGGCGTCATTCATCTGGGCGAGCTGGAGCCTCCCGAAGGACGCCAAATAGTCACCGGCGTGCGCATCCATGGCACACGGCAGCTCAGCTCCCGCGGCATCTCGAATGTAATCGCCACCTACTCCGACAACCTCAAATTGACCGGCACCAAACCATTGCTTGATCGCACCAAGCTCGCCGCCGATGCCCGCCGCATCGAGAGCTACGGCGCCGCCAACGGCTACTTCCAGGCGCGGGTCGTCGACTATTGGGTCGAGGAGCTCAACGTCAACAGGGTCCGTGTCCACTTCCGAATCGAAGAGGGCCCCCCGACTCTCGTCGAGGAAATCTCATTCGGCGATCCGCTCGCCGACACACTCCGCCTCGTCGGCCAAGAGGACGACCAAGAGGCCGCGCAACGGCTCGAGGAAGTCACCGCGCGCCTGCAACGCTACGCTCCGCTTCGGGTGGGCCATGTGTGGCGCGAGCGTGACTATCAGCTCGGGCTAAACCGCATCCGCGACGAGCTCGTGCGGCGTGGCTTTCGCTTCGCCCGAGTGTTGGGCGACGTGATCGTGGTCCGCGAGGAACAACGGGCTTATGTGCGCTACCACATCGTACCCGGCCCACTCGTGCGTCTCGAAGAGCTTCGGGTGGAAGGCAACCGCCGAGTGGCCACCAAACGCATCATGCGCCGTGTCCGCATGAAACCGGGGAAGCCCCTGACACGCGCCGCGCTCAACAATACCGAGGCCGACATCTACGGCCTGCGCAGCTTCTTCGGCGTCAGCGCCGAGCCGCTCACTCCGACCCTTGAAGAGAAACTCGCCGGTCGGGAGAAGACCATCGACAACCTGCGCGAGATCGACTGGCCGCACAGTGTCCCGGTGCGAATCCGGGTTCAGGAGATGCCAATCCACGAGATCTCGGTGGGAGTCGGGACCGGCATCGACAATACCAAAGGTGAGGTCTACCTGCGCTCCGGTTACCTCAACCGCAACTTCCTCTCAGGATTGCGCCACTTCGATATCTCCGGACGACCCGCCCTCGTCTCTCGACCGAACTTCTTCGACCCCGACCAGGTATGGGCTTTCGGGGCGCGTGCCGATCTCTTGTTCCGGCAGCCCAGCTTGTTTGAAGAGTTCATCGAGCTCAGCACCCGGGTCGGGTATGCCCTTGATGTCGAGGACGGCTACAAGAGCCACCGAGTCGGCGGTAGCCCGACTTTGTCACGCCGATTCTTCAACTTGGTGACCCTCTCGGTGGGCTTCAACTTGCTTTATTACAACTATTTCGACTTTGAAGGGGTGCTCAACCTCGACATGACCGACACCCTGGGGATCGAATTTCGCGACGCGTACCTCTTGAACGAGTTGGAGCAAGTGGTCGAGCTGGACATGCGCGACGTCATCTATGACCCGCGCCGCGGCGGCTACCTGGCGCTTCGCATGTCCCAGTCTTTCAGAAACATCGGCAGCGACTTCAACTACCTCAGATTCTCCGTCGACGGGCGAATCTATTACAGCCCGTGGTCGTTCATGACGCTCGCGGTCAAGATCCAATACGGCCAGGTGGTGGACCTCTACGGAGAAGACGTACCTCTGCCGGCGCGCTTCCGCGGCGGAGGGCCATCCGACATGCGCGGCTTCGGAGCCGGCCGCATGGGACCCTACTTGTGCGAGACCGTCGACCCCGCGACAGGTGAACGCGTCGCGACCAGCGGCACCGGCGACCGTTGTGGCGGGCGGGCGATCTACCCCGGCGGCAACCTGCACCTGGGCGCCAGCACCGAGGTTCGCTTCCACCTCCCCGCCAACTTCGGGTTGGTGGCGTTCGCCGATGTGGGAGAGATATGGTCGGAGCGCGAAGATTTCGCGCTCGATTCGCTAAACGTGGCCGTCGGTCCGGGGTTGCGATACTACACCCCCTTCGGCCCAATCCGTTTCGACTTCGGTGTCCAGGTGACACCACCGGTGCCGGGCCGGTTTGCCTGGCACCTGAGCATCGGACAGGCCTTCTGATTTGGCTTCACCGCCCGAACACAATCTCCCCGCCGCGCCGGGAGAGGGAAATCCGCCGCCCCCCGCCCCACCGCGACGGTGGCGACGAGCGTGGTGGATTATCGCGGCGGTCCTCGGAGTCCCTCTTTTTCTCGTGATCCTCCCGCTAGCTGCCTTGCAAAGCGACACGCTCAAATCCCACGTGGCGAACGTCGTCCTCGACCGCCTGAACCCAACTCTGCAAGGCACGCTCCTGCTGGGGCGCATCGAAGGCAACCTGATTGCCGGCCTGGTGTTGCGCGACGTGGCGCTGCTCGACGACGGCGGGCTGGAGGTGGCCGGCTTCGAGCGCCTGGAAATCAACTACTCGCTGCCGTCGCTTCTGCGTCGCCGGATCGTTGTAAACAAGGTGACGCTCGCGAACCCTCGCTTCCACCTCGAAGATTCACACGGCAATTTGGCCGTTCTGGGCGCCTTGGCCCCAGTGACCGAGCCCACGGAACGGCCGCCCCCGGATCCCGGCGACCCCACCGCGGAGCCACCGCCGTGGCACCTCGAAATACGAGAGTTCGCGCTCCTCAATGGGACCGTCGCGTGGTCACCGGACGAAGACCTTCTCCGACTCCGCGACATCGAGATCTCGCTTCGGATCGGAGCCCGCACCGGCGCGGAGCCATTCATCGAGTGGCACGACTTGTCTGTCGCAGCGGCGCTCTCCGGGCTTCCACCGCAAGCAGCGGCGGCGCTCGGTGAGCATGACCGCGTCTCGCTCACCACCTCGGGGCGGCTGTCACCGGAGCAGCTCACCTTGACGACACTCGAGGTCGGGGCCGGACCCCACCACCTGGATCTTTCCAGCCAGGTTCCGCTCGTGTCCGATTCGCCCGATTGGGACGCGCCAGTCGCGCTGGCGCTCGAGTCGGCGATGATCGAGCTGGGCACGCTCACCGGCGGCGAACCCGAGGCCCCGCTGCGAGGCCCAGCCGAGCTTCGAGGGATGCTCCGGGGGACACTCGGCAGACCCGAGGCCCTGTTCGAGATTGAGACCCTCGGCGGCACCCTGACACTCGAGGCCTCCGCCACGCTCGACGCGCCGGAACCGCGCGCAACGCTCGCTCTCGACTGGCCCAACGCCGCTCCCGGCAAGATAATCAAGGCGCTGTCGCCCGAGTTGTCGGGCTCTCTCGCTCTCTCGCTCTCAGGCGAAGGGAACCCGCTTGACGGAGGGCAAGCGACCCTTGAGATCGACTTGGCGGAACTGGCACTCCAGCCACTGCTTGCCCACACCATCGCGCTGCGTGCGAACCTCGAGGACAGGCGGGCAACTCTCGACCTCGAGCTCTCCGGCCCACGAGAGGAGGCACTTCATCTGCGCGCGACGGCCGACGATGTGAGGCCGCCGCCCCACCCGCTGAATGTCGAGGTGGATGTTACCGGGCGAGCGATCTCGCTCGCGCAACTGTCGAACTTCGTCGAAGAGTTGACGCTCGAGGGGTACCTCACGGACCTGAACGCCACCGCGAGGGCTCGCCTGGCGGGCGAAGGGAGCGACCCCTTCGGCCTTCAGCACGCCACCGCGAAGCTCTCGCTCACCACCGAGGGGTTAGGAGTACCGGGGGCGGCGCGCCTCGCGCGCGGCGACCTCTCGGCCGAGGCCGAGTGGGATGGGAGCGGTCTACCGCAAGGCCAGATGCAGCTGTCCTCGCGGGATCTCCAGGCCGGTGAGGCGCGAGTCAAGAGTGGCGCCATTCAACTCACGCTCACCCGCGAGGAGGGTTTGGGGCGGCGGCTTCATGGGCGGATCGAGCTTGAACACGCGGCCTTGGGCGACCCTCGCCGCGACGGAGTGAGCGCCGACAGAGTGCGCCTGCCGCTGGACATGCTCCTCCCACGGAATATGCCACTCACCCCCCCACTCGACATCGCCGCCATCATACCGCGCGGCGGGCTGAGACTGGAGGTCCGGGGGCTGAAGCGAGGGCCGATGAGCGCCCGAAATGCCGGCGCCTCTCTGAATCTTGGACGCCGGGGAAAAGATATTACGCTCGCGGGTCCAATGGTAGTCGAGGGCCTCCGGCTTGATCGCGAGGGGTCGGGGGTGGCCTCGGTGGATCTCCGACTGGAGAGCACCTGGCAACCGGCGCGACGCCTCCTTGGAGGGCGGCTGGAGGTGGGCGCCCAAGCGCTGCGCCTGGCACCCGCTTCGTCCCTCGACCGCGTCACCGCCGAGCTGCTCTTCTCCACCGCCACCACCCGCGGGTTGCCGGTGCCTCGGGGGCCGCTCAACTTACACGGCACCCTTGAGCTACGAGCGCTCGAATCAGGCGATGATCTGGCGATCACTCGCGCGGCCGGCGACTTCGAGGGCGCTCTGGAGGCGGGGCGCTCGCACGGCAGCGTACGGATGAGCGCCACCGAGCTACGGCTCCCCGTCGGGATGATTCCCGAAGTGAAGCTGAACGCCGACCTGGACCCGGACGGAGCGGCCCGCGCCCACCTCGTGAGCCATGGCGAAACGATGCGCGCCGACGCCAAGCTCTCGTTCCTCGTGCCCACGACACGCAAAGCAACGATGGCCGCCACAATCGAGCATCTGGTCTTTTGGCACGGGAGATCCGGCCTGGTGGTCCAGCCGGGGGGCAGCGCCCGTCTCACCCCGGCCGGTGTTCTCTCCTTGAGCGGCCTCAGAATCCAGGGAATGGGCGCGCTGTCACGATCACGCCTGGAAGCCGACATGAACTACGACCCACAATCGGACCGGGTCTTTGGCCGAGTGAAGCTTTCAGGAGTCGAGCTTGCCGACTGGGAGCGAGCGCTCTTTGAGCTGCTGAGCGACCCGGACGGTGCGGAGGCGCTCGGTTCTGATCCCACACGCCCCACATTGCTGGCCGGGGCGCTCGAGGGCCACATCAACTTCGCAGGCTCCCTCGCTTCGCCGGGGGCCCAAATTGAGTTGGCGCTCTCCGAGGGGCGCGTTGGGGAAGCGACGGATTTGACGGGCCGGCTCGACGGTTCCATCGGCAACGAGGGGATCTTGCTGGGGCTCGACGCCTCGTGGGCGGTCGGGGGGACCGGCGAAGGAGCGAATGAGCACCGGACCGCCGTAACTCTCAACGCCGACCTCCCGCTGGAGTTCTCCCTGGCGCCGGGCTCCCTGCGCCTCCATCTTCCCCCCGACAAGCCGCTCCTGCTGCTGGGCGAGGTAGATGGCTTCGACCTGTCCTTGCTGCGACCTCTCCTGCCATCAACGGTGGGCGGCGCGCCCCTGTCTGGGAGAATGAACGGCCATCTCCAACTGGAGGGGTCACTGCAAAGTCCGCTCGGGAGTATCTCGCTCCTCACGGACGACTTCGTGCTGAATCGGCCGGCGCTGCAAAGCATCGACATCGCGGCGGCGCTCGACGAAAAGCTTTCGCGGGTGAGGGTTCGCGTGCGCGAGCAGGAACAGCCCAAGCTCAATCTCTGGTTCGAGATCGAGGAGAACCTGGTCGAGGTCGTCGCGAGCGGCGCCGCAGAGCTAATCGAAATCCTCTACCTGGCCCCCTTCGACTTGACCCTCGAGGTGCCGAAGATGGGGTTCATGGAGTTGCCTTTCGTGGCCGCCATCGACCCGCGCCTCGAGTCAACCACCTTGGAGGCGCGCCTGGAGGCCAAAGGCACCAAGACGGAGCCAACCGTCAAGGGCCGCCTGGATGTGAATGACCTGCCGCTGCAAGACCAAGTGATAACGGCTGAGCTGACACTCGACACTCTCGGTGAAGCATTGGAGGCGACCTTTGAGTCGCACGCCGAAGGGCGCGCGCTCTTCTCCGCCGAGCTTCACATCCCCGATCTGGTGAAGCTCATCGGCGGACATGCCCCGCGAGATATGCTCCGAGACCCTCGGTTGCGCGCCCGGGCCCAGGTGCCCGCCTTGACACCGGAGTCCCTGACCCAACTGGTGGGGCCGATAGGCGAGATGGCGGACTCCATCGTACGGGGGGGGGTAATCTCCGGGCGCTTCGAGCTGCGCGGCGGGGCAGCAGGGCCGGAGGCTTCGCTGGTTGTGGCGTCCGAAAACCCTCACCCTCACATCGCCGGCCGGCAGCCGCCGTTCGCGCAGGCCATGAACCTGACCGCCACGGCGACCCCCCATGCGGTCAAAGGCGAGCTACTGCTCGATCAAGGCGACCTGGGCGGACGCTTGCGCGCCACGAGCCGGATGGAGCTCGGGACCGCGCTACTGCTCGGCGATTCAATGCCGGTTATCGGCGATCTCCCGCTGCTCCTGGATGTGGAGAGCCACAATTTTTCGCTGCAGGGGCTCGCCGAGCTGCAGCCCGAGATATTCGGCCCCAGCACGGGGCAACTCGAGGTGGATCTCGAGGTACGTGGCACAGTGGCCACGCCCGAGGTGCGAGGGCGAATCGAGGCCCGGTTCGATGAGCTGGTAATTGCGCTGGCGGGGCTTTACCACCGCGATGTGACACTGACCCTCGATGTCACCCCCGAGCGTATCGTCCTCCAACCGTTCACCCTGGAGCGAGGCGGCGGCACGCTCGAGCTCGGTGCCGGAATAGACACTCCAAGCTATCTGCCCGATGAGATGCGGCTCGAAGGCGCGCTGCGGGCACGGCGCTTCCGGGCCGTCAACCGCGACGACATGAGCGCACGAATGACCACTGATCTCGAGATCGGCGGCAGTATCGCGCGGCCGCGAATCGCCGGGCAAATCCGTGTCGATTCGGCGCGCATCACGCCGGAGTTGAGCACTCGGACGTTACAACCGATCGGCCTGCCGCGAGATGTGCAGGTGGTCTCGGCCGCCGACTTCGATGAAGCCCGCCTGAGAGCGCTCACCACCCACCGCCGGGAGCCGATCCGACCGGAGCTTGAGATCCAGGTGACCATCCCCAACCGTCACCTTCACGTCTCGAGCGACATGCTGGATCTGTTCCTGACCGGTGGGCTGGAGGTGGGCACGACGGGGGGGGCGCTTACACTCGGGGGACGCGTCACCGTTGATGAGGGCTCGGTGGAACTGTACGGGCGGCGCTTCTCGGTGGAGGAGGACTCGGGGGTCGTCTTTACCGGCACCACTGAACTCAATCCGCGCATCAACGTCCACGCCACATACGGCATCGCGGACGTGGACCTGAGCCCCATCGGGCTCCAGGCCACCGGCAGCTCGGCCATCTCGATCCGGGTGAGCGGCACCGCCGAGTCGCCTTCCATCAATCTCTCGAGCACCCCTCCGATGGACGAGACCAACATCCTCGCGATACTGCTGACCAACGCCCCTGTGGGTGCAATGGCGGGAGAAGGCGCCGGGGCCGAGCAGCAGGCGCTCAACATGTTCGTCGGGCTGGCCACCGGCCGCTTCGCCGGCATATTGCAGGAGGGGCTACCGCTGGACATCCTCCGGGTGGAGGCCGGCGAACACGGTTTCGCCGACGCCCGGTTCAGGGTCGGCAAGAGGATCACCAGGGATCTATTGCTCCTCTATGAGGCCAACTTGGGTGCCAAGCCGGACGAAAACGCCAACCAGGTGATAATCCAGTACCGTCTGACCAGATTGCTGCAACTAGAGACCCACTTTGGTGACGCGGGCAAAGGAGGCATCGATCTTCTGCTGCGCTGGCGGTTTTAGCATGCAGGGCAACCGCAAGGCCGTCTTGGTCGCACCAACATAAGATACCGCTGGAAGTGGCGACCCAAGAGCCCGCCACCGAGTTTCGGTCGAAACGGCACTCACTTCGGCCATAATCGTCGGTTCGTTCTGAGGAGCGAGCGTGTGGAGGCGCGTGCATGTGCAAGGAAGCAAGCCGAATTAGGCGGAGGCGTAGCAGAGCTACGTCGAGCACTAATTCGGTGCAGGTGACGCCGCAGATGTGCGCGGATCCGCGCGCGAATACCAGGATGGGCCGACGATTATGGACTTCGTCCAATATGGATTGACTCTCAACGCCCGATTCACTAGACTTCCCGACGGGCATGAGTGCTCTTTTGCACAACCGAACAATTTGTAACGGCATCATAATGAGGCCGGAGAGGTAAAGAAACATGCGTGCTACTACTTTGAAGCTTGCTTGTTGGCTAGTGGGCTGTCTCCTGCTTGTCGCCTGCGCTTCCGATGATGACGCGACAGTGCCCGAGGACGTCTACACTCCACCCGACACGATGGGTGATGTTGTTGTCCCCCACGACATCGCTTTGGCGCCGGATGCCCCGACCAAGCCCGATGTCGATCCCGACCCCGACGTGGTCGATCCCGATCCCGAAGTGGTCGATCCCGATCCCGAAGTGGTCGATCCCGATCCCGAAGTGGTCGAACCCGATCCCGAAGTGGTCGAACCCGATCCCGAAGTGGTCGAACCCGATCCCGAAGTGGTCGATCCCGACCCGTGTCCCGGCGCGCCCGGCTGTCCGTGCGTCGAAGACTTCGACTGCGACGAGACCCCCTGTATCGAGACCCTCGACGGGCTCTTCTGCGCCGAGCCATGCCTTGACCAGGATGACTGCCCCGAGGGTTGGCTGTGCCTCGACATCGCCCCCGAAGGCGAAGATCCGTTCGGTATTTGTGTCGACCCGTTCGCGCGATTGTGTCAACCGTGCATCACCGACGACGACTGCCTGCCCCGCGATGGCGGCTTTGAAGGCGTCCACGCCTGCCTCGAGCACGGCCCCTCGGGTAGCTACTGCGGCATCCCCTGCGACATCGACGCCGATATCGACGAGTGCCCCATGAACTACGTCTGCATCACGCTCGAAGAGCACCCCGACACGCCGACGCAGTGTGTGCCCGAAGTCTACGACACCTGCCCATGCCTCGACGAGTTCGTCGATCGCGGCGCAACGACCATCTGCTACGTCGAGAACGAACACGGGCGCTGCGAAGCCGAGCGGCTGTGCGACGAAGAGTGTCCGGCGCGCGTCCCCGCGCCCGAGACCTGCAACGGCATCGACGACAACTGCAACGGACTGACCGACGAAGGGACCGAGGAGGAGTGCTACCCCTTCTATTGCGACTCCGAAGCCGGCGAGTGCAACACCGCCTGCGAAACCGTCGCCGACTGCCAGCCGGGATACGCCGCCTGCGAAGAGGGCGTGTGCTTGAAGGACCTCGGCTACACTTGCGAGTTGGGCGCCGAATGCGCCTCGAGCTTCTGCGTCGACAGCGTTTGCTGTGAGTCTCTCTGCGACGGCGTCTGCGAGTCGTGCGGCCTGCCGGGTCACCTCGGCGTCTGCGCCGCGGTCCCGGAGGGCGAGGATCCCGCCGAGGAATGCCCGGCCGAAGATCCCGAGACATGCGGGCGCGTGGGGGGCTGCTCCGGCGAGCGCTCCTGCGCCCTCTACCCCGACGACACCGTTTGTGCCGACGCTTACTGCGTCGACCCCGCCACCTCGGCCTCCGGCCTTTGCGACGGCGAAGGCAACTGCGACATCGTCGAGGTCGACTGCGCGCCTTTCATGTGCGACACGGACACCGGCGAGTGCATGGCGGCCTGCGAAACCACCGATGACTGTGAGGCGGGCTACACATGCATCGACGGCGCTTGTCTCAAGAGCCTCGGCTTGAGCTGCGAGGCCGCCGTCGAGTGCGCCTCGGGGTTCTGCACCGACGGCGTCTGCTGCGAGTCTCTCTGCGATGAGATCTGCGAGTTCTGCGCTCTGCCCGAGCAGCTCGGGCTCTGCCTGGCCGTCCCGATGGACGAAGATCCACGCAACGACTGTCCTGCCCAAGATCCCGAGACCTGTGGTTTCATCGGCGGGTGCTCGGGCGAGCGAACCTGCCTCTTCCACGACGCCGGCATCTTTTGCGCCGAACCCTACTGTGCGGCCGACACTCTGGCGCTGCTCGCCGGCGAATGCGACGGCGAGGGCACCTGTGTCCAACTCGAAGACAACTGCGCGCCGTTCCGCTGCGACGTCGAGGCCGGCGCGTGCTTGACCTGGTGCGAGACCGACGAAGATTGCGAGCTTGGCGCCGATTGCGAAGAGGGCGTCTGCCAGCGAACCGCCGGCACCGCCTGCACCTTCGACGAGGAGTGCGCCACCGGCTTCTGCGCCCACGGCGTCTGCTGCCTCGAGGCCTGTGACGGCGTCTGCGAACGCTGCGATTTCGAGGACTCGCTCGGCGAGTGCCGGCCCGTGCCGGAGGGCGAAGATCCTTACGACGAATGCACCGATGAAGGGATCGAGAGCTGCGGACAGACCGGGGTCTGCTCGGGCGAGCGCTCTTGCGCGCTCTACCCGGCCGGCGAGCTCTGCCAGCCGGCGCGCTGCGAGGCCTTCTGGGCCCGCGGCGAGTCGTTCTGCAACGGCGAGGGCGACTGCGTCGCCACGAGTATCGAGAACTGTTACCCCTACCGCTGCATCGCGGACACCGACGAGTGCTACGAGTCCTGCGACACGAACGCCCAGTGTTATATCAACTACGCCTGCGCCCCAGACGGCGTTTGCAAGCTCGTCCAAGGCCAGGAGTGCGTCGACGACGACCAGTGCGTCTCGGGCTTCTGCACCGACGGTGTCTGCTGCGACGACCGTTGCCACGGCATCTGCGAGAGCTGTGCGCTGCCCGGGCGGGCCGGCTTCTGCGACGCCCTGCCGGAAGGCACTCCCGCCCCCGAAGACTGCCCGATGGAATCGGTCTCGACTTGCGGCCGCAACGGCCTCTGCTCGGGCGAGCGCTCCTGCGCGCTCTACCCGTCCGGCACCGAGTGCCAGGCGGCCACATGTACCGGCGACGTCGCGAGCCAACTGGCCTACCTCTGTGATGGTGAAGGCACCTGCGAGAGCCAGGGGATCGAGGAGTGCATGCCGTACACCTGCAGCCCAACCACCGGGCTGTGCCGCACCACTTGTAGCTCGGCGGCGCACTGCGGCCCGGGCTACGGCTGTCACGCGGCCACCGGCGTCTGTCTGCGCCGCAGCGGCGAATCCTGCATCGAAGACGCCGACTGCCTGAGCGGCGCGTGCTGCGACAACACATGCCGCGACATCCTCACCGATCCGAGCAACTGCGGCACCTGCGGACACGTCTGCCTGAACCCCAACGGCACGACCTCGTGCGTCAGCGGCGCGTGTAACCCCATCTGCGATCCGCTGTGGGGCAACTGCGACGGCAACCCCGACGGAGGCTGCGAGCAGCCGCTGACGACGCTCACGCACTGTGGCGACTGTTTCACGCCGTGCGAGCTTCCAAACGCGTCTGAAACCTGTGCGTCCGGTGACTGCGAGGTTGACAGCTGCAACTTGGGATACGGTAACTGCGACACCAACGACGCCACCGGCTGCGAGACCGATCTCACGGCCTCCCCCAACACCTGCCCCGACGCCACCAACCTTGGCACGATCTGTGGCAACACCACCTGCGGCTTCCTGTGCCCGTCGAGCAACTGGGAGGTCTTGGCCACGGTCAACGGACGTGGAGGTGCCTGGTACACGGCGGAGCTCGACGACTGCACCACCATCTGCACCGACAACATCCGTGGCCGGATAACTCTCAACGTCCCCTCCGGCGCCGACTACGACCTCTACGTCTACAGCGCCTGCGGCAGCCTGTGGGAGTCGTCCCGCAGCGGCATGGGCGCCACCGAACGCGTCACGGTCTCACGAAACGACGCCTTCGGGAGCAACAGCAGCTACCGGGTTTGGATCGAGGTGCGCCACAATGCCGGCGAGAGCTGTGGCGACTGGACCCTGACCTTCGAAGGCCGCGACTGCTGAGCCTTCCTCCGGGGAGGGGCGCGCCCCTCCCTCCTCAATCCCCCACCCTTTTCCGGGATTCGGGAAGCGATTCGGGCACGATTGCGGCGTCACCTTCACCAAATCAATGCTCGACGTAGCGCTGCTACGACTGCGCTCGATTTGGCTTGTTTCCTTGCACTTGCACCCGCCTCACTCCCCTCGGTCCACGGACGCGGTGGAGGATTGAGGCCGTCCCCCCCGCGCCCGTCTCCTTTGGGCACACCTGTCGTGCCGATTAGCCACGTCATTACAAGCTGTTCGCGCACTTCTTGAGCCCCCGGGGAGTTCATGCCAAGCTTTACATCTCGACCGGCAGCACCAAGCGGTGCTTCAGGAGTATCGTGGGCAACAACGGGCACAACACCAAAAGCCTCGGCGACCTCAAGAGCATCATCCGCGAGTGGCGCCGGAGCTACGGCGCGGCGGCCCAACGTGATCGGGGAGCGCGACTGCTCGGGCGGCGCGCGGGTGAGGATTGGCGCACTACGCTCCGCCAAGAACTCTCAATCCGTCTCCTCAACGTCGGCTACTCCCTCCTCGAGGAGGGAGTCCCACTCTGGGGGGCCGACACCGAGCCGGTCTCTACCGCTAGCTGGCTCCGGATTCGCCGTTACTTGAGCCGCTCCCGCTACGGAGCGGCCCGCGGGCGCTACCTCCTCCGGTTCGAGGGCCCGGGCTCCCCCTCCCCGACACTCGACGCCCACACACTCGGCGGGAAGGCCGGCGAGGTCCGCCTGAGCTCACTCTACAGCGCGCTCTCATTCACCTCGGTGGCGGTCACGGACCGCCGCCGTGCCTGGACCCCTGCCGCCGTACGCCGCGTGGGGAGAGCTCTGCTCGCCGAGCTTCAGGCCGAACATGTCCTCGAGGTGAACGTCAGCGCCGACGAAGAGATCTTGCATCTCTTCATCCGCACCGATCACGACACCCTCGAACCCGACACACGGATTCGTCGCTACGCTGAGGCGGCGGTACGCAACCTGGAAGCGCTCGGCTTCTCTGCCAACCCCCCCGAGCGAATCGCCGCCAACGCCGCGCGCATCCCCATCCGGCAAGCGCCCCGGCGGCGCAACTCGGCTCCACTACGCCCCGCCCTGATTTTTCTACCACCCGAGTCCCGCCATTTGGAAGGGATCGCCATCGGGGACTCGGATCTGCTACTATTGCCGACGGTGCCGGTTTTCGAGCCGTACGGGCAAGTCTTCTCGCGGGAGCCGACAAGGCCTTTCGCGGCCGCCGTTCAAGAGGCAGGCGCGACGTTGCTCTCTCTCGAGGATCTACTCCGCGAACAGAACCGCCGCGGGCTACTGAACGCCGCCAGGCAAATCGCCAAACTGTCCGGCACCGCGGCATAGCACGGCGCGAGCGCTGGAATTCAGGACATCCACAATGACAAGTGCGCGTTTCGTTCATGATCTCCAAGCCACCCATTCATGCGGCACATTACGTCGCTCGCACGAGGGCACCACAGTCGTCCTGATGGGGTTCGTACAGCGCGCTCGTAACCTGGGTGGCTGCGTGTTCATCGATCTCCGCGACCGCCACGGGATTACCCAGGTCCGAATCGATCCCGCGCTGGACGCGACGTTGGCTCTGAACGCCCAACGTCTGCGCGCCGAGTTCGTGGTGGCGATTGAAGGCGTTGTGGCGCACCGCGGCGCCAAGAATGAGAACCGCCGCATGCCCACCGGCGAGGTGGAGGTTCACGCCGGACGACTCGAGGTGCTCTCCGAGAGCGCCACCCCGCCCTTCCTGATCCAGGACGATAGCGACGCCGGCGAAGAGCTGCGTCTGCGTTATCGTTACCTCGACTTGCGCCGCCCCCGGCTGTCGCGCAACATGGCGCTACGCTCCAAAGTCAACCAGATCACCCGCAACTACTTCTACTAGCACGATTTTCTCGAGATCGAGACTCCGATTCTGACCAAAGCCACGCCCGAGGGGGCCCGTGACTATCTCGTCGCCTCCCGGGTCCACCCCTGTCATTTTTATGCTCTGCCGCAGTCGCCGCAGACGTTCAAGCAGCTCCTCATGCTCTCGGGAATGCAGCGCTATTTTCAAATCGCGCGCTGCTTTAGAGACGAAGATCTGCGCGCTGACAGACAGCCGGAGTTCACCCAGATCGACGTTGAGATGTCGTTTGTCTCCGCCGCGGAGATCCAGCGCACCATCGAAGGGCTGCTGGCCGCCGTGTTCCGCGAGGTGCTCGGTGAAGATCTGACTCTCCCCTTCCCCAGGATCGCATACGACGAGGCGATAGCTAGATTCGGCTCGGATCGCCCCGACCTGCGTTTCGGGATGGAGCTGTTTTTTGCCACCGAAGCCGTCTCCGGAAGCGAGTTTCGCGCTTTCGCCGACACCATAACCGGCGGCGGCGTGGTCAAAGGGATCGTCGCACCGGGCTGCGCCTCCTGGTCCAGACGCCAGGTGGAGACGCTCTCCGCTGAGGCGGCCATCTTCGGCGCCAAAGGGGTGCTGAGCGCCAAGGTCGAGAGCGACCTGACACTCAAGGGAGCCTTCGTCAAACACCTGACCGCCGAGCAGGCGACTGAACTCTGCTCGACCGCCGGCGCCGCTCCGGGCGACCTCATCTTGCTCGTGGCCGGCGACGCGACGACAGTCAACGCCGCCCTGGGACATTTGCGACTTCACCTGGCGAAGATGCTCGACCTCATCCCCAAAAACCAGTGGGCGTTCGCCTGGGTGGTGGATTTCCCAGCCTTCGAGTGGGATCCCGGAGAGGAGCGCTTCGTGGCCCTTCACCACCCGTTCACGAGCCCCCACCCGGACGATGTCCACCTGCTCGCCACGGACCCCGGCGCAATGCGCGCAGAGGCCTATGATGTGGTCTTGAACGGCCTGGAGCTTGGCGGCGGTTCCATCCGTATCCACGACAGTGAGCTGCAGCGCAAGGTGTTTGAAATCCTCGGCCTTGGCAACGATCAGGTGGAACAAAAATTCGGTTTCCTGCTGGAAGCCCTCCGTTACGGTGCGCCGCCGCATGGCGGCATTGCCCTCGGGCTCGATCGCCTGATGATGTTGTTGACCGGATCGGAATCCATCCGCGACGTCATCGCCTTCCCCAAGACGACTCGCGCCGCGTGTCTCATGAGCGGCGCACCGAGCCGGGCCGAGGCGATCCAGTTGAAAGAGCTGCGCCTCAAACTAGAACCGCACGAGGAGACATGATGTCGCCAAGTCCAGAGACAACCGACTCAGCGTCGCGACTCTTCAAGGCCCGCGCACGAGAGCAAGCGCTCATCCTGGCGGCGCTCGAGAGACACCGCAACACAGGGCGAGGCGGAGTGGTGCTCATCGGACACGACCCATCCATGATTGCGCGGCCGCTCTTCGACAGCCTCGAGAGCGGCACTCCCCCGACCACTCTAATCCGGCTTCGCTGCACTGAGCAGGCGTTCCCGTTCGAGCCCTTCGCCACACTCGAAGAGCGTCTGCGCGAACCATCTCGGAGCGACTCCGAGGGAGAGGGCCACTCGCCGGGTTCTCTCCCTCCCGAGTCCGGTTGGCCACGCCCAGCGCCCCTGCCGGCCCGCGCCGACCACCTATTTCACGCACAACTCGACGACTCCCGGCGAGTCGGTTTGCGCCATGTGCCCCCTGAGCGCTTGCGGCAGCGGGCGGTAGCGCTCCATGAAGAGTTCACCTTGCTTCTCGGTGATCTACAGACTCCTGCCGATAGGCCGGCGCGCGCGCTCCTGCTCGAAGATCTGCACCTCGCCGATGACGACACGTTACTCCTGCTCGAGCGGCTCGCAGCACCTCCCTTCGCACTGGCCGGGCTCATCTTTGCCACCTATCACACAACCGTGAAGCGACCGTCGCTAAAGCGCCTGACAGACCGCATGCGAACATTGGCGCCGCGCAACGCACGCTTCATCCACCTCGAGCTTCGACCCGCGGCCGGCGATTCACTGCTCGCCACGCTCGAGGCCGACCTGCCCGGGATCTCAAACTCCGGCAAGGTGGTCGCGGAATTGAACGACCTGTGCCACCAAGACCCGCTGCGGGTCGCCCAGGCGCTACAGTTGCTCCATGCCTCAGGGGACCTGCACTCGGAGAAACGTGGCTGGACAATCGCCAAAGCCCCCCGAGACGTCATCGAGTCGGTGCTCCCCCACGCTCCACGGCTCTCGGACGACACGGCCCCTGAGGTGCGCGCAAGCCTGCGCCGCGCGGCGATCTTGGGTGTTCGATTCACCCCGGGACTCCTCGCGCTTCTGGAAGGGCGCGATGAGATCGCCGTGCTCGAAACATTCCAAAAAGGCCATGACGCCGGCCATTTCCCACTGACCCCCGATCGCGAGACCTTCGTCTTCTTGAACCCTGAGCTGGTCGCGACCCTCGAGAGTGAGCTGCTTCCCCCACTTCGTCGCGCATACGCCCGCCGCGCAGCCCAGATCCTGGACAGCTCGCAAACCAGATGCCGAACGACGGGGATCGCCCAAATCCCACCAGCCCGCATCGCACGCCTGGCCGAGCTGGGGGGCGACCTCGCGATGGCGTTCGACGCACATCTCGAGGCAGCGGCCCACGCCGAGTCCCTGTTGGCCTACGCGAGCGCGGCGATGCACATGAACCGCGCGCTCACGATAGCCACCGCGGCCGGCTCTGAGCCCTCTCGGGCCGTATTTGAAAGCACGATCGGGCTCGCGCGCTTGCTGCTTTGCGAGCCGACGCCGGACAACCGCTCCGAGACTGGGACGAACAACGAGAAAGAGCAGCGCCCCCGAAGCCTGACCCTCTTGAATGAGGCCATCACTCTCTCCGAGAAAATGGATCTCGGAATTGTGGAGCGCGCCCGGGTTCACGCCCTGCTGGGCGTCGCGTTGGTGAAAACACCCCACAGCCGCACCCAAGGACTCGAACAACTGAGGCGCGCCCGCACGCTGCTGGTCCTCGGCGGCGAGGACGCTGAGGCCTGGCGCTATGCGAGTGCTGAGGCCGGTTTATTGTTTGAAATCGGCGAATATCAGGCTGCCCTCAATCTCTGCGAGGAGGTGCTGAACAACTCTAGCGACGAGGAAGGAGCGGGCTTCGCCAAGGTGATCCGCGCCCACCTCGCCCTGTCGCAAGGAACGGTGGGGCGCCGCTCCCTCAGCGCCGCCGAGGCCACTCTGCGAGCGCAAAAGCTGAACGAGGTGGAGCAAAGGCTCGAGGAGGCAATGGAAATCTTTCAGTCCTTGGGCGACAAGCTCGGGCAGGCCGAGGCTCTGGCCGCGAAAGCGATGGTGTTGCTGGAAGCGCCAACGACCAGGGAAACCAAAGAGAGCGACATCGCCGAGCGCCACAAGCAGGCAGTCGCGGCCTTCGAAGATACCGCCGCGCTATTCTACGGGCTTGGCGCGCTAGAGCGCGCGGCGATGTGCCACACCAGACTGGCGGCGCTCTTGATCCGCAAGGAGCACCCCCGCGAGGCAGTGGCGCAGCTCGAACGCGCGGGCCACTACCGAATCGCGGTTGGAGCGCGCAACCTCGATGAGATCTTCAACCTCCTCGGACGCATCAGCAGCTCGCACGCCGAGCGAGCCCACGCCAATCTCACCACGGCGCTTGAGGGCTAGGCCTCATCACGGCCACCACCGAGGTCTCGGCTCCGGACCGAAGGCGGACTCGCATTCGCCACGGCCGATAGCCGGGGTGAGTCACCAGCACCAGAACATTACGCTCGATGCCGTCAAGCATGGGGAGCTCGATCTCCTCATTCGTTACCCCCACGGCCCTGCCATCCAAAACCACGTCGGCCTCAAGCTTGGATCTCACGGTCAGCCTACTCGGTTTATAACGAATGCGGAAATCAAGCGGTTTCGATGGCGGCCGCAGAGCGTCCAGCACGAAAGTCTCACGAGTCTCCAGGCACACCTCGCAGGCCGGATGACGCAGATGCACCTGATGGACTCCCGGCGGTAACTCGAGCAACGGGGTCTTGCCCACCCCACGGAAGACTTCGTTGACACGGATCTCCACCGCCGGCGGGAAGGCCTGGATCACCACCGGAATCAACTCCGCCTTTTCAGGCTCTGAAGGAATCACCTCGCGCGGCGGCGGACGGCGCGGACGGCGGACTCTAGGCTCGCGGAAGCCCTCGCGTGGTACCTCGGGCTCGTCCGGCGGCCCAGGCACTTCCTCCGGCCCGAGACGTGGTTTGGCCCCGGTGAGCTGCTCGGGGCCAATGGGCTCCCGGCGACTGAACGGTGGAACCCCGGGAGGCTCTTCATCGTTCTCGTAGACCATGAGCGGCGCGTCAATCTCCGGCCGACAACCTCGCGTCAGCTGAGCCCCAATGACCCAACCGACGCCGGCCAAAACCAATAGCAGCGATGCGGCCGCCCCGAACAGCTTGAACCCGCGGCGACGATTCCGGCGGACCGTGATCGCGCGCACCTCTCTCATAATCGATGGCAGGCGCAGATCGTCTCCCTCGCGCAACGCGAGCAAACGGTTGTATGTCTTGAGCGCATCCGCGAGCCGCCCCCGGGAGCTCAAGCGGCGCGCCCGCGCCTCCAGCCGCTCGGCCGTGGTCTCGCGCAACGCGGCGGCATAGCTGGGCGGGTTATCGAGATAGATTCGTAGCGCGGCGTCGGGCTCGCGGATCCCGTGGGACGCGAGATAAGAGGTGAGCGCGACCACAAGCTCGCGGACATTCAAATAGCGTTCATCGATGTTCCGCGCCATGGCGCGGCTGATTATTCCCGCCAGCTCGTCGTCAACAATAGGGTTGCGAGTGCGCGGATCGGGAGGATCCGACTCCAGGATTTGCTGGACGATGCCATGTGGAGTCTCGGCCTGGAACGGCAACACACCAGTCGCCAGAACATAAAGCAGAGTGCCGAACGAAAACACGTCGGCCCGCGGATCGAGCGTGCCTTCACGAAGATGCTCCGGCGACATATAGGCAGGCGACCCGAGAATGGTCCCGGTTGTCGTCATCTGCTCGTCGATCAGGTGAGCGATCCCGAAGTCGGTCAGTTTTGGGATGCCGCCACGCTGAATCAGGACGTTTTCCGGCTTGATGTCACGATGAATGACCCCGTGGGCGTGGGCGTGATCGAGCGCACGCGCCACCGGCAGCGCCAGTAACACCGCCAGGGAGGGCAAATCGATGGGGTTGTCGCGCAGAAATTGTTTGAGGTCAGGACCCTCGACCAGCTCGCTGGCGATGTAGGTCGGCTCTCCGGCGCCACAGCCGAAGGCGTAGATCTCGATGATGTTGGGGTGCCGCAGTTGCGCCACCGCGCGCGCCTCGCGCTCGAAGCGGCGGCGGCTCTCTTCTTCGTGCGCCAGATAAGGGTGCAACACCTTGAGCGCCACCGAGCGCCCGAGGCGGGCGTCATGACCGCGATAGACCACGGCCATGCCACCGCGACCGATCTCCTCCCCGACTTCGAATTCGCCGAGCCGCTCGACCAAACCCCGCCTCACCGCCCCTCAGTGATCGCTCTCGACCAAAAAAGCCACCGCCGGAGAACAGTACCAAATCACATTCCTGCTGGGAACGTCCCCCATGACCCCCCCTGAACCCCCATAATCCTCAGTTGGCACGGCGAAACGGTTTGACGGTTTAGCCCTCAAGGCCTATGCTGGGCATGCAAAGAGCCCCGTCAAGGCTGCGCGCGGTCGCGTCAGCCTTACCCCGGAGCCGCGACGTGATTTTACGGAGCAGGCCGACGTGTATGCTCGGCACAGCTCGACAGCGCCGATGGAACACCATCACCCCACAAGCGAGGTGTTCTCCCGCGCGCGCGCCGGAGGAAACCACCTGTGGCCGCTCGTGGTGTTCATCGCGCTCACCTGGCAGACCACGGAGCTTCGCGCGCAAGCCGATTTGACCGCCCCCAAGAAGGGACAACAGGTTGGAACGCACGACAACCTGGACGACACCGAGGATACGCAAATCATCTTTCGCGTCGCCGAGAACACCTTTCGCTATCAGGACTACGGGCGCGCGATCGAACTCTTTGAGCAGCTCCTGTATCCCGAGGTGCTCTTGGACGAGGATAAGGAGCAGCAGGCGCGCGAATATCTCGGGGCGAGTCATTGGTTTCAACAAAACTATGAGCGCGCCGAGGAAGAGTTCACCTCACTCCTCATCCGTCACCCACAGCATCAACTGGATCCGTTCTATTATCCGGCGGGGCTCATCTCATATTTCGAGACCGTGCTCCACAAACTCATCCGTCTGCGAGTCATCGTGCCCGATGAGGAGCCGGAGCCCGACCTCGTAGCACCCTCCATCACACAAGAACGCATACTGGAGCGCCGCAGCCTCGCCCTTTGTTTCGTTCCGTTCGGAGTCGGTCAATTTCAAAACGGCGACATCGCGCTCGGGATCACGTTCCTGACCATCGAAACGGTCGCGTTGGCAACAAACATCGCGTCCTATTTCGTAATTCAGTCACTGCGCGAACCGAGCGGCTTCATCGCCGCGCCAAATATGAAAACGGCACGCACCTACGAGACCGTCCTGTACGCCTCGATGGGGGTGTTTGCCGCCGCGGCGGTGGCGGGCATCATCCAAGCCCTGGTCGCCTTTGAACCCGAGGAGGAGACCATCCGCGAGCTACCGCCGCGCGAGCCTCAAGCGAAGCAACCGGTGGGGCTCTCCCTGGGTCCGACAGGAGCCAACGTGAGGCTCTCCTTTTAGAAGAAAACCGCGATTCTAATCGCGCGCTGAGGGTCGTTCAATGCCGGTCATTCTTTTGTTCCCACAAGGCGCCCGCCTCCCCGAGGCGACTCCGGTGGTCAAGAAGATAACCACAATCGGAGCCCACCCCACAAACGATCTGGTCGTCGAAGACGACAAGATCGCCGACTATCACGCCCACTTGATGTGCGACGGAGACCAGTACGAACTCACCTCCGTCACCGGCGGCGCCGGGATAGTGACTGGCGGCCGCCGTAAACGCTCATTGCAACTCGAGGACGGATCGGTCTTCCAGTGCGGTTCGACCGTAATGCAGTTTCGAACAAAGCCTCCTGCACCGAAGAGCGCGAGCTATGAAACTCGCGACTCAAACATCTTTCGCACCTTGCTTGAATTCAGCCAGCGGCTGATGGACAAGAGCTCGGTGAGCGAGCTGCTCGAAGAGCTGATCGATCAGGTGGTGGTGTTCACCGAGGCGACGCGCGGCTTCCTCATCCTTCTTGAAGAGGGCGACCCGGTCATCCGAGTGGCGCGTGGGCTCGATCGGCGCGAGCTCATGCGCGACGAGCAGGTGCTCTCCGACAGCATCGTGCGCCGTGTACTCGATTCCGGAGAGCCTATCGTCATCGAAGACGCCTTGCACGACCACGAGTTCAGCACGAGCCGCAGCGTCATCAACTTTAGACTGTGCTCCGTCATGTGTGTCCCGTTGCTGGTGCAGGGCAAGATCTTGGGCCTCATCTACATTGGCAACGACAACGTCGCCTCCAAGTTCGACAAGTCGGCGCTGGAGGTCCTGACCGTCTATGCGACACAGGCAGCTCTAGTGCTCAATGACGCACTTTTGCGCTCCCGCCTCGAAGACGACAACCTGCAGCTGAAAAAAAGCCTAGAGAAGCGTCAGTTCGGCGAGATTATCGGCTCATGCCCAAGCATGCTCGAAATTTTTCACAAGATTGAGCGGGTGGCGACCACAGACATTTCCGTGCTCATTCAAGGGGAGACCGGCACCGGAAAAGAGTTGGTCGCTCAGGAGATCCACCGCCGCGGTTCGCGCGCGGGAGGACCGTTCGTGGTCATCAACTGCGCCGCGATCCCCGATAATCTGCTCGAGAGCGAGCTGTTCGGGCATGTCCGGGGCGCCTTCACCGGGGCGGTCGCCACCACTCGAGGGAAGTTTCAAGCGGCAGACAACGGGACCCTGTTCCTCGACGAGCTGGCTGAGTTGCCGTTGGCCCTTCAGGTCAAGATCTTGCGCGCAATCCAGGAGAAGCAAGTCACCAAGGTCGGCGAGACCAAATCCGAGAACGTGGACATCCGCATTGTCGCGGCAACCAACAAAGTGCTAATGGACGAGGTCCGCGCCGGACGCTTCAGGGAGGATCTCTACTACCGCTTGAATGTCATCACGCTGGATCTGCCGCCACTCAGAGAGCGTGGCGATGATATCAAGCTCATCGCCCAGTATCTGCTCAAACGCTACTGCCGCGA
Organism: Bradymonadales bacterium; assembly: GCA_003559575.1. Taxonomy (GTDB): domain Bacteria; phylum Myxococcota_A; class UBA9042; order PWKZ01; family PWKZ01; genus PWKZ01. Next base: position 2,477 of record PWKZ01000300.1, on the reverse strand, counting down.
GTTCAACTCGCCGGCCATCGAAGGATTCGCCCCCGGCGCCGTCAACGCCATGCGCCGCTATCCCTGGCCGGGCAACATCCGAGAACTCGAGAACCGCATCAAGAAGGCGGTCGTGTTCTGTGACAAACCTCTCATCGAAGCGACCGACATGGATTTGCGCGACGACTCGCTGCCGCCGATCCTGCCGCTTCACGACGCAAAGGAGCGTTTTCTGCACGAATACATCGACGAAGTACTGGCGATTAACGGCGGCAACCGAACCAAGACGGCCCGTGACCTGAATGTCGACCCACGCACCATCTTCCGCCATCTCGAGAAGTCGCGCGAAGAGGAGGACACGGGACCCTCCCCGCCGGAGTGATCACGAGCGCCGTCCCGCTTGCCGCTCGCGCTCGTAAAGCGCGACCGCCACCAGGGCGCTCAACGGAAGTGTTGCCCCGGGGCGAACCGGATGCAGCGCGACCACATGGTCGCAATGCCGCTCGATCTCGCCCGGCGGCCCCCCTCTGAGGCCAGTGAAAACCAGGAGCCGGGGCCCATCGAGCGAGGGCTCGTGGAGCGATTGAGAGCCTTCACCCCACCCCACCGCGACCGTGCCGAACCCAGCCCGACGCGCCGCCTCACACCCCTCGGAGAGCGGCGCGCGCACAAACCGAATTTGCTCGGCGGCGCCCATCGCGATCCGCCGCGCGCTCGCCGGTAGCAGAGCGCCGCCGCCCGGCGGCAGGATCACTGTCTCGACCCCAACTGCAGCCGCGGTCCTGAGCACCGCGCCCAGATCATCGGGTTCCACATCGGGGCCGAAGCCAAGCCAGAGTGGCGCCACACGACGCGCGCGCAGAGCATCTTCGAGGGAGACCAGCGCCAATGGGCACCCCTCGGCGATCACCCCGTTGTGCCCCCCGGTGACGCTGATCGCATCGAGTCGCTCGCGCGGGATCCTCAAGATCGAGACCCCACGGCGTCCCGCGAGAGTAAGAAGCTCATCCAGCTTGTCTGTCGGCCGCGCGCGCTCGTCCACATAGATCGCCGAAAGTGATTGGCCGGCGCGAAGTGCCTCAAGCACCACATTGCGCCCTTCAAGCCTATTCGCGTCCTGTCGCTGTGGATCTGAGCGGCGCCTGGAAGACGGAGGAGCGGAAGGGCGGCGGTCTCGCCTGGAAGGCGGAGGAGCGGAAGGACGGCGATCTCGCCGTGACCGCCCAACTGATCTGTCTTTCCTCATATCCTGCACGGTCCGAAAGGGAGCAAGCCTGCTGGAATCAGCGGCCCAGCTTCTCGTACATCTCCCTGCCATAGCGACGTGCGTCCTCGAGCTCAAAGTCCATGCCGGGATACCCTGGCGCTTTGGTCGCTTTCAGGTAGTAGGCACGCGCCTTCTCCGTGTTGCCGAGCGCCTTGTGGGTCTCGGCCAACTCGAGCGCCAACTCGGCGCGAACGGGTCCTATCTTCTCGGCTTCCTTCAGAATATCGAGCGAGCGGCGGTTGTTGCCGAAGGAGACAGGCGGCCCCGGTAACACACGGTAGAGCCCCCCGAGCATCATCCGCGCTTCGGCCCTATCGGGGTGCTCTTCGACGAGCTGTTCGAGAGTCTTGACGAACTTCGCGGCCTCACGCAACGCCCGCAGTTGGCTCTCGCCGGCCGTTACCCTGACCTGGTGCATCAGCCGCCAGTACTTCCCCTCGAAGTCGCGGGGGTTGGCACGCACGGCGCGCTCGGCGCAGCGCAGCCCGTGCCGGGTGACCTGGATCGCGCGCCCCAGGTCGTCCTGCTCTTTCTCATAACGCTGGGAGAAGTAGTAAAAAGCCCGCGCGCACTTCCACTGGATCTCATAGTCGTCGGGATACTCGTCGACCAGCGAGGTGAGCCGCCCCATCGCGCGCTGATGTAGCTCCAGGCTCTCGCCACGGCGCGCGAACATGCGCTCCCACTGACTCCACTGCTTATCGCGCTTGTCCTCCGAAGCCTGAGCCTCGTCCGCTCCGGAGCTCGGCTCATCGGCCGTCGCCGGCGTGGCGACACCAAACAACAGCGCGAGCGAGAAGAGCCCCGCGCAAAACATCACGACAAAACGGGAGTATACGAATTGACTCATCGGTCGCCTCACTTGGAAACGGTTCGAAATATGCGCCCACCTGAAGGTGGCCGCCCGGCAAAACAGCGCTACCGCCATCGATCACGTTACGCCATGCGGGACCAACATTCAAAGGCCATCCACCCCCTCAAGCCCCCACCCTTTTCCGGGACGCGGTGGAGCATTGAGGCCCCCTGTGGCCCCGCCGCCACCGAGACAAACTCCCAGGATCAATGCACCGTGTCAAGCCTGGGCCATAATCCCTAATTCCCCACCTGCACCGGCATTCGCGCGTCGCTACGAGGCCATCTGCGGCGTCAGCTTCACCGATTTGATGCTCGACGTAGCGCTGCTACGACTGCGCTCAAATCGGCTTGCTTCCTTGCAGCTCACCCCGTTTCG
>PWKZ01000127.1 GCA_003559575.1 Bradymonadales bacterium | reverse complement strand
TGTGCAAGGAAGCAAGCCGAATTAGGCGGAGGCGTAGCAGAGCCTACGTCGAGCACTAATTCGGTGCAGGTGACGCCGCAGATGTGCGTGAATCCACGCGCGAAAACGAGCGTGTGGAGTCGCGTGCATGTGCAAGGAAGCAAGCCGAATTAGGCGGAGGCGTAGCAGAGCCTACGTCGAGCACTAATTCGGTGCAGGTGACGCCGCAGATGTGCGTGAATCCACGCGCGTATCCCTGGATGGGCCGATGATGTGGTTGCGATCTGGTAAGCCGGCTGGTAGCCTTTATATGTAATAATCGGGTCCGACAAACTACTTGGTCTGGGCTCGAAGTGACAACGAGTGAAGGAGGGTTGCAATGGACACACGGGAGACAATCAAGTCAAGAATCCGCCTTGGGTCGACGTTCTTGCTGGGAGGTCTTCTGTTGGTCTTGATGGCGGCCGGCAACACTCAAGGCGACTGCGTCCCCACCGAGCCACAGCACCGCTGCGAGAGCAACGCCGACTGCAGCGGAGTGCCGCCGGTGGACTGCGAAGGCGGCTGGCTCTGCGACGAGGGGCGCTGCCGCTTCGTCTGCGCTGAAGAGCTAGGAGGACGCTGCCTCGTCGACAGCAACTGTCCGACCGGCGCTGTTTGTCGGATAGATGAAACAGGATCCCCCGGAATCTGCGTGTTCGAACCGGGGCTGCCGCCTCCGCCCCCCTACGAAGCTTGTCTTGGCGACAGCGACTGCGCCGAGGGGTATGTCTGCGACACGAGCGACTGCCTCTCCTGCTGCCCCAACGCCGGGCCGGATGAGGCCTGCATAATGGCCTGCTGCGGGCGCTGCATCCCCGCCGCCACCCCGGACCCTGAGCCCGACCCGGACTACCGGCCTTGCATGAGCGACGCCGACTGCGGCCCGGGCGGATACTGCATCACGAGCGACTGCCTCTCCTGCTGCCCCGGCGCCGGCCCCGACGTGCCGTGCATCGCCGCCTGCTGCGGCAAGTGCGTCGAGGCCCCCGATCCCGATCCCGCGCGCTGCGAGTCCGACGCCGACTGCGCCGACGGCATCTGCGTCGACGGTCGTTGCACCGATGACCCGCCCCCGCCTTATGAGGCTTGCATGAGCGCCGCCGACTGCGGCCCGGGCGGATACTGCGACACGAGCCGCTGCCTCTCCTGCTGCCCCGACGCCGACCCCGGCGAGCCGTGCATCGACGCCTGCTGCGGAATGTGCCTCTACACGGGCTCCGAGTAAGACATTACTGGGCGGCGACAACCCTGAACGCCACGGGAGTGCGCCGCTCGCTCATACAGACCCTGAAGGAGACCGTTTGACCGGGGCGCAGGGCGTCGTGCTCGGGAGAGTCCGGGTTGTATCGCGGAAACGTGATGCGAACTGTATTGGATTGGTCGTGCCATCTGCCGAAGTAGGGATCGATGGCATACACCTGATCGACCGCCCCGGAGAGCGTCAACGCCACATAGTCGACCAAGACCGCGCTCGGCCCGTCATTGAGCAGAGTAATCGCGAGACACTTGCCTTCCTCGCCGTCTGCGCCGCCGTCGCGATACTGGAGCAGAAACCCCTGCTCATCGCTATCGTCAATGGTACCGAACAATCCGCTGGACTCTGTCTCGGAGGAGGAGCCAAGCTCGCCGGCGGTCAGGTGGAAGCTTCTTGGGAGCGCGGCCGGCTCGACACAATAGGAGAACGCGACGAGCCTCCCGGTCTCCAGCGCCAAATCGTAATAGGGGAAAGCAAACAGGCTGGTCGTCACAGGAAAGAGCGCGAGGTCACCGCTGCCGCCTTGCCAGGTTCCGATGCGCCGGTCGAGGGCGATCTCGACTTCCCAATTGTAGATGGGCGCGCCGCGGTTGCGCAACGCGAGATCGATACAAGTCCCCCCGGACCCAGGGGGGCGCGCGGTCCAGTACAAGTCCAGCTCGCCCGAGCGCAGCCGCACTCCCGGCGGGACCGATTCGGTTTCCCCCGGGAAAGGGGGGCGCCAAACGCCGCCGGACTCCCATCCGTCCTCGACCTCAATGCCATTGACCCGCATCGCCACGGGATTCAAGCGTGGTTCGGCGCAAAACCAGATGATTTGACTGCTCCCACCTCGGAAGGTGTCAGAATCCAGGGGCTCGATCAGCAAGCTGTCCGGAGACTCCGAAAACAAGAAATAGCCGCCGGCGTAGTCCAAAAGGCGGGCAATGGGATTATCCAACTGGAGCCGCAACGACCAATCTCGAATCGAGCTTCCGCGATTCTTGAGAAAAAGCTCGACGCAGGTTCCGCCTCCCCAACCGCCATACCATTGCGAATACAATGTGAAGGCGTCTCTCTCGAGGCGGTTGGCGGCCAGCAAGTCGGGCGGCCCTTCGTCGCTCGACCATGTCCCAGCTCTTCCGCCCGTTTGCTCGCGGCTAGTGGATTCGTGCACATGACCGACGTCGACCTTGAGCGAGATTGGGTGAACATGGGGCTCGGCGCAATAGAAGACGCTGGTGGAATCGCCGGTCTCGAGGAGCTCTTGACTGTCTGTTGGCTCGAACACGAGTGCGTCGGGATAAGAGCGAATCCTCGCGCCCGAGGTGTGGACCCATTGGGCGATTTGCTTGTCGAACTCGGTGGTGACGGTCCACCCGCTCACCGGCGGCCCGTCGTTGGCAAGCTCGAGTTCGTAGCAGCCACCTTGCGCCCAGGCATCATAAAGCTCAAAGCTCAGCCGAAAGCGGCCGGCCTCGAGCGTCCCTTGCCGCGCGGCCGCGCTGAGTTGGCGCTCAGCGCCCAAATCGCGCTCCGGCCCGATGTTCGTGGCGATATCGCAGCCGAGCAACAGAAAGAAAATTGTCGCCAGCGCGACTATGGCGCCCCCCAGCTGTCGGATTACCGGCTTCATTGTTCACTCCAAAGAGAGTCACGCGGTGACACTTGAACTCGGCGGTGCAGTCGTACGTCGCGCGGCGTTTCCCGAACGCCCGAAAGCTCCCCGATCACGCGTGAACACCTGGGGAAAAGATTAACCTATTCCTCCACCCCCACGCAACTGCGAATCCCGTCGAGCCATCCCGGGGGCCTCAGACACCAAGGACCGCCAGGCGCTCTTCTCGCAGGAGCGCTCGGAGCTGAACGCCAACGGATCGTCGCGTTCCTCTTCCGCCTTGTCGGGTCGGGACAGGGATGAACCTTTCACGGTGTGGGTGGTGCCCGCTCCGGCTGTCCACGGACGCGGTGGAGGATTGAGGCGCTCCGGCTCCATAGCGTGAGCCCGGATGGGATGGTGCCCGAGCTCGGGCTCGGGCACGACCAGAACCTTAGCGCCCAAGACGGTCGGTTGAACCCGACCGCGGATGAGGTGCTCCACCCCAGCTCGCGGGCAAAACCCGCGAGCAAAAAAATAAGATGCGATTGCCTGCCAGGGGCCAGGGCTCGGCTCATTCCAACGCTCGATGCGGCTCCTCAGGTTCCCATGTGATTTCACGGCAGACGGGATTTCGGCGAGGGAGAGGTGCGCGTGAGCCACAGGTAGCCCACCAGCCCAAGCAGGAAAGACAAGGCGAGCAGGCCGGCGTGAGACCAGATCCCGGCGGCCAACGCCTCGCTCCTGTCAAACCCCAAGAGCATCAGCCCCAAGGTCCATCCCGCCTCCTGAGTCCCGATCCCGGCCAACGCGTTCACCGGCAATACACCGGCCAGCACCGCTCCGATACTGCCGACCACCGTGCCTGGGAGGCTGATTGCAAACCCAAAGCCGTTCAACAACCCAAAGAAGGTGACGAACAACCCCGTCCACATGGCCCCGGAGATACTGAAAACCGCGATGAAGTGCCGGGTGTCCCGAAACATCTCGGCCTCGGCCACCAGGCGCGCGAGACGCTCCCGCAGTCGCCCTCGGGAGCCGGACACCGGGTGCGCCGCCGCGGGCCAGCGGCGCTTGACCAAGCCATAGGCAAAAAAGACCGCCGGCCGCAGCCCCGCGAGCATCAGGATCGCCGCGCCGATCACTCCGAGGCAAGCGCCGGCGGCGAGCCCTGGAGGCACCCCGAGGCTGCCGCTCACGAGCGGCAAGAAGGCCAGGCAGTAAATAAATACAATCAAGAGATCGAACAGCCTGGAGACGAGCAACACCAGCAGACTGCGCCCCACCGTGCATCCATGAGCGCGGCGCATCAAGTAGACATAGCTCGCCTCGCCGGTTCTGAGCGGCAGGATCTGATTGAGCGCGGCGTGGATCACGGCCACCTGGAACCAGCCACGCATGTCGGACTGTGGGATCTCGTGGTGCAGCGCTCTGAAACGCAGCGCGCGGGTCAAGGCCACAAACAGGTAGCTGCAAGCGGCCGTCAACAGAAAACCCGGCCGGATCGAGCGATCCAGGAGCAGATCCAGATCAAGCTTGGTGAAGCAAACGAGCGCCCACACCAACACCACGGCCAACCCAGCCGAGAGTACCAGCCGGACTATTGTTTTGGTCCTCGCCGGAGCAGGCGCGCGCCGGAGTGCATCATCGCGCCGCGCTCCTCGTCCACCGGCGCTCATCCGTCGCCCCGCGCAGGGCGCTCGCCGGTCACCGCGTCGCGAGACGGCTCCGCCTCGTCGCGCGGCAGCGCGGCGTGAATGAGCGGCTCGCGGGGCCGTATCCCTTGGGCCAGCTCGAGACGCTTGACCCGCGTCAAAGTCTCCTCCTGGAGACGACGGTTGGCGGCGATGAGTTCACCCATCAAGCCGAAGAAGAGGCACAGCGCCCCCACGACCACGAGAACTCCGGCCACCACCAGGGACTGCACATGACGCGAGACCGCCGGCTCCACCAGGTAGTGGTAGAGAAAGCGCAGCCCCAAGGCCAGCGCCGTCAGGAAGAACGGCAACGCCACCATCGTGAAGACTTTGAGCGGTCGATGCATCGCATAGACCCGCACGATGACCCCGGTCGAGCGCGCCACGTACTCCCCGATCCCTTTGAACAGGCGCGAGTCGCGCAGCTTTTCGTTGGTCCGCACAGGGACCGAGCGCACCGCGCGCCGCGCCGCGCCGGCTTGAATGACGGTCTCCAGGGTGTAGGTGAACTGATTGGTGAGTTGGATGCTGATCGCCTGATCGCGGCTCAGCGCGCGGAAGCCACTCGTGGCGTCCGGCACGTTGGTCCCGCTCATCTGCCGCACCACGCCGCTCCCCAACCACTGCAATCGCTTTTTGAGCCAGGAGAAATGTGCGATCTGCGCCACCTGCCGATCGCCGATGACCATATCGGCGCGACCATTCAGAATCGGCTCAATGAGCGCCTCGATGTCGGCGCCACAGTACTGATTGTCACCGTCGGTGTTGACGATGATGTCTGCGCCGAGCTTCAACCCGGCGTCGAGCCCGGCCTCAAACGCGAAGGCCAACCCCCGGTTATCGGGAAACCGAACGACGTGATCGACCCCGTGGCGCAACGCCACCTCGCTCGTCCCGTCGCTGCTGCCATCGTCGATGACGAGCCATTCGACCTTGACGCACCCCGGCAATGTCCGCGGTAGCTCAGCCAGAGTCAGAGGTAGCGTCTCGGCCTCGTTGAAGCATGGAATCTGGATGATAACCTTCACGGCGAGCCTCATCAAAAGCCGTAGGCGAGATTCACGACCACGTTCACCCGCGCCGGCGACCCGAAATCGATCCCCGCATAGTCGGCCAACCCGAGCGGCTCAGGATGGATGATGGGATACTCGACCCCGACTCCCAGCCGCGCTCCAAATAGATTCACCCGAAATCCGCCGAACAGCGACAACGCCTTGAACATCCCCGCGTGCTTCAGAGGATGAGCGCCGTGGAGCTCGAGGTTGAGCGCAAAGACGCTGAAGAGATCGAATATCGCCGCCGCCCCATAGCGCAACGCCACCCCCACCGAGTGACGCGGCGCGCCGCGCGCGGCGATCAGATCAAGGAACTCGAGGTACCCCTGTAACTTGAAGAAGCGCAAATCGACCCCCGCCGCCAGATAGGGGGCCATCGCGAAATACTCGTGCATGAAACGCGGCGCGCCGAAGACACTCTGGAGCCCGAGGGAGTTGGCCCGCGCCCCGGCAGTCGGCAGATAGAGCGCCAACCCATAAGAGAGCGCGAGCGGGAAACGCTCGCCCCAGACATGCCCGAACCGCGCGTCCAGGTTGATATTGCCGAGGGTGAAACTCGTGTCGCCGGAAAAGGTAAATCCCGCCAACGGCACCTCGAGCGCGAACTGTACCGCCTCCAGATTGATCACGGCATAGGGAGCCAACGAAAACGAGATCGCGTCCTCCCGATCCGCCAGGAGCGGCGCCAACTGATTGACCGCGCTGACCGAACGCGAGACCACCGCCGGATCCCCACGCTGCTCGTCAAAGGTATTGCGGATGATCTCTCGGTCGCGCTCCTTGAGCCAGGGGATCTCCAAAAACTTGCGCATGATCTCGTCGGCCGAGGCCGAGGCCAATTTCGTTGCGTCGACCGATCTCACATAGTCGAAGACGGGCTCGATCTCCGGGTGCTCTTCGCGATAGCGATTGATAATCTCTCTCGAGGCGGCGTACACGGGAGCTATCTCGAAGCGCACTCCGCCCTCGAACCGCGCGCCATCCGGGGCCGGCTTGACAGCCCGGCCGAGGAACATCGTGTTATCGGAAAACGCCCACACCGGCGGAGCCGGCAAGAAGAGCGGAGCCAGCACCACCATCAGCACAAACCCCGCGTTTCTCGATCTTCCGGGCCCATTTCCAGGCATTCGGGCCACCTCAACGAACCTCAAAAGTGCCGATGCGAATCCTATTCTGCCCATCGTGGGTAACCGTCTCCTCGTCATAATCCTTGATCGGGAGGCGATTATCGTCGCTCGGGTTGTAAAACCCGAGCCAGATGTCCTGTGCGCCGGCCGGTGTCCCAAGCGGCACCTCGCGCTCATATCGATTGACGTAGATGTCGCCCGGGATCCAGTGTCGGGTCTCGAAACAGCCGCGGCAGGTGCGCTCGGGTTCGTCCCCCGGGCCGCGCTCCAGGTTGAGCGGCCAGTGATCGGAGTGGATTCGGTGGGCCCCGCCGGCGCGATCCACATGCATGAATATTTTGAACGATGTGGTCAACGGCGCCAACGTTCGGAAAAACATCTTGATGCGGTAGCGCTGTCTGCGAGCCACGGTCTCCCGCTCCATCACATAACCCAGGATCTCGATCTGATCGTTCCAGTTGGCGCGTACACGTCTGAGCTCGCTACCGGGAGTCTCGGGGAACCACTCGCGCTCGGCCATCTCCTCCTCGGTGATGAGCGCCTCCGTAATCCAGTTCTGATCTGTCTCACCCGGCTTCAAGTGGCTTACGGCCAGCACCAAGCGAGAGGAGCGCGAATCCAGCAACGCAATCGGCGCGCCGTCGGCGGCTTGTCGGAACGCGTGATTGATCCCCGAGAAGGCCAGCTTGGGCAAAAGGAAATAGACCCGCTCGGAGCGATCCATCGCGGTGGCATGAGGCACTCGGCCCTCCGGAGAGTCGATGGCGTAGCGCCGCATCGCCGGGGTCCGACCGAGCCGAGGGGTGCCCGCCACCCTCAGTCGCGTGCTGGTGTTGTCGATTACCGCGAGCTCCCGGTTACGCTCGGCCAAATGTAGCCGAAACCCTTTCCACTGATTATCCTCCCAGTCGGCGTCATGGTCCTCAAGAAATCCGGGGCCCGCCTCGGTCGCGATACCGCCATACGCCGGCCAGTCGCGGCGGCCGTCGCCGTCGCCGTCGTTGCGCGGGTCAAACCCCGGCAACAAGACACTGTCGCTCTCTTGGCGCGCCCCACGCCGCGCCGGGGTCAGGACCGTGTCCTCGCGCTTCCTCAGCGCCGCCACCACCGCACGCTGTTCGGCTATCTCGGGGATCTGGTTGGTATAGAAGTTGGTCTCGCTCTGCCCGGCGCTCGCAAAGCGGCCGTGTTTGAAAATATTGTTCCCCAGAGCGGCCCGCTCCTCGGCCTCCAGGTAGGTCTCGATGACATGTTTTTGCGAGACGTGCAGGGCCAACTCGGCAAAAACCGTTCGTGAAACCCCCGCCGCAAACACCACCGCCGCGAGGACAAATGCCGCCACCACCGGGCGGGGACGCTCAAACAGCTCGATCCCACGGAACACCACGGCGTAGCGTCTCCAGGGCTCGCGCCACAAACGGTTCAACACAACCGCAACCATCAAGCCCAAAGGCACCACGACCAGACGACTGCCAAACAGGAGCTCACGGAGGAACCCCTGCTCGCTACCAGGTGAGAGCTGGGCCAGCAAGGAAGAGCCCGCCCCGACGAGCACGACGAACAGACGAACGAGGGCCAGCAGCGCAACACCGGTGACAACCGCCAGGAAAAGTCGCCTGGGCACTCGCTCCGCCATCCGGGCAAAATGCCGAAACAGCCGGCGGCGCGCGGCGAGCGCACGGCCCCAGGCCGAATAAGTGAACAGGTAGAGCATGAATGAGAGCGCAAGCCAGATGTATGTGAAAAAGGCCCACACCCCTCCCATGGTCCGCAGCGCGACCAGCCGCTCTGCGGGCTGCAGGGCACGCGCCTCCGGGCGCGACAGGGTAGAGTCGATCCGCAGCAGCAGCAAAGTAAACAGCGCCACCACCGCCAGACCGGCGAGAGTGTAGAGAGTCGCCCAAAACGGCTCGGGCTGCCGCAGATATCCCGCCAAACGACGCGCCTTGCTACCGAGACGCAAACCGTAGACCAGCAACAAACCGCCCGCCAGAACCATCATGTACCTGAGGCCGCGCGAGAGCTCGACCATCTCGGGGAAGACGTTCTTCTCATCAGCAAAGTGGGGATCGTAGGTGAGCGCGCTCGTCAAGGGTTCAGGAGTCTCCCCGAGCTGTTTGGCGATGATCACGAGCAGCAAAAAGGTGCAGAACGCCAGGAACCCGCGCGCCCGTGAACCATCCAATAGCTCGTCCAGCAACAACGCGACGGCCAGCGCCACCACCGGCACGCCGGGATAGACGGCGTGAGAGAAGTCCTTGAGCATCAGCGCGAGGACGCCGAACGGAAGGGCGAACCATAGCACCACCCCAAGATTGGAACTCTCGCGCCCACGCGGTGAGGTGGGGGCGATTGATCGCGCCCGGCGATACAAGAGCCGACCAAACGCGAACGGCACGAGGGCGCTCCAGGGGAACGCCCCAAACCCAATCTGGCGCACAAAGTAGTCGAAGTTTCGAATCGCATGGTCGGGGCCGCCCTGGAACGGCCGATCCATAAACTTGAAACTGCTGAAGAAACTTGCGGTCTCGGCGCCGAGCACCAACACCACGGCGGCAGCGAAAAAAACAGCCAAGAGCAGTGGCGGCAGCCACACCACGAGCCGTCTCTCGGGGGTAACGGCAGCATATGCGGCCATGACCAGCCACAAGATCATCAGCGCCGTGAGTCCATTGGAGAGGAAAGCAAGCAGGCATGCCACCGCCAACAGGATCCCCCAGCGAAGGCGCCAGCCATGACGGACGAGGACCAGATAGGCGCCGATGCCGGCTGTCAGGGTGGCGCCAAAGGAGATGTTGCCCGAGATGTGACGCACCTGGGCGATGAACATCGGGGTGCTGGCAAGCACCAGGACGCTCAGCATCGCCACTCGCGGGCCGAAAAGTTGTCGCGCCACCGCAGCCAGCGCCAGCAACCCGAACAACCCCCAGAGCAAAGAGGGCAGCCGCGCACCGGTCTCGGTGAACCCGAACAGGCGATACGAGACCGCCATGAGCTGGAAATCCAGAGGGGGGATTGCATGAGTGGTGTCCCCGACCCGCACTTCGGCGCGGCACCGCTCCCGACCCGCGACTTGAGCCAACAACAGCCCAAACGCTTCATCCTGCGGCCCGTCGAAGACGTGGAAATCAGCCTCCGGAAACTCTCGCCCCACAGCCAACGAAGCGGGCTCGCCGGGGTGGTCATCGGAGTCCGCCTCCCCGGGCGTGTCCTCCCGCTCGAGCCGGAGGAGCCCCTCGAGAACCTCCCGGGCGACCTCGGACGCCTCCTCGTCTCGAGGGGCGAACAGCGCCACCTCGATCGCGGGCCGAATTGTGCGCGCTTCGCGCACGCTCTTGACCACCTCCCCAAGGCGGGCAGGAGCGGACCCATCGCCCGTCAATCCCTCGAGGTCAATCGCCATGAGCTGCGCGGATTGCTCAATGAGCAAGTCGCGCAAACGCCTCAGCTGTAGCGGCACCGAGCGGTCGGCGACGTCGGGACCCGCGGTGGGAGTCAACACCCGATACCTCGTGGGTTGCATCTCGCGAATCGCCGCCGCGACAGCGCCTTCGTCCCTGTCGCGGGCTTCCACCACCACCGCCACCGTCTCCTCGGCCATGTTGCGCGCTAGATGAGCGCGATCCATCTCCCAGGGATCCCACAGACCGGGCTCCCCGAGGTTGAAAGCCAACAGGAACATGACCAGAAGAGCCGCCGCCAGCGCCGAGATCAGCCCTCCGTGGCGCTCGGAAACGAAACGTAATACCCGATAAACGCGCTCCCCGGCGCTTCGAATCAAGGTCGCCTCCCTCCTGCATGAAGCGGGATACACTTGAGATCGCGCGAAAAAACCGACAAAGCCAACCCGCGCGAAGAGCAGAAAAAGATCCCGCCCGCCCCCGCATTGATGGTCAAGGCCGTGCGAGAGCAACTGAACTGTCGCAAGATACCCGAACGAAACCAAACCACGCAACCGCTGCTGGGCCTGAGCTGAAAGCTGAACGGTGATAGCTGAAAGGTGACGTCAGCGCGAGTAGACCTCGTACTGCTCGAGATGAAAATCCTCACGTGAGCGAACGATTACGTTACATCCGGTCCGCCGCTCGAGACGCTCGACCGCGGCATGGCGATCGTCCATGAGCGCTTCACCAATGTCGGGGTGCACGACAACGGTAACAATCCGCTTGCCCGACGCCGACGCCGCCTCTTTCTTGACGCGGCTCAAAAGCTCGCTGCAGATGACCGCCACCGATTTCAAATAGCCCCGCCCGGAGCAGTAGAAGCACGGAATCGTAAAAGTCCGCCGCAAGCTCTCGCGGACCCGCTTGCGAGTCATCTCGACCAGGTCCAGCTCGGACATCTCGAGGACATTGCAGCGCGCCTTGTCCGCACTTAGGGCGTCGACCATCGTCTGGTAGACCCGATCCCGATTCGCCTGGCTCTCCATATCGATAAAATCAATAATAATGATGCCACCGATGTTCCGCAGCCGGAGTTGATAGGCGATCTCCTTGACCGCCTCCAGGTTGATCTTAAGGATCGTGTCCTCGAGATTGGCCTTGCCCACATAGCGTCCGGTGTTTACGTCGATGGCGGCCAGCGCCTCGGTCTCGTCGATGATTATGGTCCCACCGGACTTGAGCCACACCTTGCGCTCGAGCGCCCGGGAGAGATCCATCTCGACCCCGTAGCGGTCAAAGAGCGCGTCCTCCTCTTCCCAAAGCCTGATGTTCCCCGAGTAACCCGGCATGAAGCGCTCGACGAATTCAACCAAGCGTTCATGCTCGGTGCGCGAGTCGATGACTACCGCGTCAAAGCCGTCGGTCAGTAAATCGCGGCTGATCCGTAGAATCAGGTCGAGGTCGCGATGGATGCAGGCCGGGGCCCCGGCTGACTTCTCCCGTTCGCAGACGTCGTGCCACAGGTCCACCAAAAAACGCACATCGTCACAGAAATCTTCGGCGGTCTTGCCCTCACCCACGGTGCGCACGATGAGCCCACCTTCGGGCGGACGGATCTCCGCGGCAATGGCCTTCAGACGCGCACGCTCCTCCTCGGCCACAATCCGCCGCGAGATCCCGACGTGCTCGACAGTTGGGAGCAGAACCACGTTACGCCCGGGCAAGGAGATGTGGGTGGTGATCCGCGCCCCTTTCGTGCCGATGGGCTCTTTGGCGATCTGCACGAGGAGATCCTGCCCCTCGCGCAGCAACGCCTCGATGGGAGTTGGGCGAACCTCCTCCTCGGGCAGCACCACGAGAGGCCCCTCGTCGTTGGAAGCGCCGTCGGACGGTGAATCATCGCTGCCCTCGAGCGCGCAAAACAGCTTTTGGCTGCGGACAAGGTCGGTGACATGAAGAAAAGCGGTCCGATCCAGTCCGATGTCGACGAACGCCGACTGCATCCCCGGCAACACCCTAACGACCCGACCCTTGTAAATGTTACCCACGAGCCCTCGGTCGCGGCGATGCTCCACATAGAGTTCGGTCGTGAGGCCGTGCTCGACCACCGCTACCCTTGTCTCGTCCTCGGCACATTGGATGATGAGTTGGCTGCCCATTTAGCCTCGCATCTCTCCCTTGCCCAAGGAGAGCTTGGTCGCTTCGATCCGAGACTCTTCTAACACCGGAGCACCAATACCTCAACGTCCCTCAATCCTCCACCCCATCCGGGACGCGGTGGAGGATTGAGGCGTCACTGTCGCTGTTCTGCACCAATTCGGGCGAGCTCAGGATTGGGGGAGTTTCTGCAAAATATGTACCACCGACGCGCTCACCCCCTTCCAACATCCCGGTCGCGGTGCTATACTTACCAGTGGTGGTGCTGTACTGCGGCGCCTGTGGACTGAGGGGGGCATGGAGCTAAAGCAGTATCTCAAACTGACCCAGCAGCTCGTAATGACGCCGCAGCTTCAACAGGCGATCAAGCTGCTGCAGCTCTCCCGAATCGAAATAGACGATCTCATCAGCGAACAGCTCCACGAGAACCCACTACTCGAAGATCAACGAGAGAACGCCCAATTAACCAGCCGCGCCGAAACCAGCACCGAGGCCCGGGAGCGTCGAATCGCAGAGCTTCAGCAGGAACGTAGCGATGATGGCGACAAGACATTGCCGGCCGGCGACTCCGAGTCTCCGGTTCCCCGCGACAGCAACGAGCTGAACTGGGAGACGTTCGCCGAGAACTACCAATATTTCTCATACACCTCATCTCCGGGAACCCGGCTCTCACAAGACGACCCACCACCTCTCGAAAACACCGTGGCCTGCCAGTCCTCCCTGCACGATCACCTTCAGTGGCAGCTCGGGGTCTCAGACATTTCGCCCCGCGACGCCGAGATCGCGTCCTTTATCATCGGCAACCTGGACGACGACGGGTACTTGAAAAACCTATCGCTCGAGGATCTCGCCGCACACACCGGCGCGAGCGTGGAGGAGGCCGAAGAGGTCTTGCTGCGGGTTCAGGAGCTGGATCCACCGGGGGTCGCGGCCCGCGACCTCAGCGAATGCCTTATCATCCAGGCCCAGACCCACTATCCGCAAAACGGAACCCTGCTGCGGCTGGTGCGCGATCACCTGCCCGATCTCGAGCGCCGCAATGTGACACCAATCTTGCGCGCCCTCGACATCGACGCCGAGCAGCTCAAAGAGGCGCTCTCGCTCCTGAGTGCCATGGAGCCCAAACCGGGTCGGGCGTTCCAGACGAACGAAACCGAGTACATCACCCCTGACGTTTACGTTCACAACATCGGCGGCGAATATGTGACGGTTCTGAACGAAGACGGAATGCCGAAACTCAAGGTCAGCACGTACTATCGCAACCTGCTCAACTCCAACCCCTCCGGCACGGACCGCGAATACATTCAAGACAAGTTTCGCTCCGCCGTCTGGCTCATCCGCAGTATTCACCAGCGACAGAACACCATCCGCAAGGTGACCGAGAGCATCGTCCGCTCTCAAAAAGATTTTCTCCACAGAGGGATCAAATACATGCGCCCTTTGATACTGCGAGATGTGGCCGAAGACATCGGGATGCATGAGTCCACCGTGAGCAGGGTGACCACCAACAAATACGTCCACACGCCACAGGGAATCTTCGAACTCAAGTACTTCTTCAACAGTCGCATCACCGGCACCGCGGGTCGGGACCTGTCGTCGGAGAGCGTCAAGACCCGCATCAAGCAGTTGATCGAGACCGAAGATCACCGGCGGCCCTATAGCGATCAAAAGATCGTGGCGTTGCTAGGCGCCGAGGGCATCGATATCGCGCGCCGCACGGTAGCCAAATACAGAGAGATGCTTGGAATACTGTCGTCTTCCAAACGCAAACAACTCCTCTGACGAGGAGTTCTTGAGCGGGCGCTCCCGGGCGACAGGGGGCAAAAAGCGCCTGCCGACCGTTTAGGTCAAAGGAGGAGAGAATGCAGGTCACAGTGACTTTCCGTCACATGGACCCTACCGACGCTCTCAAAGACTTCGCCGAGGAGAAACTAGCGCGGATTCAGAAGTTGCATGACGGGCCGCTTGATGCCAACGTCGTGCTCTCCACCGAAAAGTTCCATCATGTGGCCGAAATCACGGCCTCGGTGCGTGGCGGAACTTTCAACGGCACCGAGCGCACGGAGGACATGTATGTCTCCATCGACCGCGCGGTGGAAAAGCTTGAGCGCCAAATCGTCAAGTTCAAGGAAAAATTACAGAAGCGCTAACAAATGGATAGGCTTCGGGCAATCATCCTGACCGGTGTCTCAGGCTCCGGCAAAAGCACGGCCAAGAAGGCCCTCGAAGACGCAGGGTACTTTTGTATCGACAATCTCCCGGTCCAACTCTTGGAGACCTTCCTGCTCTTGTGCGACCAAAACGAACAGATCTCTCGGGTCGGCATCGTAATGGACATCCGCGCCCGACAGTTCGCCAGCACCTGGGAAGAGGCCTTCGAGAACGCGCGCCAACAAGGCGCGTCCCTTGATGTCGTCTTTCTCGACGCCCGCAGCTCAGTGCTCATTCGCCGCTACAGCGAGACCCGTCGCAGCCACCCGCTGGCTTGCGACAACCTCTCCACCGAGGAGGCGATCGAGCGCGAACGCAATATGCTCGCCGCGTTGCGCGAGCGCGCGACCCACGTCATCGACACCTCCGACCTGACGATTCACGACCTCAAACGTCAGGTGCAAAACTACGCCGGCCTGGCCCATGGCCCGGGGAAAGGGATGCGGGTGGCGCTGGCCTCTTTCGGGTTCAAGTACGGCTTGCCGCCCGAATCACACTACGTCTTCGACGCCCGCTTCCTACCCAACCCCTACTTCGACGACTCGCTGCGACCACTCACCGGCCGCGAGCCTCCGGTCGCCCGTTTTCTGGAGGCCAAAACCGAGACCCGCGAGCTTCTTGAGCATGTGCAACGTCTGCTGGAGTTCGTGCTCCCGCGCTGCGAGCGCGAGGGCAAGAGTGTTCTGGCGGTGGCGATCGGCTGCACCGGGGGTCGACACCGCTCAGTGTTCCTGGTCGAACGTCTGGCC
Source organism: Bradymonadales bacterium (assembly GCA_003559575.1). Lineage (GTDB taxonomy): Bacteria > Myxococcota_A > UBA9042 > PWKZ01 > PWKZ01 > PWKZ01. Next base: position 9,683 of record PWKZ01000127.1, on the reverse strand, counting down.
GCGGTGCTCAGCGCGGAGCACTATCAGGTGACGACGTTCCACCGGGATGTGGAGAGAGACTAGCGCTCATCTCAGCGATGAGTGGATGTAGTCCGGGCGTGTGGCGCAGACGGGCTCTCTCCTGCCGCGGTAGCCCCGGCACCAGCAGCACCGCCAGGCGGGGGGGGAGGTAGGGGTTGTTGACAAGCGCCATCCTGACCGTCGACGCCACTCGCCAGCGCCTCCGGCGCACCACCTCGGTCAAGGCCGAAACAGTGTTGGGCCGCCGCGCGGCGATCCCCACCACATCGCTCTCAGTCAACCTCGGGTTGCTGAGCAAAATCCGCAGAACCTCCGGCTCGGTGACTCGGGTCATCCGCGCCAGGAGATCACGATCAAGGCGACGCGCAAACGACTTGCGCTCGCCGAGCGTCAAATCGAGGATCTCCGGGTCGGGATCTCCGCTCCAGCCGTCGGCGCGCCGTAGCGGTGGCGGGTCGAGAAGCATCAGCGCCACCGCCCGCTCATTGCGACGGCCGGCGATTCGATAGATTTCCTGGGTGACATGGTACGGTATGGGGATAACGGAGTCGGCCACGAACACATCCACGAAGCTGTCGTAGAGCACGCGGTAGTGTTCGTCGGAGGCCCGCGCCAGCAAAGAGGCCAATACGTCCACCAGCTCGACCGGCTCGTGGCTCTCGAGGAAGTCGCGCACCAAAGAGCCGTGCAGCCCAGGATCGCGAATCGCCGCCAGGCGACTCATGAGGTTTTCGAGCGCCGTCACGGACACCTCACGGAGCTCGTCGCAGGGCGCGCTCCTCGTCTTCTCCAAGCCGGGCGCGTAGCAGCCCTCCGTCCACCGTCATCAACGAGACGGATCGTCTGGCGCGGCCATCAGCCATAATCGACCAGATCCCTGTCACGCCCATCCAGTTGCGAACCCGATGCAGCTCCTCGAGGAGACTCGCGCGATCCCCGGCGGAGCCCAAGGCGTGCAACAGCAAGGACATCGTGTCGTAGCACTCCGCCTGAAATGGGCTCGGCACGCCTCCGAGCGACTCGTGAAAGCTGCGCAAGAAGCCGCCGGTGATCGAATCCTCGGCGTCGGCCACGAACGCTGAGACGAATACCGCGTTGTCGGTGAGCCCCTCGGCAGGATCGACGATGGTCGGAGTAGTCCACCCGCCGGCGCCAAGTAGCTGCACTCCACGACGAGCCGGGTGAGTGCGCAGCGGAACACGCATGTATTTGAGATAGGGGACGATTGCGCGCACGTTGCGCGCGGTATCCGCGATGAAAAGCGCCTCGAACCCGAGCTCTCGCAACTCCAATTCCTTCTCCGGCGCTCGCCGCCGTCCGAGCAGCCCCATCACCACCTCCTGGGGCTCGTCACCGGATTGGTACTCGTGGTGCGCAGTCACATGACCGCCCAAGCGGAGCACCTCCTCCACAAAAGCCTCGGCCAGCTCCCGGCCATACGCGTTATTGGGATGGATGACCGCCACTGCCGGCAGACCGGCCTCCACCACCGCATAACGCGCGATGGCCCGCGCCTCTTCGCCGCGGCTCACGAAGGTGCGCAGCACGTAGTCCCGCCCGCTTGCCAAATCGGCGCGGGCGGAGAGCGGTAACAGTGGCAAGCCAACCTTCTCGGCCAGCTCAGCGGCATAGTGGGATTCTGTGTACCCCACCGGCCCAACCGCCGCCACCACCTCGCGATCATGAAACAAACTCTCGACGGCCGCTTGTGCCCCATCGGGGGTCCCCAGGCTGTCGGCAATCTCGAGTTCGATCGCCGCCCCCGAATCGCTCAAAGCCAGCTCGAGAGCGCGCAACGCCTTGTCGCCGAGCTCGCTGAACGGACCGGAGAGCGGCAGCAGCACCCCTACCCGCCAAGTACTGACAATCCCGATGAGATCCCCGAGTGGCGGGAGCGTTTCAAGCTCTTCGCCCTCGTCATCGAAGAGGTCGTCGCGCCCCTCGAAATCATCCCACGTCTCCCAGACCCTCTCGGGCGTCACCGGGGTAAGCGCCCACTCCTCCAGAACCTCGTCCGGGGCCGGCTCGGCAGTCGCGGGCGGCCAATCATTTTCCGACTGGTCGGGGGGCGGCGGAGTGTCCTGCTCGCCCTCGAGAATCGCTCTCAAATCGAGCCCGGGCGGGGCGTCGCGCGAGGGCTCCGGTGCCTCCCCGGTCTCCCAGGGAGGGCCGTCGGGAGAGGGCTCCCTGATCGGCTCGAAGTCGGACGGATGCTCTGGGAACAACTCCTCCGATGACGTGGGGGCATGGGGGGAATCATCAGGGATGGTCGGCGGAGGGAGCTCGGCTCGAGGTGCGGGAGGAGCGCAAGCGGCCAGCGCCACCAACATCACCGGCAGGAGCCTACTCCTACCCCGTCGCCCTGAGGGCTGTTTCAAATGACTCGAGAGTTGCAAGGGCGTTTTCACTGGACATCGCGATACATGATCTCGGCAATCTTGTACGAAGAACGTTCGAGGCTATTGAGCGCCTGCCGGATGGCGTGCGGGTCATCGCCCTCGCTGACATTCTTGCAACGCTCGAGATCCTCGTTGATCTGCTGGATCTCATCGTCGGTGAGATAATTAATGAACTCATCCATACTGCGCTCGGTGGTGTACACCAACCCTTCGGCCTTATTGCGCAGATTGGCAAGCTCCTTGTACTCGGAGTCAAGGTGGCGGCTCTCCTCGGCCTCTTTGCACAAGCGCTCGATCTCGCGCTCAGACAATCCGCTGGAGCCCCTGATCCGCATCGACTGCTCGTTGCCGGAGGCCAGGTCCTTGGCCGAAACACCGATTATGCCATTGACATCGACTTCAAAGGTGACCTCGATTTTGGGTACGCCGCGGCGCGCCGGGGGGATCCCAACCAATTCGAAGCGCGCGAGACTCTTGTTGTCGCGCGCCATGGCACGCTCGCCCTGGAGTACATGAAGGTTGACCAGCGACTGATAGTCTTCGGCGGTGGTGAAAACCTCCGTACATGAGGTGGGGATCGTACGGTTGCGCTCGATGAGCTTGGTGAAGACCCCGCCCTGTGTCTCGATCCCGAGCGACAACGGGATCACGTCCAGCAAGAGCACATTCTCCACCTCGCCCTGGAGAATGCCGGCCTGGATAGCGGCCCCCACAGCCACCGCCTCGTCGGGGTTGACCCCTTTGTTGGGGCTGCCCCCGAAAAACTCGTTGACCTTCCGTTGAACCATCGGGATTTTGGTCATCCCGCCGACGATGATCACCTCGTCGATATCGGAGACGCTCAAGTTGGCGTCGTCCAGCGCTTGCTGACAATGGGCAATCGTCTTGTCAATCATCTCCAGGATGATGGCCTCCAGCTCGGTGCGGGTCAGGACTCGCTTGAGATGCTTGGGGCCCGACTCGTCGGCAGCAATGAACGGCAGGTTGATCTCGGCCTCGGTAGCTGACGACAGCTCGATCTTGGCTTTCTCCGCCGCCTCCTTGAGCCGCTGCATCGCGATCGGGTCGCGCCGCAGATCGATCCCTTGTCGCTCCATGAAGTCGGACGCCAGCATGGTCAGGATGCGCGCGTCGGCGTCCTCGCCCCCCAAAAACGTATCGCCGTGGGTGGAGCGGACCTGAAAGACCCCCTCACCGACCTCGAGGATCGAGATGTCGAAGGTCCCTCCGCCGAGATCATAGACCGCCACTCGTCCCTTGGTATAGCGGTTCATCCCGTATGCCAGCGCGGCGGCCGTCGGCTCATTGATGATCCGCAACACGTTCAGGCCGGCAATCTTGCCCGCGTCGCGTGTTCCTTGCCGTTGCGTGTCGTCGAAATAGGCCGGCACGGTGATGACAGCGTCCTCGACGGGCTCGCCCAGGTACTCCTCGGCGTAACTCTTCAGCTGCTCGAGGATCAAGGCCGAGAGCTCGGGCGGCGAATACTGCCGGTCGCCTATCCGAACACATGCATCGCCGTTCTTGGCGGCCTCGATCTCGAAGCTGCTGAACTCGCGCGCCTGCTGCACCTCGGGAGTGTTATGCCGCCGACCGAGCAGTCGCTTGATCCCCAGTACGGTGTTGGTGGGATTGGTCGCCGCCTGGCGTTTGGCGATATTTCCCGTCAGACGCTCGCCATGCTCGGTGAAGGCCACGCATGAAGGTGTGGTCCGACTACCCTCGGGGTTCGGAATTACCACCGGATTGCCGGCCTCCATGACCACGACACACGAGTTGGTCGTACCGAGGTCGATTCCTATTGCTTTTCCCATCTGCTCTCCAGTACGAGCTGACTTGCCGCCCGACTCCGTGGAGCGGAGCTTAGCCCCGCGCGCTTCTTCTTGCAAATTATCGAATGACTCACAAAAAAGTTAACAACACGCCGAGCCCCCGGAAAGTTACCGCGGGAGTAGACTCGTCAAACCGTCATAAGCAGCGATGAGTATGCCCCTGGGGGCGACAACTGTCAAGTACCTAATCACCGACCATAACCCATAACCTCAATCCTCCACCCCTTCCGGGACGCGGTGGAGGATTGAGGATAACCCCAGGGCGGTCTTGACTTGTGCAAAATCTTCGTGTATTTCTCTCCACGACCGTGACCAACCGGGTGTTTGTCGTGCGTCAGGTGTACCCAACTTGGGCACCGCTATCGGTAAATACGCGAAAAAGGCACGGTCTGCCGCGAGAAGAGCCAAGTCGGCCATTGCGGTAGATATTGGCGTCGGCACAAGGTCGGCGCGTTCGCGCGGCGCACAAGCGCCGGTACAATAGGAGCTGGTACGAGATGTCAAAGAAGCTGTTTGTAGGCGGCCTGAGCTGGGACACCACGGACGACACCCTCCGCCTCGAGTTCGAGAAGCACGGTGAGGTGACTGAAGCCAAAGTGGTCACCGACCGAGAAACCGGACGTTCGCGAGGCTTCGGATTCGTGACCTTCACCGACGAGGAGGCGGCCGAGTCTGCTCTCAACGCGTTGAACGGGACGATGTTCGAAGGCCGCACCATCAAGGTCGACTTCGCTGAAGAGCGCGGCCCGCGTGGCGGCGGCGGACGCGGCGGGTTCGGCGGCGGACGCGGCGGCGGACGCGGCGGGTTCGGCGGCGGACGCGACGGCGGTAACCGCTGGTAGACGAGCCAAAGCTCAACTAAAACCGTATCACGGCCGCTAACGCGATCGTGATACGGTTTTTTTTTGCGCGCCCGCCGGGCCTCCACCGCGCAACGACGCTCCGCGCAAATCGCTCTCGCGCCGACGACCTTTAGAAGTATTCGGTATTGATGAAGATTGGGTTCGTGTAGAGGCGCGCGGCAGTCGCCCCAATCACGTCCGAGTGTTTCTCACAGACCGCTTCGAGGCGCGCGAAGCTCGGCGGCCACCCGGAAATATCGAGAGTCGCGCCGGCCTCGCTACCGTCGAGTGGGAAGAGATGACGAGATCCATCAGGAATATCCACCCGCACGACCCGTGCCTCGGCGACAGGCACAGGTGGATCGCCGGGGCATGTCACCTTGACTTGGAGCGAGGTCGGTTCCGAGATCCCCCCTCCCATCTCGGCCCGCTCGCAATCGGGTCCGAGAGCCCAGAACTCCGCCGTGAGATCCGCGTGGTCCACCATGTAGAGGCGCCCCTTTCGGACAGCCTCGAGGAGCGCGTCGGTCTGCAAGGAAGGCAGCAGCACCTTGTTGTGCGGGACGGTGGCGGTCAACTGCCACAGCCTGCTCACCGCCCCCGAGGCGAGCGCAGTGCGCGGCCCATAGCGGGCGATAAACGCGTCCCACCAGTCGGGATCGATCTCGTACCCCTCTGGGTGCATCGGATGCCAGGCCTCGAAGGCCGCCGCATGCTTGACGGTGGAGTCAGGGGTCTCTTCGCGGCTTGCCCGCGGGCGGTTGGCGACCACCAGGCACCCCAGGAGACTCAAATAGTCGGCCATACCGTCTTCGGTCGGCAGCTCGACGCCGGGATAGCTCGCCGGCGCCACACAATTCCACTGGCCGCGCGGCGGCGTGTGGGCGATCTCGACACCCGGCAAAATCAAGATCTGGCTGTCGGTGTGGCGTTCCGTCTCCTCGATGTAATCCTCATACCAGGCGTCGGCCTCGAGCCGGCAGAGGTCGAGCACCACCTCTGCCTTCCCCTCCACCCGCAGCTCAACCTCTTCAAGCCCGCTCTCTCTCCAAAACAGCTCGCCGAACGCATCCAGGACCGCCTCTTTGAGCGGCAAATGGATGTCGACGAAACCGTCGCCGACCGTCTCGTCGACGACGATGCCCTCACCCGGATCGTCACCGTAAGAGATCACCCAGGTGATAGTTTGAACGTTCTCCCTGAACACGAATTTAGTCCGAAGCAACACTCGCGCGTCGTCACCGTCGCGCCGCACCTTGAGCCTCGCCCGAAGTCTCAGGTCCTGGTTCGTGTACGCGAACGGAATGAACGCTCCGTAGTAACCCGCGGCGTAACCATCGGCCGCGCCCACCAGCCGCACCCCGCGCGGCGTGAGCATGTCCGGCTCCTCCTCCTGATCGACGAGCGTGGCCTTCGCCGGGCTACCCGAGGTCTCGAACTCATCGAAGTGGCGCTCGAGCTCACCGACAGCCTGAAACGGCGCGTCCGGGTTGTCGTCGGAGAACTGCTGAAACGGCTCGACCGACTCGAACCGCCCCATCAGGTCGCTCAATATCAGCGCGCGGTATCGAGCGCTGCGGTGCGTGCGGACGCGATCATTCCACTGCCCAATGGAGGGCGACGGCGCTCCGCGCGTATACGAGGTGCGGACCCCATGAACCATCGAGTAGGTTCGCCAGCCGGGATCCTCGCAGCCGTGAACAGTATCAGGGAGTGTCTCGAAGAGATCGTGGCCCACGAGATCGGTAATTGCATCGACTAAATCGGTGTCAGGCGGACCCACGGTGTCGGGGGAAGTGACATCCTGGATCTCGCCCGCGGCTCCCCCGCAAGCCGGCAGACACATCAATGCCCAGGCTAATCCACAAATGATTCTGGAACTTCCAACGATGTGAGGCATCGAGTGTCTCCTACCAACGGGGCAAACGGCGGGCGAACTGAATCACCACGCTCATCATGATAACACGCCGCTCGCGCCGATTGCGATCCATGACGGTTTTGCGTTAAACACACCAACACCTGGGGTCGGCGAGACCGACCAGGGGAGGAGAGAGCTTCATGAAGCAACCCGAGATCGACTACCTCGCCCAAATCGAACAGCTCAAGCGTGAGAAGAACGCCATCCTGCTTGCCCACTACTACCAGCAGGATGAGATTCAAGACGCCGCCGACTTTATCGGCGACAGCCTCGAGTTGAGCCGCAAGGCCATGAGCACGAAGGCACGGGTGATAGTTTTCGCCGGGGTCTATTTCATGGCCGAGACCGCCAAAATACTCAACCCGGAGCGCGTCGTGGTAATCCCCGATCACGAGGCCGGGTGTTCACTGGTCGAGCAAAGCCCGGTGGAGGCCTTCAGGCGTTTCAGGGAGACCCACCCCGATCACTTCATCATCACCTACATCAACTCCTCGGCGGCGGTGAAGGCTCTGAGCGATGTCACCTGCACCTCCTCAAACGCCCTCCAGATAGTCGCCAAGGCCCCCAAGAATCGACCGCTCATGTTCGCCCCCGATCGCAACCTAGGGCGCTATATCCGCCAGGAATCGGGGCGCCTGGACATGGAGCTGTGGGACGGCTCCTGTGTCGTCCACGAGGTTTTCTCGGTTCGCCGAATCATGGAACTACAGGATCTCCACCCGGGTGCCGAGCTAATCGCCCACCCGGAGTGCGAAAAGCCGTTGCTGGAAATGGCCGACTTCGTCGGCTCCACCTCGGCCCTGCTGCGCTACGTGGCCGGAAGCAACAAGCAGAGCTTCATCGTGGCGACGGAGAGCGGAATCCTACACCAAATGCGCAAGCGGGCGCCCGGCAAAGAGTTGATTCCAGCGCCGCCGGAGGGCGACTGTTCCTGCAACCTGTGCCCCCACATGCGCTTGCATACAATCGAGAAAGTCTACCGAGCGCTAAAGGATGAGCGGCCTGCGGTGGAGATCGAAGAGTCCCTGCGGGCAGCCGCGCTGCGCCCCATCGAGAGGATGCTGGACTGGTCGTCAGTCTGACCCGGACTCGTCGAGCACCTTGAAGACAAGACCGAAGCTCGGCTCACCCAGCAGCACATCAAGCAGATTATCCGGCAGCACCGGCTTCTGAATGAACGCCTTCACTCCCAGATCGTAGCTCCGCAAGATGTCCTCATCGGAGTTGGACACGGTCAAGACCACCACGGGCAAATTGGCGAGCTCGTCCTCCCGCCTGATCTCCTGCAACACCTCGATGCCGGAAATATCGGGCAGTCCCAGGTCGAGGAAGACAATATCGGGCCGCCGCCGACCCGGCCGATCCACCAACAGAAGATCAAGCGCCTCGCGCCCCGAGGTCGCGTTCTGTACCGGGTTGAGCACGCGAGCGCGCTTGAACGCCTCGCGTAATGCGATGATATCGTCCTCGCGGTCCTCGACTACCAGAATCTCGATGTTGGACTCTTGCATCAACTCTCTCCTGCTCCCAGAGCATTGTCATCGGGTTCGCGAAAAACGAGGTGCGTTGTCGTTCCCTCGCCGATACGGGATTCGACCCAGATCTCCCCGCCATGATAGGCCATTATCCTGCGCGCCAGAGTCAGCCCCATGCCGAGCCCTTCAAACTCGCCCGGGTGAAGACGACAGAACGCAGAAAAGATTTTCTCCAGACGATCTCCGGGGATCCCAATTCCGTCGTCGGCCACCTTGACAACCGGGCTCTCCCCTGGGGACTCCGGCGGCGCCGCTGAGACCCTCACGAAACCACCATACTCGCGCCGATAAAGGCACGCATTGTGGATCACTATCTCAAATAGCTGCTCGACCCGCGCTAGCTCACCGGAGATATGCGGCAAATCGTCGGCGATCTCGCACTCGATCCCTTGTTCTGCAAAACGGCTCGCGAACCGGGTGGCCACCGAGCGCACCAAATGGGTGAGTTCAATCATCTCAAAGGGGTGCCGCCACCGCCCGATGCGCGAGAGCTCCAATAAGCTCATGAGCTGATCGGACGCTTGCCCGGCGTTGACTCTCAACCGCTCGAGGAACAACAGGGCATCACCGGACAGTCGGCCCGCCAAATCCTCACTCAAAAAATCGGCGTAGGTCAGAACGGAGCGCAGTGGCGCTTTCAAATCATGAGTTACCGTGTAAATGAAATCGGATAGCTCGCGCTCGGCCAGGCGCGCGATGGCGATGGCGCGGTCGAGATCCCGCTGGGCCTCATCGAGCGATCTCGGTCGCGACCGCGCGAGCGCGTCCAAGGTCGGGTTGGTGAAAGAAGACAAACATTTTTCAGGCGATTTTGGGCTCTCCGGTGTGCCGCTCCCGCCCCCTCGTGATCCGCTCATCCGCTCCCACCCTCGCGCTGCTGCCCCAGATCCATAATCTGATACCACGCGAGAGCAAATTGCTCAACTCCCAAAGCGCCTCCATAATCGTCGGTTCGTTCTGAGGAGCCCCGCTAAGAGGAGTCGCGTGCATGTGCAAGGAAACAAGCCGTTCTTAGGCGGAGGCCAACGCAGCGCTTAAGTCGAGCACTAATTCGGTGCAGGTGACGCCGCAGATGTGCGTGAATCCGTCCGCGAATCCCTGGATGGGCCGACGACTCCATAATCGTCGGTTCGTTC
>PWKZ01000155.1 GCA_003559575.1 Bradymonadales bacterium | reverse complement strand
TGCGGCGTCACCTTCACCAAATCGATGCTCGACGTAGGCGCTGCGTTGGACTGCGCTCGATTTGGCTTGTTTCCTTGCACTTGCACCCGCCTCACTCCCCTCGGTCCACGGACGCGGTGGATGATTGAGGGACTAGTCCGCGTCCGTTTGGCGTTTTAAGAGCAGCACCGCGTTGGCCACCAGGCGGCGGGCCGGGATCTCGATTCGGCGAGCGCCTTGTTTGAACCAGAGCTGGGTCGATGAGCCGCCGTCCAGGTTCAAGGCGTCGCGGCAGCCAAGGCCGCCCTCGGACTCCGGCCGCCGCAAAAGCGCGGCGAAGTCGCTGGTCAGAAGCGCGCCCTCGGTGGCGACGATCACGATTTGCCCTGAGGTCGTCACGCCCAGGGCGGTACGTCGTGCCTGCTGGGGCTTGAAGGAGGGCGACTTGCCGTCCACTACCAGCCTGGGGCCCGCTTGAATGGCGAACTCGAGCGCAGGGGGCGGTTGCCAATCCCGACTGTGGACGACCCCCGCGCGGCCGTCGGCGACAAAAAAGACGCCCCAGTTGACCCGGCGCAAGGGGGAGGTCTCGCGCCCCTCGCTGACCACGAGCCCCATCGGGGCTCGGTCCGTTCCAAAAAAACTGCCGTTGACCGCCATGATCGCCTCGTTGTCTTCGGCCAGAGTGCGGACTTCAGCGCCGCGCTCGCCGTCCGGGGCCGGCCGCACCCGAAGCTCAAAGTGGTCGGGGGCAAACCGGAAAGCGTGGATTGTCACGGGCCGGGGGTGTTCCCCGGGGGTGTGCTCCAGCTTGCGATACTCCAAATGTGCTTCGAGCTGCTCCCAATCGCCGCCCTGCGCCGCGCGAGGCGCGCTCGCGGCCAACGCAAAGAGTACGGCGCCGATGATCGAGATGGCTCTCGAGCCGGCTCGTGCCGGTGTCTCGCGACTTTCCCTCGTCACTATCTACCCCCTTGAATTTGATGTACATGCCCTCCCCGGCGGGGAAACGCGCGCCAGCCGCTCGTCGAACCACCGAAGGTCCGCCCACGGAGGACCCCACAGCCTAAGTCTGACATTCCCCCGCGCGGAGCTCAAAAAAAGATCCCAAAAGAGCTTGACAGTGTAGATGGGCTCTGGCAGGGTTGCGCCCCTGCGTTTCGGGGGGAGCCCCGAGCGCACTGTCTCGTGCCCGACGAATCGCCCGCAAACACGGGACGTTGTCGTCGGTCACTCGGCCTCGCCGGGCCCAAAGCGCGGCGAGGTGGCGTGGCGCGCAACCACACCCAGTGGCGACGCGTTGCGAGAGGGTGGCAGGCCGGCACGGGTTTGTATTCTTCTGGCGCTACGGACTCGCTTGGATCAGTCCGAAGCTATCCGCTCACCTGGCCGCGCGTTTTCCTCGCGAGGAGCTGGGCGGCGGAACTCTCGGCGGCGCTCCGCGAATAGGCGGAGACGCTCCCGAGTCGGCGGCTTTGAGCCGGCGCTCGGGCACGGTCGGCCCGAGGCCGCCGTAGCCGGGCGCGACTCCAGGGAGGCCGGTGGCGACCGGCGGTGTGCATGGAAGTCGAGGAGTAGGTAGAGGATGCCGACAATTAATCAGCTCGTTCGCAAGGGTCGAAAAGAGCCGCGCCAAAAGACAGACGCGCCGGCGCTCAATGCTTGCCCCCAAAAACGCGGGGTGTGCGTGCGAGTCTATACCTCGACCCCCAAGAAACCGAACTCCGCGCTGCGCAAGATTGCGCGTGTGCGTCTGACCACCGGCACCGAGGTGACGACGTACATTCCGGGTGAGGGGCACAACCTGCAGGAGCACTCGCTGGTGCTCATTCGCGGGGGGCGGGTCAAGGATCTGCCTGGTGTGCGCTACCACGTCGTTCGCGGCACCCTTGATGCCTCCGGCGTCGAGGCTCGCAAAAAGGGCCGCTCCAAGTACGGAGCGAAACGGGGCAAGTAGCTTTAGGATGGGCCGCCCGTCGCCGGTTGTCTTGGCCGGTGGCGTTTCGGGGCGAGCCAAGGTGAGGGAGAGATGCCTAGGAGACGCGAGGTACCCAAGCGCCGGATCATGAAAGATCCGAAGTACAATGACCTCCTGGTCGCCAAGTTCATCAACAACCTCATGCGCCGTGGCAAGCGTAGCCTGGCCGAGCGAATACTCTATGCGAGCTTCGATCTGGTCGCGCAGCGGATCGACGAGGATCCGGTCAAGGTGTTCCGCCGCGCTATTGACAACGTCAAGCCGCAGGTGGAGGTGAAGTCACGGCGGGTGGGTGGTTCGACCTACCAGGTGCCGGTGGAGGTTCGGCCGGAGCGCCGCACCGCCCTCGGCATCCGCTGGATCATCGGCTACGCCAAGGCGCGCGGCGAGAAATCGATGGCCGCCAAGCTGGCGACCGAGTTGCTGGACGCGGCCAACAACCGCGGCAACGCGATCAAGAAGAAAGAAGACACACATCGTATGGCCGAGGCCAACAAGGCCTTCGCGCACTATCACTGGTAGACGCGCTCCGTGTCCGGGCCGGCTCTCGCGCGACCCGGACCGAGTGCCTCTCTTTGGATTTGGACAAGATCGTCGTGAGCAGAGCTTTCCCAATCAGCCGCGTACGCAACCTTGGTATCGCGGCCCACATTGACGCCGGTAAGACGACCACCAGTGAGCGGGTCCTCTTCTACACCGGAGTCTCATATAAAATGGGAGAGGTTCACGACGGTGCCGCGACGATGGATTGGATGGCCCAGGAGCAAGAGCGGGGCATCACGATCACTTCCGCCGCCACCTCGTGCGTTTGGAAGGAACACAAGCTCAACCTCATCGATACTCCGGGGCACGTGGACTTCACTGTCGAGGTGGAGCGCGCGATGCGGGTGCTCGATGGGGCGGTGGCGGTGTTTTGCGCGGTGGGCGGCGTCGAGCCGCAGTCAGAGACGGTGTGGCGCCAGGCTGATCGTTATCGAGTGCCGCGGCTCGCGTTCGTCAACAAGATGGATCGAGTGGGCGCCGACTTCAGCCGTTGCGTCAAGATGATGACCGATCGGTTGGGCACTACGCCGGTTCCTCTGCAGCTCCCGCTGGGGAGCGAGGAGGACTTTCAAGGAGTCATCGATCTTCTGGCGATGGAGGCCATCCGCTACGGTGACGAGGCGTTCGGGAGCGAGTTCTCCTGTGAGCCGATCCCCGATGAATACCGAGGAGAGGCCGAGCGCGCCCGCGAGCGGATTGTCGAGGCTGCCGCCGACAGCGACGAAGAATTGATGGAGCGCTACGTCGCGGGCGATGAGATTGCCACCGAAGAGATCAAGGCGGCGCTGCGCAAAGCCACCATCGCCCTCGAGATAGTCCCGGTGCTCTGTGGTTCGGCGTTTCGCAACAAAGGGGTTCAGCCTCTTCTGGACGCGGTGGTCGACTTTCTGCCGTCTCCGGCCGATGCCCCGCCGGCCATGGGCTACTTGCCCGTTTGCGACGAGGGAGACGAGCCCGAGGAGATCTCTTGCCCTCCGGCGGACGACGCTCCGGTGCTGGCCTACGCGTTCAAGATCATGTCCGATCCCCATGTGGGTAGTCTCACCTATGTGCGGGTCTACTCCGGCACGCTCAAAGCCGGCGCGTCGGTTCACAACCCGCGGACCGGCAAGAAGGAGCGCATCAACCGGCTCCTGCGGATGCACGCCAACAAGCGCGAAGAGATCCAGGAGGCCTACTCCGGCGACATCATCGCGGTTATCGGCCTCAAGAAGACCGCCACGGGCGACACGCTGACCGATCTCGCGCGGCCGGTGTTGCTCGAGAGCCTGGTCGCGCCGACGCCGGTCATCTCAATCGCCGTCGAGCCCAGCTCACCGGTGGCGGAGGATAAATTGCACACTGCGCTCGGCCGGTTGGCGCTCGAAGATCCCTCTTTCCGGGTCTCGACCGACCAGGAGACCGGGCAGTGCTTGATCTCGGGAATGGGTGAGCTGCACCTCGAGATCATCGTCGATCGGTTGCGGCGCGAGTTCAAGGTGGAGGCGTCGGTGGGTCGCCCGCAGGTGGCTTATCGGGAGCAGATGCTCCGCGCCGCCGAGATCGAGTACCGCCATGTGAAGCAGAGCGGTGGCCGGGGCCAGTTCGCGGTCGTCAAGATCCTCTTCGAGCCTAGCGAGACCGAGGGGCTCGAGTTTGAAAGTGCCGTTTTCGGTGGTTCGGTACCACGAGAGTACATCTCGGCGGTCAAGTCCGGGATCGAACTTGGGATGAAGGACGGTCCGCTGTCCGGTTTCCCGGTGACGGGGGTGCGGGCCGTTCTGCTTGACGGGCAGCATCACGAGGTCGACTCATCCGATATGGCGTTTCAGCGCGCTTCGCTGATGGCGTTCAGGGAGGCGTGCCGGAAAGCCGGGATGGCGCTCCTGGAGCCCGTCATGGAGCTTGAGGTGGTCGTCCCGGTTGATTTCGTAGGCGATGTCATCGGTGATTTGAACTCTCGGCGAGGCAAGATGAGCGGCATCGACACGCGCGGGGTAACTCGCGTCGTGCGGGCCGAGATGCCTTTGGTGGAGATGTTCGGGTATGCCACGGCGCTGCGTTCGATGACGCAGGGCCGCGGTACCAGCACGATGCAATTCGCGCGCTATGTCGCGGCCCCGCCGGCGGTGGCTGCGGTCCTGTGTGGTAAGGAGCGCGCCGCGTAATCCGACGTGGCGGGCAATTGGGGAGCGAAAGCGATGCAGAGAATCCGTATCCGGCTGAGCGCTTACGATCACAAGCTGCTCGACCAGTCGGTGGGTGAGATCATCGACACCGTCCGGGGCAGCGGCGCCCGAGTGGCCGGACCGATCCCGCTGCCGACGCGGATCAGCCGCTACACGGTGCTTCGTTCACCGCATGTGGACAAGAAGAGCCGTGAACAATTCGAGGTGCGCACGCACAAGCGGGTGTTGGATATCCTTGAGCCCTCGCAGACGACATTGGACGCGCTGATGAAGCTCGACCTGTCGGCAGGGGTCGACGTGGAGATTCGCAACTGAGGGGACACTCGAACGACTACGACGCCCGGGTTGCCCCCGGCGTCGGGGCAATAGAGAAAGCCATGCCGGTCATCGATATTTATAACCTGGAACACGAGAAGACGGGCGAACTCGAGCTCGATGAGCAAGTGTTCGGCGCTCCGATCAGGGAGCACCTGTTCTGGGAGGTCGTGCGGGCGCAGCTCGCAAGTCGCCGTCGCGGCACCGCCAAAGCCAAGGCGCGCGCCGAGGTCAAGTGCTCGACTCGCAAGATGTTCCGCCAGAAGGGGACAGGGCGAGCGCGGCAAGGAATGCGCTCTTCACCGCTCAACCCGGGCGGAGGGGTGATTTTCGGGCCACGGCCGCGCAATTACGCCTACCGGCCGCCGCGCAAGGTTCGTCGGGCGGCGTTGCGCTCGGCGCTCGCGAAACGCCTGGCAGAGAAGCGGTTGATAGTCGTCGACGCCTTCGCGCTCGAGGAGATCAAGACCAAGGGGCTCCTCCAGGTGCTGAACCGGTTTGAGGTCTCCAACGCGCTGATTGTCGACGAGCGCAACGAGCGATTGCAGAAGAGCTCGCAGAACCTCAAGTCGTTCAAGTTTCTCCCGGTGGAGGGCCTGAACGTCTACGACATTCTGCGCCACGACAACCTTATCTTGACCGCACGTTCGGTCGAGGTGATCGAAGGGACGCTCAGGCCATGACCAAGAACGCCTTTGAAATCCTGCGACGACCGCTGGTCACAGAGAAGGGCAACTCGCTGCGCGACGAACACAACCAGTATGTGTTCGAGGTCGCCACCGCCGCCAATAAGATCGATATCAGGCGCGCGATCGAGAAGATCTTCGATGTCCGGGTCGAGGAGGTGCGCACCTCCGTCGTGCGTGGCAAGAACAAACGGGTCGGGCGCAACGTCGGCCGGCGCGTGAACTGGAAGAAGGCTGTGGTTCGACTGCGATCCGGCGACAGCATCGACGTCTTCGAGGGGGTCTAGTCCGATGGGCATCAAACGATACAAGCCGACATCGGCCGGTCGCCGCAATATGAGCGGATCCGATTTCTCTGAGATCACGAAGACCGAGCCTGAGAAAAACCTTCTGGCGCTCCTCAACAAGCAGGGGGGGCGCAATGTCTACGGGCGTATCACGGCGCGTCGGCGTGGTGGCGGTCACAAACGGCGCTATCGGATCGTCGATTTTCGGCGCGATAAGCTGAACGTGCCGGCCAAGGTGGCGGCGATCGAATACGATCCCAACCGCAACGCGCGCCTCGCGCTTCTGCACTACGCCGACGGCGAGAAGCGCTACATCTTGGCGCCGCAGCAAATCGAAGTCGGGCAGGAGCTGATCTCAGCCGTTCAGGCCGATATTCGCCCCGGCAACACCATGCCGCTGTCCTCGATGCCGTCCGGGACCGTGATCCACAATGTGGAGCTGCGCCCCGGCAAGGGTGGCCAGATCGTTCGCTCCGCCGGCGCCTCGGCGCAGCTACTCGCCAAAGAGGGGAAATACGCGCTGGTGCGGTTGCCGTCGGGCGAGATCCGCAAGGTGCTGTTGACGTGCAAGGCCACAGTGGGGGCCGTCTCTAACCCGGAGGCCGCGCGCGTGCGGCTCGGCAAGGCCGGTCGCCGCCGGTGGCTCGGGTTCAGACCGAAGGTCCGCGGGGTGGCGATGAACCCGGTGGATCACCCGATGGGAGGCGGCGAGGGACGCTCCTCTGGTGGACGCCACCCGGTGACTCCGTGGGGTGTGCCGACCAAGGGTAAGCGCACTCGCAACAACCGTCGCACAGACCGCTTCATCGTCAAGCGGCGCGGGAAGCGCTGAGCCGCGAAGGGTGTAGGAGAAAAGCGTGGCACGTTCGATTAAAAAGGGACCGTTCGTTGATGATCACCTTTGGGAGAAGGTGGATCGTGCGCTGAAGGCCGGTTCGAAAAAGGTCATCAAGACCTGGTCGCGCCGTTCGACCATCACTCCTGAGATGGTCGGGTTCACCTTCGCGGTGCACAACGGCAAGAAATTTGTCCCGGTTTTCGTCTCGGAGAACATGGTCGGCCACAAGCTGGGAGAGTTCTCCCCGACGCGTGTGTTTCACGGTCACGCCGGGGACCGCAAGGGCAAGAAGGCCAAGCGCTAGACGTAAGGTCATTGTCTCTAAAGTGGCGGGAAGCCGTCTCGGATGAGACGGCGCTCCGGCAGGTGAGGGCGAAATGGAAGCGAGAGCGGTACAAAAATACGTTCGCATCGCGCCGCGCAAGGTTCGAATCGTATCGAACCTGATTCGCGGGATGCCGGTCAACGAAGCGCTCGAGGTCTTACGGTTCACGCCGAAGCGCGCCGCCCTGGTGGTTCGCAAGGTGCTCGACACGGCCGTTGCCAACGCGCGGCAGAAGGGCGAAGTGGACCTGGACGACTTGCATGTGGTGAAGATCTTTGTGGATGAAGGGCCGATAATGCGGCGTTTCAAGCCGCGCGCCATGGGTCGTGCGACGAGGATCAACAAGCGGACGAGTCATCTCACGTTGGAGGTGGCGGCTCTTTAGCAGACCGCCGGCGCAGGTGATGGCGCCCGGGCGCGAGAGACGCGAGGGAGGCACAGTTGGGACAGAAGGTCCACCCGACAGGATTTCGTCTTGGGGTCATCAGGACGTGGAACTCCAAGTGGTTCCAGAAGAAGAGCTATACGGCGTGGCTCCACGAGGATTTGAAACTCCGTCGCTTCCTTGAGACGGGGCTTTTGAAGCTCAAGGAGTTCAGGGGGCACGACCAGAAGAGCTTGGGGATCTCGCGCGTTCTCATCGAGCGCAACGGGAATAAGCTCAAGATCACGCTCCACACGGCGCGGCCGGGGATTTTGATAGGCAAGCGCGGCCAGGGCGCCGAGAAGATCAAGCAGGCGCTGCAGAAGATGACCGACAGCGACGTGTTCCTGAACGTCCAGGAGGCCCGCAAGGCCGAGACGAACTCGCAGCTCGTGGCTGAAAACATCGCGACCCAGCTCGAGCGCCGAGTGAGCTTCAGGCGCGCAATGAAGAAGTCGCTCGGAACGGCCATGAAGTTTGGCGCGAAAGGAATTCGTGTCGCTTGCGCGGGCCGTTTGGGCGGGGCCGAGATGTCGCGTCGCGAGTGGTATCGCGAGGGCCGAGTGCCCCTGCATACCCTCCGGGCGGACATCGACTATGGTGAGGCCGTGGCGCGGACGACCTACGGCACCATCGGCGTCAAGGTTTGGATTTATAACGGTGAAGTGCTCGGATAAGGCGAGGCTTTGAGAGATGCTAGCCCCCAAGAAAATCAAGTACCGCAAAGTACAAAAGGGCCGCACCAAAGGGTTGGCTCATCGCGGGAGCGAGGTGCAGTTCGGTGACTTCGGGCTTCAGGCGCTCGAGTGCGGGCTCATCACCTCCAGACAAATCGAGGCCGCGCGAGTCGCCATGACCCGCCACGTGAAGCGTCACGGGAAGATTTGGATCAGGATCTTCCCCGACAAATCGCTCACCAAGAAGGCGGCTGAGACTCGCATGGGTAAAGGTAAGGGTAACCCGGAGACCTGGGTCGCCGTCATCAAGCCCGGCCGCGTGCTGTATGAGATGGAAGGGGTCGACGAGTCGGTAGCGCGCGAGGCGTTCCGGCTGGCGTCCCACAAGCTTCCCCTCAAGGCCAAAATGGTGAGGAAGTTTGAGGTGGTGGAATGAGCAAAGAGAAGGCCGCAGACTTCCGTCAGATGACCGATGAAGAGCGGGAGACCGCCGAGCGAAAGCTGCGCGAGGAGTTGTTTGAGCTGCGTTTTCAGCAACACACGGCGCAGCTCAGTAATACTTCCAAGCTCAAGGTCTCGCGCCGAGCGTTGGCGCGTCTTTTGACGGTTAAAGGTGAAGGCTCAGACCGGTAGGCAGCCGGCCGGCCGCGCGAGCGGCGGCGGCGCGACCACGGAGTACACGATGGAGAAGCAGCGTGGCAACCGCAAAACGCTGATTGGGACTGTGGTCAGCGATAAGATGGACAAAACCGTCGTGGTGCAGGTCACCCATCGGGTTCTCCATCCGAAGTACAAGAAATTCGTCTCGCGCAGGGTCAAATACAAGGCCCATAACGCAGAGAACGACTGCGGCATCGGCGACCGGGTGTTGATCGTATTGACTCGCCCGCTGTCCAAGGAGAAGCGGTGGCGCGTTCGGGAGCGTCTGATGCGCGCGGAGCGGATGTAACCGCGAGCGTGATTGACGGACGGATGCCCCGTTGGCCCCCGCGGGCAGGGAGAGAAGACCGATGATTCAGATGCAGACTGTAATGAACGCCGCGGACAACTCAGGAGCCAGGCGGCTCTATGCGATCAAGATCCTCGGCGGTTCGAAGCGTAAGTATGCGACTCTTGGCGACGTGGTCGTGGTCTCGGTCCGTGAGGCGATCCCGAAGTCGAAAGTCAAGAAGGGCGACGTGGTGCGTGCGGTGATTGTGCGGACGGCCAAAGAGGTCCGGCGACGCGATGGTTCGTACATCAAGTTCGATGGGAACGCGGCCGTCATCATCAACAATCAGAACGAGCCGGTCGGGACACGTATTTTCGGGCCCGTGGCGCGCGAGCTGCGCGCGCGCCAGTTCATGAAGATTGTTTCGCTGGCGCCAGAGGTCCTCTGACGGCGGAGAGGCCACATGCGAAAGATAAGAAAGAACGATACGGTCAAGATTCTGACGGGACGCGACGCCGGCAGTGTCGGCAAGGTTTTGTCGGTCCTCGACAAAGGGCGGCGGGTCACGGTGGAGAAATGCCAGATCGTGAAACGTCACACTAAGCCGTCGGCTCAGCATCGCACCGGTGGAATCGTCGATGTGGAAGCGCCCATCGCCATCTCCAACGTGGCCTTGGTCCAGAGCGATGGGCAGTTGGCGCGAGTCGGCTTCCGCTACGAGGATGCCGAGGGTGGCCGGCGGCGGAAAGTCCGCTACAGCCTCAAGAATGAGCAGGTGTTCGACTGAGGAGGCGCTAACGCCGGTCGTGGGGTGGCGGGTGCCACTCGCGGGAGCGACCGTACAGCGCCGGAGTGAGAGAACATGATTCCGCGGTTGAAGCAGAGATACAGCGACGAGGCGAAGAAGGCACTTCAAGAGAAGTTCGGTTACACGAACACTATGGAGGTGCCCCGAGTCCAGAAGATCACAGTCAACATGGGGCTCGGCGAGGCCATCCAGAACCCGAAGATCATTGAAACGGCGAGTAAAGAGCTGGCTCAGATCACGGGCCAGCGGCCGGTCGTGACGCGCGCTCGCAAGTCGATCTCGACTTTCAAGCTGCGCGAGGGGATGCCCATCGGCGTCATGGTCACGCTGCGACGAGCGATCATGTACGAGTTCCTGGACCGGCTCGTGAGTGTCGCGTTGCCGCGGGTCCGCGACTTCAAGGGTGTTTCGCCGAAGGCTTTTGACGGGCGCGGGAACTACACGCTCGGGATCCGTGAGCAGATTATCTTCCCGGAGGTCGACTACGATAATGTCGAGCGTATCTCGGGGATGAATGTGTCCGTAGTCACCACGGCCAAGACGGACGAAGAGGCCCGCGAACTGTTGCGTTTGCTGGGGATGCCTTTCCGCCGCTAGGGAGAGAGACGTGGCCAAGAAATCACTCATCGCCAAAGCGAGTCGCAAGGCGAAGTTCAAAGTGCGGCAGTACAATCGCTGCCCTCTCTGTGGTCGCTCGCGTGCATTCATGCGGGCGTTTCGGATGTGCCGGATTTGCTTCCGGACGCTGGCGCTGCGGGGCGATATCCCCGGGGTGCTGAAGTCGAGTTGGTAGCCGCAGCCGGTCTGCCGCAAGGAGATGACCGGTTATGAGGTGGACATGTCCATGAACGATCCGATCTCGGACCTCCTGACACGCATTCGCAACGCGTTGCAGGCCGACCATGA
The DNA here is from genome assembly GCA_003559575.1 of Bradymonadales bacterium. Lineage (GTDB taxonomy): Bacteria > Myxococcota_A > UBA9042 > PWKZ01 > PWKZ01 > PWKZ01. Next base: position 14,158 of record PWKZ01000155.1, on the reverse strand, counting down.
GGTGGTCGATGTCCCGATGTCGAAGACCAAGCACGGGATCCTAGCCATCCTCAAAGAGGAAGGCTTCATCAAAGATTTTCATGTCGTTGAGGCCGAGCCGCGCGCGCTTTTGCGCATCGAGCTCAGGTACTACGGTGGTAGCAAACGCGCGATCATCGGTCTCAAGCGGATGAGCCGACCGGGGCGCAGGCAATTCTACTCGGCTGATGACTTGCCGCGCGTGCGCAACGGTTTGGGAGTCGGTATCGTCTCGACCAACAAGGGGCTGATGACGGATCGGGCGGCGCGTAAAGCGAACGTCGGCGGCGAGCTGCTCTGCAACGTTTGGTAGACGACGTGCGGTCGATTGCGCGCGACAGGGGGGCCGTTGGGCGCGCCTCGGTCGCCACAGGCCCTCGCGGAGGGCGCCAGGAGATGGAACAGTGTCGCAGTCACGTATAGGAAAAAGCCCCATCCCGATTCCCAAGGGTGTCGAGGTGGCCCATGACGACGGGACCGTGCGCGTCAAGGGGCCCAAGGGAGTGCTCGAACGCTTTCTTCCAGGCGTCGCCGTTTCTGTCGAGAAGGCTGAGGTCGTGGTGAAGCCGCATGGGGACTCCCCCAGGCACAAGGCGATGCACGGTTTGTCGCGGACACTGATAGCGAACATGGTGATCGGGGTGACCGAAGGGTTCTCGCGTAACCTCGAGATCAACGGCGTCGGTTATCGCGCCGATGTGCAGGGTAATACGCTGACCCTGAGTCTCGGGTACTCTCACCCGGTGATCTATGAGATGCCGGCAGGGGTGTCCGTGACGGTGGACAAGCAGACGAAAATTCGTCTCGACGCCATCGACAAGGAGCTTCTCGGGCAGACGGCGGCGAAGGTCCGTTCGTTCAGGCCGCCGGAGCCATATAAGGGCAAGGGAATCAAGTACGTCGAGGAGACCATCGTCCGCAAGGCCGGCAAGTCGGCGTAAGCCGGATTTGTTGTCGAGCAGCTTTTTGGACGAACGGTTAGGAGAATGCAAGTGGCCGTCAAGAATCGCAAAGAGTTCGCCCGTCAGCGGCGTAGGATGCGTGTTCGCAAGAAGGTCGTCGGAAACGGCGAGCGGCCCCGGCTCTGCGTGTTCAAGAGCAACAAGCACATGTACGCGCAGGTGATCGATGATGATATGGGGACAACCCTTGCGGCGGCCTCGACTCTCTCGCCGGAGCTTCGTGACGGGCTCGCAGAGGACGACAAGAGCAACGCCGCGAAGAAGGTTGGCAAGCTCATCGCCGAGCGCTGCCTTGCCAAAGAGATCAAGCAGGTCGTGTTCGACCGCAACGGATTTTTGTACCGGGGACGGATCTCAGCGGTGGCCGACGGGGCGCGCGAGAACGGTCTCGAATTCTGAGCGTGATTGGGCTCTCCGGCGCGCAGTCGGCGGAGAGACACACCGCGGGAGGAACAGGTTTGGTGGACAGAGCAAACACAGGCGATCTCGATCTCAAAGACCGAGCCGTGGCTATCAACCGAGTGGCCAAGGTCGTCAAGGGCGGGCGTCGCTTCAGCTTTAGCGCACTGGTTGTGGTGGGCAACGAGGACGGCGAGGTCGGCGCCGCGCTCGGTAAGGCAAACGAAGTCCCGGAGGCGATTCGCAAGGGTCGCGAGCGGGCTCGGAAGGCCATGTTCAGGGTGCCTCTGACCGAGACCGGCACGATCCCGCACGAAGTGATGGGGCGTTTCGGTTCCGGGATCGTGATGTTGAAGCCTGCTTCGGAGGGTACCGGGGTCATCGCAGGGGGCGCCGTGCGCGCCGTGATGGAGATGGCCGGCGTGCGCAACATTCTCACGAAGAGTCTCGGATCGGCCAATAAGCACAACGTCATTCACGCCACGATTGAGGGACTCAAGCAGCTCCAAGGCCCTGACGAGACCGCGACGCGGCGTGGCAAGACCACCGAGGAGCTGTACGCCTGAGATCCAAGGGGGCGATGAGCGCTCTCCTCCTCGTGTGAGCGCGGTGGCTCTAGGAAGTGATCCAATGTCTGACAAATACATTCGAGTGACGCAGACGAAGAGCCGCATTGGACAGACTCTGCGGCAGAAGCGGACCTTGAACGGTCTCGGACTGCTCAAGATCGGGATGACGCGGGAGCTTGAAGACACTCCCGCTGTGCGCGGAATGATCGCGAAGGTGAGCCACCTCGTCATGGTGGAAGAGGATGTCACCCGCTCCGCGTGACTGCGTGGTCGCGGTGCCAACGCTCCGCCGTGTAGGCTTGTCATGCTCGCCGCCGGGCGAGGCCGGAGAAAGAGGGAGAAATGAAGGAACTCAGCCATCTCAAGCCGCCGACTGGTGCCACCCGGAAGCGCAAGCGCGTCGGTCGAGGGATCGGTAGCGGCACCGGCAAGACCGCCGGTCGGGGCCACAAGGGCCAGCTTTCCCGCTCCGGTGGTTCGGTGGGGTCGTGGTTCGAGGGCGGACAGATGCCGCTTCAGAGGCGAGTCCCGAAGCGCGGCTTCACGAATATCTTTGCTGATGAGTTCGCGACGGTCAATGTCCACCAACTCAACCGGTTCGAAGACGGTACCGTGATAGACGCCCAGATCCTCCGGGACGCGGGGCTCGTCAAGGGCGCTCTCGGCGGGATCAAGTTGCTTGGTCACGGTGATCTGCAGCGCGCGGTGACGGTCAAGGTCTGCAAAGCCAGTAAAACCGCCATTGAGAAGATCAAGGCCGCAGGAGGCCGCGTCGAGGTGACTCGTGGCGACTAGTTTTTCAAACATGGGGCGCGTTCCCGAGTTGAGGAAGCGCCTGCTCTTCACGCTGGGGATGCTGGCGGTTTACCGGGTGGGAGTTTTCATCTCGGTGCCGGGCGTCAACCGCGAAGTGATGATGCATTACATGCAGGCGGGCCAGAGCGGCTTCCTGGGCATGTTCAACATGTTCTCGGGAGGCGCGTTGGAGATGCTGTCCGTCTTCGCGCTCGGCATCATGCCCTACATCAGCGCGAGCATCATCCTGCAGCTTTTGACCGTCGTCATTCCGTCGCTCGAGCGGCTGAAGAAGGAGGGCGAGCAGGGGCGTAAGAAGATCAACCAATATACACGCTACGGGACAATCCTGATCTCGCTCGTGCAAGGGACCGGGATTAGTTTCTGGCTCGAGAGCATCAACGCCGCGGAAGGTGCGGCGGCCGGTGTGGTCGTCTCCGGCGGTTTGTTGTTCAAGGTCATCACGGTGGTGACGCTCACCACCGGGACGGCGTTCATCATGTGGCTCGGCGAGCAGATAACCGAGCGGGGGATCGGCAACGGCATCTCGCTCATCATCTTCGCCGGGATTGTCGCCGGGCTGCCGGACGCATTGGTGCAGACCTACTCGCTGTCCACTTTGGCCGGCGGCCGGCTCGAGCCGATGACTTTGGTGCTGTTCGCCGTCTTCGCGGTGGCGGTGGTCGCGACCATCGTGTTCTTCGAGCGCGGGCAGCGGCGTATCCCGGTCCAGTACGCCAAGAAAGTGGTGGGCCGCAAGGTCATCGGTGGCCAGAGCACCCATTTGCCGCTCAAGGTGAACACGGCCGGGGTCATCCCGGCCATCTTCGCCTCGTCGATTCTCATGTTTCCCCAGACGATCCTGAACCTCTTCCCGGACGCTCGCTGGGTCAACTGGGTGATGAGCGCGATGGTTCCGGGCGAACTTTTCTACAACACGTTGTACGTGTCGTTGGTCGTCTTTTTCTGTTTCTTTTACACGGCGGTTACGTTCAACCCCGTGGATGTGGCCGACAACCTGAAAAAGCACGGAGGGTTCATCCCCGGGATCCGCGCCGGGAAGAGAACTGCCGAGTATATTGACAAGGTTTTGACACGCATTACATTCGCCGGCGCGGGTTACTTGGCGGTGGTCGTCGTATTGCCGACATTCTTGCAGCGCGAGTTTCATGTGCCGTTTTATTTCGGCGGCACCAGCCTGCTCATCGTAGTGAGCGTGGCCCTCGACACTGCTCAGCAGATCGAGGCCCATCTCTTGACTCACAACTACGAGGGCTTGGCGGGAGCCGGCGGGCCGCGCGTGCGTGGCCGACGAGGGTAGTCAGGGAGGCCGACTGATGAATCTGATTCTGCTCGGAGCGCCGGGCGCCGGTAAAGGCACACAGGCGCAGCAATTGGACAAGCGCCTTGGGGTGCCGCAGGTCTCCACCGGAGACATGCTCAGAAAAGCGCTCCGCGAGGAGACAGCGCTCGGGAAACGGGCGCAGGCCTATATGGAGTCCGGCGACCTGGTGCCGGACGAACTGGTGGTCGCGATTGTGCGTGAGCGGTTGAGCGCGGCGGACTGCGCCGGCGGGTTTATTCTCGACGGCTTCCCGCGCACCGTGGCGCAGGCCGAGGCGCTTGAAAACAGCGGTGTGAGCGTCGATCATGTGCTGAACTTCGAAGTGCCGGAGGAGGAGCTGATTCGGCGCCTCACCGGCCGGCGCTCCTGTGCCGATTGCGGCGCCATGTATCATGTGGTGTTCAACCCTCCCAGTCGGGAAGGGATCTGTGATCGCTGTGGCGGCCGCAATTTGATCCAGCGCGCCGACGACAATGAGGAGACGGCTCGATCACGACTCGGCGTGTACGCCGAGAAGACCGAGCCGTTGATTAAATTCTACGGTGAACGTGGCCTCCGGCGCGATATCGACGGTACGGGGGATCAAGGTCACGTGCTGGCCCGCACCCTCGAGGTGCTTGAGGCCTGAAGAAGGACCGAGAGAAGAACCGATGAAGGTCAGAGCCTCCGTCAAGCCCATGTGCGACAAATGCAAGATCGTCAAGCGCCGGGGCGTCATCCGTGTGATCTGTACGAACTCCCGGCACAAGCAGCGACAGGGCTGAGACCGGTAGAGGGAGCGAGGAGACGAAATGGCACGCATCGCCGGTGTTGACCTTCCACGAAGGAAGCGCATCGACATTGCCTTGACGTATATCTTCGGTATCGGCCGATCATCGGCGCGACAGATATGCGAGAAGGCTGAGGTGGATCCGTCCACCAACTCCGACGACTTGACGGAACGTGACATCGTCGCGATTCGCCAGGTCATCGACAACGACTGTAAGGTTGAGGGAGATCTCCGGCGTGAGGTCTCGATCAACGTCAAGCGTCTCATGGATCTTGGCTGCTATCGTGGGTTGCGGCACCGGCGCGGGTTGCCCGTGCGCGGACAGCGGACTCACACCAACGCACGCACCCGTAAGGGTAAGCGGCGCGCGGCGGTCAAGAAGAAGAAGCGGAGTTAATGAGAGTCCATGAGATCAGCGACATCTCTCGCTGATCGTCATCTTACGCGCGGCGCTTGGTAAAACGCCGCGCGTTCAGCGACGGCGCGCGGAAGACCTTCCTCAAGAAGGTGACAAGGCGCGAGCCGAGGGAGCCCAAGCATGGGAAAGACCGGCAAGGTCGTCCGTAAGAAGAGGGTCAAGAAGAACATTCAGAGCGGGATCGCGCACATCCAGTCCACGTTCAACAACACGATCGTGACGATTACCGATGTGAGCGGAAACGTGATTGCGTGGTCGACGGGCGGTCGGCGGGGTTTCAAGGGCTCTCGCAAGAGCACCCCGTTTGCCGCGCAGCTCGCGGCCGAGGAGGCTGCCCGCGCGGCGCAGGATCACGGTATGCGAACTCTCGCCGTTCACCTGCGGGGGCCCGGTTCCGGTCGCGAGGGGGCGCTCAGGTCACTCCAGGCCAACGGGTTCAAGATTACATTGATCCGAGACGTGACACCGATTCCGCACAACGGCTGCCGACCACCGAAACGGCGCCGCGTGTGATCCAGTAGGAGGAAGCAAGTGGCAAGGTATACCGGCCCGAAATGTAGGGTCTGTCGTCGCGAAGGCTCGAAGCTGTTCCTCAAGGGGGAACGCTGTTACGGGTCCAAGTGCGCTTTTGACAACCGCGCTTACCCCCCCGGCCAGCACGGCCAGTCGCGCCGGGGGCGGATCTCGGACTATGGCATTCAGCTCCGCGAAAAGCAGAAAGTGCGCGCGACCTATGGGGTCTTGGAGCGGCAGTTCCGTCGCTATTTCAAGCTGGCTGATCGCAAGCGCGGCATCACGGGCGAGACCCTGCTGCAACTGCTCGAGCGCCGGCTCGACAACGTGGTCTTCCGGATGGGTTTCGCCGTCAATCGTGACGAGGCGCGGCAGCTCGTGCGCCACAATCACTTCCGGGTCAACGGTCGCAAGGTCAACATACCGTCTGCGTTCGTGCGCGCCGGCGACGTGGTCGAGGTCAAGGAGACGAGTCGCAAGGTCGCGCGAATCTTGGGGGCCCTGGAATTTGTTGATAGGCGGGGGATACCGAGCTGGATCGAGCTTGATCGTGACAGCTTCAAGGGTACCGTCAAGGCGTTGCCGACGCGACAGGACATCGACCAGGATATCAACGAGCAACTCGTGGTCGAGTTGTACTCGAAGTAGTCTCCCGGACGCTAGAACGTCACCGGCGCGTGATCATCGGGGCCAACCGCCGCGGTGGTTCGAGAGCGCGCAGGCAGACGCTTAGGAGTAGGTCGCATGCAGGAGACAACGCAACACTGGCGTAACCTCATTCGCCCCAAAACGCTGGGGATTGATCACAAGACGCTCAGCGATACTTATGGTCGCTTCCACTGCGAACCATTGGAGCGGGGCTATGGGACCACGCTCGGTAACTCTCTCAGAAGGATCCTCCTCTCCTCAATCCGCGGCGCGGCGATCTCGTCGCTCCGGATCAGGGGCAAGGAGGGACCGGCGCTGCACGAGTTTTCGACTATCCCTGGGGTAATTGAGGACGTCACCGACATCATCTTGAATCTCAAGAATGTCTGGGTGCGGCTGGCTGGGGACGGTGCGCAGACCATTCGCCTCATCTCCGAGGAGGAGGGGCCGCTGACCGCCGGCGATATTGATCTCCCCACCGGGGTGTCGATCATGAACCCGGAGCAGCACATCTGTACCGTGGCCGAGGGCGGTCTCGTTGACATCGAGATGACGGTCACGAGCGGGATGGGGTATGTACCGGCCGAGCGCAACAAGGACGAGGACGCTCCCATCGACATGATCGCCGTGGATGCCATCTACACCCCCATCAGGCGGGTGAACTACAAAGTCACCAACGCGCGAGTCAAGCAGCGCACCGACTATGACAAACTGACCCTCGAGGTGTGGACCAACGGTACGATCCGGCCGGATGAGGCGCTCGCCTTCGCCGCGCGGATCTTGCAGGAGCAGCTCCTCATTTTCGTGCGGTTCGATGAGGTCGAAGACGATCCGGCCGACGCCGTGTCGGAAGAGGAGCGGGTGCCGCTCAACGACAACTTGTATCGTTCCGTCGAGGAGCTCGAGCTGTCGGTGCGCTCGGCGAACTGCTTGCAGAACGCCGATATCCGGTTGATTGGGCACCTGGTGCAGAAGACTGAGGCCGAGATGCTCAAGACGAAGAACTTTGGTCGTAAATCCTTGAAGGAGATCAAAGAAGTCCTCGCGGAGATGGGACTGTCCCTCGGCATGAAAATCAAGAACTTTGACTCTTCGCGCAAGCCGCCGAAGGCGGGCTGACGCGCTTTTTAGAGCACCCTGAGAGAGAGTCCATGCGACATCGAAAATCGGGCAAGACGCTCGGCCGTAATCCGAGCCACCGCCGTGCACTGTTCAACAATTTGTTGACGTCATTTCTGTTGCACGAGCGCATTACGACCACCGACGTGAAAGCCAAAGAACTCAAGCGGCTAGCAGATCGGATGATCACCCTTGGCAAAAAGGCGACGTTGGCTTCGCGGCGCCATGCCGCGCGCCGCCTGCGCCTGCCGGAGGTGGTGGCCAAGCTGTTTGACGAGCTGGCGCCACGATTTGAGGGACGCTCCGGAGGGTACTCGCGGATTGTCCGGCTCGGACGTCGAAAAGGGGACAACGCCCCCATGGTGCTGATCGAACTCCTCTCCGCCGATGAGAAGGTCACGCCCCGCGAGATCAAAGCACCAGTTGCGAGCGGCGCCGTGACCACCAAGGAGCAGTTTGAAGAGACATCTCCGGCAGTGGCGGAGGAGCCTCCGGCGGCCCCCGAGGTCGCAGCCGAGGACGTGCCTGAGGAGCCCGAGGCGACTGAGGCGGTTGAAGTCGAGGAGCCCGAGGGGGGTGACACTGAAGAGCCTCGGACCACGAATTAGCTTGACAGCCTTGGGCGAGCTTCGGTAAGTTCCGCGCGCCTTTTGAAGGGGCGTGAGGCGTGGCGAGTCACGTCTCCTCGGGAGGAATAATCGGGGATCGTCTAACGGCAGGACGACGGGTTCTGGCCCCGTTAATCTAGGTTCGAATCCTAGTCCCCGAGTTGGCTTGGGCCTCGGCTTCGACCGACTGTTTTGTCGGGGCCGGGGTTCGATTGTGCGAGTGACATGGTATGGCCCGTTAGTCTAGTCGGTTAGGACGCTGGCCTCTCAAGCCGGTATCACGGGTTCGAGTCCCGTACGGGCTAAATCAAGATAGTGGTGTTGCGGCTCTCCTAGAGGAGAACTCCAAGCGATGAAGGGACTTCTCGGTAAGAAGGTCTGGGTCATCCAGTACGATGACGAAGACGACACGGTGCTTGGAACTTGCGAAGGCTTCAGCCACGGGTTCATCGCCATTCGAGGCGACAAGGACACCACCCCGACCCTGTATGTGAACCTTCAAAACGTGCGTGAGATCGAGGTCTATCGTCCCCCGGGCGAGGGTGAGCTGAGGCTGTTGAGGTCCACCACTTCCGAAAGGGTCCCCGACGATGAAGACGGCGATCCGAGCCGCCCCTGACGAGCTGTCAGTGGCCAAGCCACCCTACCGGCTGATCTGAAAGCTGATAGCCCCCCCAAGGGATCCGGGCTCTCTGGATGGAAACCAGTAAGTCCCCCCGCCGCACTTCGCCGTCTTGGCGTCATATTTGCAGATTCTTCGCTTGAGGCAGGGCTCGCCGCCTGTCGCGAGCGGGAAGAGATGCTTTTCTGGAGTAGCGCTACTCCACCGGCCTGGACTAGATCTACTCCCATGGGGTTTTGTATTCACCATGACAGCTGTCTCAACAGGTAGGGTTCTTCTCGAGACGATTGAAGGTGGCGATAGCTCCCCTGAGGGGCCGCGAGTGGCGCGCGCCGTGCGCCGGCTGGCGCCCTACGAGCCGACCACCTCCCTCGGGCGAATAGCGGATCACCCCGAGCAGAGTCCTCTCAAGCTGGACTGGAACGAGGCCACCATCCCACCGTCCCCGCGAGTGCTCGAGGCGCTCACCGACGCGCTAGCCGGTGGTGTCTCCCTCAACTGGTATCCCGAGTTGACGAGCCCGCGGCTCCGGGCGCTTCTCGCGGACTACACCGGTGTCGCGGCCGACCGCCTGCTCGTGACCAACGGATCGGACGACGCGCTGGCGCTGGCGTGCCACACCTATCTCGATCCCGGTGACGAGGTGGTGGTGCCGGTGCCGACCTACACCCACTTCCTGGTCTTCGCGCAGTCAGTTGGAGGACGTATTGAGGAGGTGAGGTTCAAGGATGCCTTCGAGCTCGACGTCGCGAGGATCCTTGCGGCCATTCAGCCCCGGACGAAGCTCGTTTATCTCGTCAGCCCCAACAACCCGACCGGGGTCACATATTCCAAAAAGGTGGTCACCCGAGTTCTCGAGCACGCGCCCCATGCGATGGTGATTGTTGATGAGGCGTACTTTGAGTTTTTCGGGCACTCCGTTATTGAGCTGGTCGACCGCTACCCCAACCTGCTGGTGACGCGCACGTTCTCCAAATCATTCGGCCTCGCCGGGCTGCGGATCGGCTACCTGGCGGCCCATCCTCGCACCATCCCCGACCTGCGACGGTTGTTCAACCCCAAGAGCGTCAACGCGCTCGGGCAAGTTGCCGCCGCGGCGGCTCTCGAGGACATCGCCTATGTGAAGGACTATGTGGCCGAGGTCGACCTCGGCAAGGAGATGTTCGTCGAGTTCTGCAAGGAGCGTGGGTTGCCGGCTCGGTCCACGCCCGCCAACTTCGTCCTGGTGCAGCCGCCTGACCCCGTGGGTTACTGTCGCGATTTGGCGGAAGATGGCGTCTATGTGCGTGATCGCTCGACGGTGCCCGAGGTCACCGGGTGGGTTCGAGTTGGCGCGGGCACGCAGGATCAGATGCGCGAGGTCATCAGGCGGATTCGCGCACGGGAATGTGGCTGTCGTGGCGGCTGTCAAAGCGGGTAAAGGAACCGAAGAAGTTTAGTCTGATAGTCCCGGTGGGGCCGTTGCGCTGTTTGCCGACGATGAGTTCAGCCAGATTCTCGTGCTCTGTTTTAGGATTGTAGACCTCGTCGCGATAGATGAACATTATCACATCGGCGTCTTGCTCGATGGCGCCCGACTCACGCAAATCACTCAGCACCGGCCGTTTGTCGCTGCGCTGTTCCAGGCCGCGGTTGAGCTGTGAGAGTGCCAGCACCGGGATGTTGAGTTCCTTCGCCAGCGCTTTCAACCCGCGCGAGATCTCGGAGATCTCTTGCTCGCGGCTCTGGAGATCCTTACCGCTTCGCATCAGTTGCAGATAGTCCACCACCACCATGTCGCAGTTGTCCTCGAGCTTGAGGCGGCGTGCCTTGGCGCGCAGCTCCGGGAGCGAGAGCGCCGGGGTGTCGTCCAAAAAAACGCGGGTCTCGGTTATCTTGTGGACCGCCTGCCCGACCTTTGTCCATTCGGGCCCCGAGAGCTTGCCGAGGCGAATTTTGGTCAATCCTACGCGGGCTTCAGAGGCCAGGATTCGCGAGGCGAGCTGCTCACGGGACATCTCGAGTGAGAACACCACCACCGCCGCGTCACCTTGGATGGCGGCGTTGAGTGCCAGGTTCATGGCGAAGGCGGTCTTGCCCATGGCGGGGCGGGCGGCGACGATCACCAGGTCAGAGGGGTGCAAGCCAAGCAAGAGGTCATCCAAACCCTTATACCCGGAGGTCAGTCCGAGCAGTTGGCCCGATGATTCGGCGATTCGTTCAAGGGTTTTGACGGTGTCCTTCAGCACGTCTTTGATGTGGCTCCCTTGGGAGCTGAGCGTGTTGCTCCGCACCTCGAAGATGCGCCTCTCGGCGCGGTCCAGGTACTCCTGGGTGTCGAGAGTGCTCGCGAACCCTTCGGTGGCGACCTCGGTGGCGGCGCGGATCATGCGGCGGAGCTGAGCCTTGTCGCGCACAATCTGAGCATAACTTTTGACGCCGCTGGTGGTGCCCACATAGTCGATGATGTCACCGATGTATTTGGGGCCGCCCACCTTGTCGAGCGCCCCGCGACGGTGCAGCTCTTCGGCGAGTGTGACGGAGTCGAGGGTTTGGTTGCCATCGGAGAGGGTCTCCAGCGCGGCGAAGATCAGCCGGTGCGCCTCGAGGTGGAAGTCCTCTTGGGTGATGAGGTCTCCCACCTGTGCCAGCACTCTGTTGTCGCGGAGCACCGAACTCAAAACGGCGCGCTCGGCGTCGGGGTTGGACGGCATGCTGCGGCTTGTCGATTTGGTTTCACTCATTGGGTGGGCTCCAGTCCTCCTCATCATGTCTCATATCGCACATCGGCGTTGGGAGCCCAACCGTTTTTTGCCCCGATTCCGATGCGATGGCGTGATAAGATGTTGACATGTGAATTGTGGCAAGTTTTTATCGCGTCGAGTTCTGTACCAACGCCACGGAAAGGGGCCGAGACACCATGGCTGATCGTGACGACAAGGTTCCTGGGAACGTCGACGGAGCATATTACGTTGACAGTAGTTGTATCGACTGTGGGGTTTGTTGCGAGGTCGCGCCCGATATTTTTGCGCAGGACGACGATGAGGGTTTTGCCTATGTGAAGCGGCAACCGGACAGCGAAGAAGAGACCGAGCTGGCCGTCGAGGCGATGGAGGAGTGTCCGGTGGAGGCCATCGGCGACGACGGGGAAGATTAGTTCCTGAAAGCTGCTAATCGAGGTGGTCGGGAAGCATGATCGCCTCGAAGGGCAGAGTGACCCACCACCCGGGCTGGTCGTCGTGGAGCTCGATCATGTCGCCCGGCAGCATTGTAGCCAGCGCCACATCGCCGACTCCGGCGATCATTACCGACTGTGCCGCCGCCTCCGCTTCGGACAGGAAGCCGCGCAGGTACCCTTCTTCGAGTGCGCTGTAGCCAAGCGCGAACGTTGCCTCCAGGTTTGTGCCGAGGAGAGTCATCGGCGGATCGCCAAAGAGCGACAGCGCGACTGTCTCCGGCCCGGCTTCAAAGCATGGCGGAGCGGTCCCGAAGATGCCGCACTCGCCTTCGGGGCGCATCGTGGCGTCCATGAAGGCCGGCGGCGGCTCGCTCTTGAAGTCGCATGTCTCCGGCCCCGTGCAGGCGCCTTCGCCATGGCGCAGCGCGACGGGATCCGCCGTCAGGTCAAGCGGCGTGAGTTCGGTCAGGACCACGAGATCACCCGCGGCCACAGCGTTGTCCACCTCGCTCGCGATAGTGCCGGTCACGTCGACACAGGGCTCGTCCTCGAAGATGACGAGGCACATGGGGGGGGCGCTCCAGCCAAGCGCGGTCAGTCGATAGAGTCCGTGCGAGCGGCCCTCCCAGGGGTCGGGAGGGGTCACCTCGGCGACATCTTCGCTGGTCACATCTTGGGGCTCAACTATCTCGGGCTCGCCGATCTCTGTCTCCTGGACCGTGTCGCTTGGGGGACAGAGAGTCGGATCAAACGTGAATCGACACCCGTCGGGTTCGACGCAGGTGCCGACGGTACAGGGGTCGCCGTCGTCGCAGACGATGGGCGTGCCTTGGCGACATTGGCCGTTTTGGCAGTAGTCGCCCTTGGTGCAGGCGAACTCGTCGTCGCAGGAGGCCGTGTTCGGTGTGCTGGTGCACTGGCCGTTTTGCGGGTTGCAGCCGTTGTTGGTGCAGGGGTTGCCGTCGTTGCAATCTTTCACCACTCCGCTGCGACAGGTGCCGTCTTCACAATAGTCTTGCACGGTGCACAGGTTTGTCGTTTGGCACTCGGTGCCGTTGGCTTCGTTGGTGAGGACACAGTGCCCGGTCTCCGGTTGACACTTGTTGCGCCGGCACTGGTTCGTTTCGGGATGCCGGGGGCAGATGACCACCGAGCCCGGTTTGATCCGGCATTCGTAGGGGATTTGGGATGAGTCGCAAAACAGCACTCCGTTGCACAGGTTGCCGTCTTCATATTCCAGGCAGTCGCTGTCCTCACGGCACTGACAGCTATCGGTTCCCACGCAAGTTCCATCGGGTTGGCAGTGGGTGTCGGTGGTGCATGGATCGCCGTCGTTGCACGGTCCCCCGACGTTGACGACCGAGGTGACGCACTCGCCGGTTTCGGGCACACAATCCGTCTTGAGGCAGGCGGTGTCCTCGCTGCGGTCGCAGGTCACCACAGTCGCCGGGTCGATGCGGCAATGCGGAGGGTTGGCATCGAGATCGCAGAAGCTCAAGCCCTTGCAGCGATCCTCCGGGTCGGCGCAGTCGTCGTCGGTGCTACACTCACAGATGTAGAATCCGGCGACGCAGCTTCCGTTCCGGCAGGTGTCCTGGATAGTACAGGGATCACCCGTGTCGCACGGCGCGCCGTCGGGACGTTCCTCAAGCTTGCACTGCCCGGTCTCGGTGTCGCAGTAGCGGACTTCACATTGCCCCGGTCGCCTGATCACGCCGGCGCAGTCCGCGTCCACTTCACACTCGCGAGAGGGGGCAGTTTCGGGGGCGGCATCTTCGGGGTGCTCATCGGCGTCCGGCGGCTCAGGGGAAATGTCCGGGACGGCGACTGTGTCTTCGTGGATTTCGGGTTGCGACTCCACGGGAGAAGTGTCGTCGGAGCAACCGAAAAGCGGGATCAGGCAGAAAATCGCCGTCAGCACCCCGAGCTTGTAGCACTCGCTGCGTCTCGATCCGCTCGGGCCGGGTGCGCTCGCCATCATTGCGTGTCTCCCTCTGCTCAAGTCGACCACTAATGGTCATCGCCACAAGATGCCAATTTTGTCGCATTCACGCAAGCGACACTACAAAAACCATAATCGTCGGCCCATCCTGGGATTCGCGCGCGGATTCACGCACATCTGCGGCGTCACCTGCACCGAATTAGTGCTCGACGTAGCGCTGCTACGCCTCCGCCTAATTCGTCTTGTTTCCTTGCACATGCACGCGACTCCACAC
>PWKZ01000015.1 GCA_003559575.1 Bradymonadales bacterium | reverse complement strand
TTGTTTCCTTGCACATGCACGCGACTCCACACGCTCGTATTCGCGCGCGGATTCACGCACATCTGCGGCGTCATCTGCACCGAATTAGTGCTCGCCGTAAGCGCTGCGTTGGACTGCGCCTAAGAACGGATTGCTTCCTTGCGCATGCACGCGCCTCCACACGCTCGTTACTCAGAACGAACCGACGATTATGGTCCTTTCGCCCACCCCGACGGGGATCGGACTGCACCGACGGCAAGGTTGTCAACCTCCCAGCCATCACCCTAATCGTCGGCTCATCCTGGCATTCGCGCGCGGATTCAGGCCCAACTGCGGCGTAGCGACGCGCGAATGCCGTTGCAGGCGGGGAATCCTGGGCCAGGGAAATCCATTGATCGTCTCGGCCATTGCGCGCTACAGTTGCTCCTCTAGCAGGGAGGGGTGAAGATGCAGAGGATGTTCTACGGTGCCCTGGTCGTTCTGTTCGGCGCGGTTGCGGTGGCGTGCGATGCTGACGATCCGGCCGGTAATGGCGACATCGGCGACGCCGCCACCGGTGGCGAGGAAGTGATGGTGCCGCCGGGGCTGGTGCGGTTCATTCATGTCGCCGATCTGCATTACGCGGGTACCATGGCCGACGAGCAGCGCGACTACATCGCAGCCCGCGTCGACCGGCTCAACGCGCTCGATTTTCCGGCCGACCGCGTCGTCATTACCGGTGATATCATCGACTATCTGCCCGCCGAACTCGACGAGAACAACATCACCGATATTCTCGTGGACGAGCTCGACAAACTCGACGCGCCGTGGCTGCCCGCCATCGGCAACCACGAGTTCTACGACGAGTTTCACGGCACCAGCCTGATCATCACAGAGGACAAGGCGACGCGCGAGGAGGTCTTCAGCGCGGCGATGGGGTACCCCCTCTGGTTTGCGGAGATGATAAACGGTGTGCGGCTCGTCATACTGCACTCGATGGACGGCCCCACGTGGAACCGAAATGCCGGATTGCTCGGCAGCTTTGGCGCTGAACAGCTCGCCTGGCTTGACCAGGAATTGTCCGATGGGCGCCCCTCGTTTCTCTTCTTTCACCACCCACCCAACACGCTGGTGCAGGCGCCCGGCGCTCCCTCTCTGTGTGACGTGGTCGAGGCCCACCCCGGGGTCGTCAAAGGGATTTTCACGGGACACCTGCACGGCTTCTTTGAACAGCGCGCTTGCGGTGTGCCATCCTTCATCGTCGGCAACTGGCTGGACGACGACATGTCTCACTATCTCGTCGAATACGACGGGGCGCTCGACGAGCTTTTGATCGTAAACCGAGACGAGCTGCCTTTCCCTGCTCTCCCCGAGTACGAGTGTCAGCCCGACCCGGCTTTCGTCCCGGCCATCGCCGAGGCGGCGGTGGACACAGTCCAACTACTGTTGACCCGCGACGTGGCCACGGACGCCCAGGACGGAGTGGGGCAGTATCTCGGCGACGGCCTGGGCCAACTACCGTTCGTCATCCGGGTGGACGGTGGAGAAGCTCATGTCCTCGCGGTGCGCCTCAGCATGGCCGGCGGCTGGGGCACGGACGACGACGAGCCGTTTACCTACCTGGACGGCGCCATGTGCCTGCCGTTGGACTTTTCGTTGATGGACGATTGTTTCGAGGCGGGGCCGGTGAACTTCCAGGTGGATCTGCTGCAACATGTGCTGCGGGCCGCGCTCGAGATCACGATCGCCCCCGATTGGCAGGCGCGCCTGGACGTGAACGACTTTCATCTCCAAGGGCGACTCGCAGAGGTGGACGGCGAGACTGTGATCGCTGAGGGTATCATCTATGCCTCAGTGAACCTCGAGACGACCCGGGATGACCTCGAGCGCATGCTCGTGCGCGAGTACTGTGAAGAACGCATCAGCAACTGTATTCCCGGCGCGGATATGCCGGCCTGCCCCCCCGACTGGTCTCAGCCGTCCTTCGATTTCCAGGATCTCAGCGCCCAGATCCCCAGGCATTGCGACGTCTGGGTCGAGACGTTCAGCCTCCGCATGATTTTGGCGCTGGTGGAGAGCACGTCCAGCCAGGTGCAGCTAAGCGGCATGCTCTCGAGCGCCGTCCTCGATCAGAGTAGGATCGATGCCGACGTGTTCGTCGCGGAACCCGACTACAACTGCGCCGCCGTGCCCCCTGCGAATTAACCACAGGGGTAGGCGATGGGGCACGCTGCGCTCACCGAGGGCGCGGCGGGAAATCGTCCCCGGGCTCTCGCTGATAAGATCGGAACCACGCGGGGGTACGCGCTGCAGCCGGTTCATGTGCCAACGCCCGGCCCGACATGTAACCCGAGGATGCGTCGGTGAGAGGTTATCGAAAACAAGAACCCATGCTCAGGCCCTCCTCGTTCCTTGCGGCCTTCGGCATCCGCTCGGGTACACAGGTGGTCTCGGACCTGAGGTTCGTCCTGGGCCGGATGGGCAACGGGTTTCAGGTGGGCCTGAGCTCCGTGGACTTCATCCGGCCGGACCTCAGCTTCCCCGCTTATGCGGGCATGGTGCCGGCCGACGGGATTGCGCCCGTCTACCACCTGTTCGACCGGGTGGGCGGCGGCAAGGGGTTCAGGCAGCGGGTCACCCGAAAGTGGTGCCGGGATTTTCGGGGTGGGCGACTCACCTACGACGAGCACGACGGCATCGACTTCGTGTGTCCGGTCGGCACCCGACTGGCCGCCGCCGCGCCCGGCCGGGTGGTGATGATCCGGGACCGCTGGCTCCGGGGTGGCCTCACCCTGGCCGTGGACCACGGCGGCGGCCTGCTCACCCAGTACACCCACTGCTGGAAGCCCCTGGTCTCCGTCGGACAGGCCGTCCGGCGCGGCGATCCCGTCGCCCTGAGTGGCGTGGCCGGGATCGACATGACCCTGTTCTTCCCCTGGGTGCCTCCGCACGTCCATTTCATGGTTTGGGTGAACGGCCGTCCCCAGGACCCGTACCTGGCCGAAGGGGAGGGGGAGCGGCCCGGCCTGTGGCTTCACGGGAACGACCCGCGGCCCGCGGGCTCTGATCCCGACGAGAAGATCCCGGCGGCGAGCGCCGTGAACGAGAAGGCGGTTGACGAGATCGTGGCCGCCTGCCGGGACGACAGGATCCGAAGGGAGCTGGCGGCCGCGGCCGGACGGTACGCGGTGCAGGCCGCCGTCCTCGAGGATGCCCTGCACCACGACGACTGGGCGTGGCCCGAGGGGTACCGGCATCGGACGGTGAGACCGCCGGTGAAAGCCTCGGGCCTGAAGCTGACCCTGCCGCTTCCGGCAGACGGTTACCGGGGGGCAATTTTCGCCGATCCTCGGCCCGGAGGGGTTGGCGCATGAAGAATGTGGCACGGCTTGGCGGTGGCCGAGATGGGGGGGGAGCGCTGGTGGTGTCAATCTTTGGACAGCTCCTCGGCCGCTTCGCGGTAGGCCTCACGAAACGGCATCCCCGCCTTGACCTTCGCGAGCGCGCGCTCCGTGGCGTAGACCTCGGGGGTGAGCGCGGCGGCACAGCGCGCCTCGTTGAAGACGAGCCCCCCGAGCACCACCGGGAGGATCCCGAGGCAATCCTCCGTGGCCTCGAGCGCCCGCATCACCGGCTCCTTGGTGAGTTGCAAATCCCGGTGGTATCCTGCGATGAGGTTCGCCGACATGCTCTTCAGCTTGATCTCCTCACCCAGAACAGCGTGGTAGCGCGCCCGCAGGAGCTCCAGGACATCGGGGTTCTGCTTTTGTGGCATCATGGAGCTACCCGTGCAGACCGAGGGCGAGAGAAGCACGAAGTTGAACTCGCGCGTGGTGAACAGCATGAGGTCACTCGCCAATCGGTTGATCGACAGAAGGATCTGGGTGCAGGCGGAGAGCAGCATTGCCTCCATCTTGCCACGGCTCAACTGGGCGTAGATGGGGTTCTCAAGGGTGCGGGCAAACCCAAGATCGCGCGTCGTCATATCACGATCGAGGGTGAGCACCGGCACACCGAATCCGGCGGCCGTACCGAGGGGGTTCTGATCGATGATGGCAGCGACCGCGTCGAGTATTAGGAGGTCATCCCGCGCCGCCGCGCGGTAGCTGCCGAGCCACGCGCCGACCGTCGTGGGCATAGCGCGCTGCATGTGGGTGTAGCCGGGCAACCGGACGTGGCCCTCAGCCCCGACGATGTCGCCGAGCGCGGCGTCGTAGTCGCAAAGCGCCCGACGGATTACATCGAGGCGCTCCTTCTCGTAGAGCCGCAGAGTTGTCAACACCTGGTCGTTACGGGAGCGGCCGGTATGGATCTTACGGCCCGTGGCCCCGAG
The DNA here is from genome assembly GCA_003559575.1 of Bradymonadales bacterium. Classification (GTDB taxonomy): domain Bacteria; phylum Myxococcota_A; class UBA9042; order PWKZ01; family PWKZ01; genus PWKZ01. The sequence continues at coordinate 3,074 of PWKZ01000015.1, read as the reverse complement.
CTTTTCCGTCAGGTAACCCTCTATGGCGGTGTGGCAATCCTCGTCCTCTGGGCGGATCTCGAACTCGCCCGCCGCGTCGAGCGCCACGATCTCGTCCAATGCCGTTTCGAGGGCCAGGAGCTCCTCCGCGTCGAGTACGCCGATGGCATTCAACATCCGAGCGTGGGCCGCCGACGCGCGGCAGTCGTGTTTCACAAGCGCCCGGTCCAGGATATAGTCGTTACCGACTGTGAACCGCTCCACCCGCGTGTCGAGCGTCGTCCCCTTGTCCCACAGCTTCATCGCCGGCTTCCGTTGGCCGCCTGCTTGCGGAGGATGGCGCCGTGCGCCATGAGGCGGATTGCGTTGATTTTGATGAACCCGGCGGAATCCCTCTGATCGAAGCCGCCCTCCACGTCCATGCTGGAGAGATCCTGGTCGTAGAGCGACGACGGGCTTGTACGCCCCGTGACGTAGACGCCTCCTTTGTAGAGCTTTAGCCGCACCTCGCCGTCGATGAGCTCCTGGCTCTTGTCGATGGCCGACATTAGAAAGTCCATCTCAGGGCTGAACCAGAAGCCGTTGTAGATGAGCTGCGCGACCTTGGCCGACAGCATGTCGCGCAGCCGCATCACCTCTCGGTCCATCGCAATGCCTTCGATGTCACGGTGGGCGTGGTAGAGGATCGTACCCCCCGGGGTCTCGTAGATCCCACGCGACTTGATGCCCACGAAGCGGTTCTCGACGATGTCGATTCGTCCAATACCGTTTTTGGCGCCGACCTCATTGAGGTACAGGAATAGCTCTAGCGGCGACTCATGAACCGTACCGTCGTCGAGGTTTGCGACCCGCACGGGCAAACCGTCCTTGAAGCAAAGCGCGATCCGGGTCGGTGTGTCGGGCGCTGCCTCGGGAGATGCCGTCTTGGAATACACGCTCTCCGACGCCTCGAATGCGGGATCCTCCAGCACGCCGGCTTCATGGCTGATATGCAAGAGGTTGTCGTCCTCGCTGTAGGGGCTGGCCTTGGAGGACTTGATCTCGATGCCGTGACGTTGCGCGTATGCGATCAGGTCCGGTCGCCCCTTGAACTCGTCCAGAAATTCCGTCGTCTTCCACGGAGCGATGACGCGGATCCAGGGAGCGAGCGCGTAGTAAGCCAACTCGAAACGCACCTGATCGTTGCCCTTGCCCGTAGAGCCGTGGGAGACGTAAGCCGCGCCTTCCCGCGTGGCGATCTCCACCTGACGTTTGGCAATGAGTGGACGCGCGATGGCGGTGCCAAGGAGGTATTGGCCCTCGTAGACGGCGTTGGCCTTGAACATCGGAAAGACGTAGTCGGTGACGAAATCTTCCTTCAGATCTTCGACGAACACCGCGCTCGCCCCGATGGCGAGCGCCTTCTCCCTCGCCGAATCGAAATCGTCGGCCTGGCCCACGTCGGCCACATAGGCGATGACCTCGTAGCCGCACTCGATGAGCCATTTCAGGATGATAGACGTGTCGAGCCCGCCACTGTAGGCCAACACCACCTTGTTGTTTTTGGATAGTCCACTGTTCGCTGTCATCGGTCGCTCACTCCTTTCAAACCCAGGTGCATACAGAGCACACGGGCCAGCATAATTATGCCATTCGAAAACGGCAAGCTCTGTCGGAGCGGCTCGAAGACCGTTCCCGCGGCAGGATGGGAGTCGTCGGGGATGTCGTATCCCATCCATTTTTACGGGTCGCCTCGCGTTGGTCTCCCACTCCGACCAGCTCCGCAGGTGCAAGCTCGCGTTGTTGTGCAAGATGCGGCGCTCCTGGCTCCTCAATCCTCCTCCGCGTCCGTGGACCGAGGGGAGTGAGGCGGGTGCAAGTGCAAGGAAGCAAACCAAATCGAGCGGAGGCCAACGCAGCGCCTACGTCGAGCATCGATTTGGTGAAGGTGACGCCGCAGATGGCCTCGTAGCGACGCGCGAATGCCGGTGCAGGTGGGGAATTAGGGATCACCCGAATCGCTTGCCGAATCCCGGAAAAAGGGTGGATGATTGAGGGGTTTTAGGCGGAGGCGTCCGCCTTCTCCTCATTGCCGCTCGCGTATGGGACCTGGTGTTCGGGGCGGCCGGCCAGAACGAAGCTCTCGTTCATGTGCTCGCGCTCGTCGAGCGTGATGCGCCTGAAGACATCACCCCATGTCTCGAGCCCCTCAACTCTGTCGGCCAAAGGAGTGTTGACCGGCTGCTCGTCCCACTCGGGGTGGTCGGCGACAAAACGAGCGTAGGTGCGCTCGGCGTGATCTTCGAACTGGGCGTTGAACAAGAACGCGCGGCGGATACTGAAAAAAGCCATCAGACGGGTCATGATGATGTAGAGCGTGACCATCAAGAAGGGAATCAGGCGCGACAGGTACCACGCGTCCTTCACCCCGTCCTGGCGCATCTTTTCGTTGATGAGCCTGAGGTGCCAGTACTCGTTGTCCTGGGCATGGCGGCTCCAGACCATTATTTGCTCGGCCTCCTGCACCAGATCATCGCGGTGGTAGTTGCGGGTCAGACGGCCGTATTGCCGGATCTCCCAGGCACGATACGGGATGCAGGCCAAGGTCTCGATGAGCTTGGTCTTGGCGAGCGTGGTCTTCTTGCCGGTGACGAGGTCCATCGACGCGTAGAAGAATCGCGCCGAGAGGGAGTAGGGGTATGGCGGGCGCTCCAAGCTGAGTGCGTGCTCTTTTTTGAGATCTATTTTGTCCGGTTTTGGGACGGTCTCCATCAACAAGTCCTCCTCGGTGTTCGGCGGTTCTCCTCATGGGCGCGGGTCCGATGAGCCGCGGCAGTCGAACATCACTGGACTCCGCCGGCGTCAACAGGGCAATTTTTGCCCATTTGCGCCGGGAAGTACAGCATTATGGCGTATCGCTTCGGATTTACATTGTATTCGACTGAGATCGGGGCGCGCTCCGCGGGCTCGCTCGCCTCGTTTGTGGTTGAATGCTGAGCCGAGAGTCTTTATGCTGGGGCGATTATTTCTCCACTCTCTCTTCGCCATCGCGAGGAGACCTTGCGCTGGAGGAGAGTCGGACTAGTGGGCAATGAGGGGCAGGGAGCGAGCACATG
>PWKZ01000049.1 GCA_003559575.1 Bradymonadales bacterium | reverse complement strand
CGCGCGGATTCACGCACATCTGCGGCGTCACCTGCACCGAATTAGTGCTCGACGTAGCGCTGCTACGCCTCCGCCTAATTCGGCTTGTTTCCTTGCACATGCACGCGACTCCACACGCTCGTTCCTCAGAACGAACCGACGATTATGGTAACCCATTCTTTCCTTGTGCAACAGGGCTCGAGTGTCTATCATGATTGGAGGGACTGGTGCGCGTTACGAACAGCGCAGGAAGGCAACCCATGAGATCAACGATCCAGACCAAATCCTCAGGGGTCAAGCTGGTGGGCTTGCTCTCGCTGGCGCTCATGCTCGCGGGGCTCTCGAGCCTGACAGCATGCGGCAGCAGCAGCTCCGACGCCGGCCGCGGGCCCGACATCATCTTCGGCGGCGACGGCCCCCAAATCCCCGCTCCCGACGTCATCGCACCCGACGCCGAGCCCCCGAAACAGCGCGACATCGTCGAGGACACCGCCGACGAGACCGTCACTCCGATCGAGTCCCGCTATCGCATCCGATTCCAAACCGGAGACGAGATCGAGATCCCCTACAACCAACGCCAAGAGCCACGCAGGATAGGGATCGAGGTCTGGGAGGTGGGATCCGGCGCCCTGGCGGTCGGGGTTCCGGTGCATCTTGAGCTCGAACCACTCGACGCCGGCGACGGCGACATCAGCGCGCTGACTCTCTTCACCGGCCAGTCGGGGACCAACTCCGTCCAGTTTTTCGCCAACAACAGCGCCCCGGCCTCCTATCGCTTACACGCGACCAACCCCAACGCCATGGAGACCGTCAGCGTTCTCATCACCGTCGGCGCGCCTCCAATCGGCAACCTGGAGGTCAATCTCCACTTCGAGGGATCAATCGCGCTCAGCGACGTCACCGTCTATCTGGAGCCGGCCGGCTCCTACAACTGCAACTACTGGCACCCCGTCGCGCCACCGACCGCTCCCTTCGGCGAGGTGGTGGTGGGCTCGCTCCAGCAGCCGGCCCAGTTCTCCGGCATCCCGGCCGAGACGCGCTACGTCGTCATGGCGCGCGCCAACAACTGGGAGGGCAACCTCGGCGCCCAGGGCTGCTCCGACGGCGTATACGTCTCGGCAGTCGGCACTGAGAGCCACGATCTCATGCTGCACCAGGTAGTCCTGCAGCCGGCCGGCGTCTACGACATGGACTCGGTCTTCAATTTCCGCGACGCCATCCCCGGCGAGGTGGGGGTCATCCTCGGTCACATCATCGACGCCTTCTACGACCCCGGTAAGTTCGCCTTCGACATGGTGATAACCATCGTCAACCTGTACCTCGGACAGCTCGTCGGGACAGTCGTCGAGTGGGCCTTGAGCCTGTTTCGCAACCAGCTCGAGGATCTCATCACCGACTGGGCGTTCAACAACTCACCGCAGTGGCTACAGGATCTGTTCACAATCGGCCAGGATCTGACCCAGGTGATCGCGCGTCTCGAGATCCTCGCCGTCTTGCGAATACAAAAGTCCACGGAGCACGCGGTCAACGGCGAGGAAAACTGGCACGGCATCGCCCTCTACTGGCGCCTGCCGTGCCCGCGCGAAGGCGATCCCGACTACGACCCGGAATGCGGACGGCTGGTACTGAGTATCCAAGACTTGAGCGAGGTCGGGCTGCCGCCGGTGCCCGGCGACATCATCCAGGGGCGCTGGACCGGGATAATCACCCACTTCGATCGCTTGAGCATCGAACCCCATGGCATCATGCTCAACTACGGGCGGCTGATCCTTTACGTGATCGACGATCTTTTGATCCCGTTCGTCACCGGGGGGCGCTATCACAGCCTGCGCGACGCGCTCTACGGCATCATTAACTGTGCCAGCATCGCCCAAGGGCTGGTGGGCGATGTGCTGAGTGCCCTCGGAATCGACCGCGCCAGGGTCGAGGGGTTCTGCACGAGCGCGCTCGGCATCGTGATCGAGCCCATCATCTTGATGATCCACAGCCTCGGCGCCGACTCCAATATCCGCCTGTTCGGCGGCGGGCGACTAATCGACGAGACCTCGAACCTGATAGTCGACAGGATCGTCGACGGCACCTGGCAAGGACACATCCAGATGAGCTCCGGCGAGTCGGGCAACCCGTTCACCGCCACCTGGAAAGCCGTGCGTCAATAGAACCGCGCACCCTTGTCGTTTTTTGCGTCGCGTGCGTTTTTTACCCACCGAAAAAGGGCGCTCAATGTCTCGAACCATCCAGTCTCTCGCGTGCCTCCTGCTTCTCTCGTCCTGCGGGCCAAGCGTGATAATCGAGCCGCTCATCGGCGACGATCCGGCTGTGCTGGCGCACGTCCAAACCACAAGACCGGATCTCTCCGGGTTTCCGCCGGCTTCAACCGCGAGGGCGCTCTATGATGCGCTCCAAGCGCAAGACCTCGAGGCCAGCTGGTCACTACTGAGCGCCGAGACACAGCGCGCGTTCGATGCCCACGCAGTCGAGCACGACCTGGCGCCGAGCGGCAAGGCGCTCCTGGCGCGTTCGTTCAGCCAAGGCTTGCCGCTCATGGGGCCCGAGGGCGTACTCATGCGGGTGCGACCCGACTCCTGGCTCTTGACTGAGAACCTGGCCCACTTTCGCATCAAGCTCGACGGGCCGGGGGATCCGCCAGGCGAGACCGAGCGCGTGAAGCTTTATGCCATCGATACCGAAGAGCGCTTTCGCGAGGTGTTGCTGGTTCGCCAAGATGACGGCTATCGGGTGCACAAACCCGTGTTGGTAACCGGCGGCAACTGACTAGCTTTGCCTTGCCGAAGTTTTCGCAACCGCCCGAGGTGAGACTATGTTGTTCATGCAAAGTCGTGAGGGACGCAAGTTCGTTGGTCGCCTGGATCCCCGGGACAATCTCATCCCGGCGCTCAAAGAGATCTGTCTCGACAACCACATCAGCAGCGGCGAATTTCGCGCCACGGGTTTTTTGAGCGACGTCGTGCTCGAGATCTTCAACCACGGCGAGCGTCGCTATCGGCCACTCGTGCTCGGCCCCACCACCTATCAACTCACCTCCTGCACCGGCAACGTCTCGGTGCTCAACCGGGAGCTGGCGATCCACATTCACGCCACCCTGCTCCCCGATCTCGCCACCGGCGACAACACGCTGGTGGGCGGGCGCATCTTGGAGGCCAAGGTGCTGGCGGTGGAGTTCATCATCGACACGATCGACGACTTTGCGCTCGTGCGCCGACACGACGCCGACACCGGCCTCGCGCAGTGGGTCGAGCTCGACATGAACGACAAACCCGCGCCCCACGACTCGATGGCGACGCAATCCGGACTGGCGGGGCACCCCACCGGAGAGTCGCCTCTCGCGAGAGGCGCGCAGTCCCGGCTCGATTCCGGGGACGGCGATGACCAGGATGACGACGAGCCGGTTGAGCTGGCCCCCGGCGACATCCTCGACCACCCACGTTTCCGCCGCTGCGAGGTTCTGAGCTACGACGGCGAGCGCGCCATGATCAAGATGGAGTCAGGCCGCGTGGCGGAGCTCCACTTGAGCGTCTTTAAACTGACCGAGCAGCAAACGACCCCCGACGGCCGCAAACACTACAAAATGGCCATCCACCGCCGTAGTTAACGAGCCGAATCAGAGCTTGCGAAAGACTCCCACGACCACCCCTTGAATACTGGTCGCCCGAAACTCCTCGCGCCGCACTATGATGGGCTCCATCGCATTGTTGGCAGGCTGCAGGCGCACCTGATCGGACTCGGGATGGTAGCGCTTGACCGTCGCTTCACCATCGATGAGCGCCACGACGATCGCCCCGGGGTTGGCGGTCGACTGCTTTTTGACGAAGATCAGATCGCCGTCGAAAATGCCGTCTTCGATCATGCTATGCCCCTCGACGCGGAGCGCGAACAAATCGGGATCGCGGCCGAGGAGAGAGCTGTCGAGCGTGATGTGACTGTCGACATTCTCGTGCGCGAAGAGAGGGCGGCCGGCGGCAATCCGCCCCACCAGCGGCACCTCGGCGCGGGGGCGGTCGAGCCTGACGGGCATGATGGAGCGCGGCTTGCCGGCCTCGCGGGTAATGAGCCCCTTGCGCTCGAGCGCCTTGAGATGATCGAGTACCCCATTGGTCGAGCGAATGGTCATCCGCTCCCCGATCTCACGAATCGTCGGCGGATAACCATTGTCGCCCAAAAAGCTCTTGATGAGAACCAGCATCTCGGCCTGCCTAGCCGTAAGTCGCGGCCTCCCCAGCGTTTTCTTGCGCTTGCGCATCTCGCCTCTCACGCCACGATTTCACCGCTCCCGGGCGTATGCCTCCACTCTCAACGCACCTCCGGCTCCGAGCAACATCGGAAGCCGACGAATTCGCCGGGGCTGTCCTCGGATCGTCGCACCCGGTAGTCGCAAGTGGCGCGCGCCCCGTCGGAGCTGCTGTCACCGCCCGCGACCCACCCATCGTCGGTCCACTCGGCGGCGTTGCCGATCAAGTCGTAGACCCCCATGCGCGCGCAGCGCGGCAAGGATCCTGATTCGACAAGGGGCCGCCCACGCCCATTCTCGTCCTGCGTGTTGCAGGCCCGATGGTCATAAGTGGCGCCATATGGATAAGCCACCCCACAAGCATGCGACCACTCGCGAAAAGTACACAACCGCCCGCCGCGCGCCCGACAAGCCTCGTCGGCTTGAGCCCAGGTGACGTTCGTCAGCGGGATCTCGCCCTGCCCCGGGAACTCGTAGCGATCGATGCAAAAAGCCCAGTAGCCGGTGTCGGTGGCGCGCCCCTCGCGACGCGCCGCCGCCGTCGCGCGGTGGCTGATGCGCGCCATGCCGCGGGGACACCTGAGCGCCCCCATGCGGATGGGGCCCCGCGCCTCGGGGGGCTCCGCGCGCGGGCTCTCGTCGGATGGGGGGGGCTCCTCGCCGGAGTCGAACTCTTGACGGGCCTCTGAAGGGGGCGGAGTTACCGGGCTCTCGGGGGCGGGAGGGTCGGCAGCGCCGGTGTCCACCGGCCCCTCCTCGGGCTCGGCCGTGCTCGCGGGATCCTCGGCGCGCTCAGTGTGATCACGGGAGTCTGTCACAAACCACAGCGCCACCGCCAACCCGACCAACACCAGGGACACCAACATGACCCACTTGAGTCTGGAGCGACCGCCATTGGGAAAGACGATCTCGTCGGGCGCCACCACCGTCGCGGGTGGCGCGCTACCACGGGGCGCTCCCCCTGCCCTCGCGCGCGCCGGCGATTGCGGCGAGGAAACCTCCTCGGTCCCATGCTGCGCGGAGCGCCGGCTTGCCGGCGCGCGATCTCCCGGCTCTTCATCAAAGACTATCAGACCAAGCGCATCGTCATCTTCATCCTTGCGCGACCCTTCTTCGGGACCGGATCCGACAGTGGTCAAGAACGCATCGAGCGGATCTTCCTCGGGGACATCGAGTTCCACCCCGTCGGGGGTCCTCGCGGGCGGCGTCACCCTCGCGGAGGCGGCTTCCAGGTCGTCTTCGCCCATATCGAGTCCCGGCCCGCCATCTTTGAACTCGGGCAAGCGCGACATGCGCCGGGTCGGAGGATCGTCCCCCGCGGCGGCGAGATTCGCGAGCGCCTCGTCACAGTCGTCGGGATCCGGCAGGCGCGACATGCGCCGGGTCGGAGGATCGTCCCCCGCGATGCTCGCGCCCCCCACCCGGAGTGCGGCCGGCAGCACGAGTTCTCCGGCTACGGCGCTGTCTTCAAGCCTCAGCGCGGGGAACCCGAGCACGCCCTTGAGGGCCTCCCAAAACGCCTCCAGCGAAGGGTAGCGGGCGCTCGGATCAGGGTCGGTGGCCCGGAGAAAGAACTGATCGAGCTCTGCCGATAAGAGCGGGCCTTGCTCGGAGAGAGAGCAACCAGGACGAACCGGCGCGCCGACCAATATCTCGCCGGCGATCATCGCGAGCGCAAACAGGTCGTTGGCCACGAGCTCGTCGCCCGATACCCGCAAGCACTCGGGCGCCAGGTAATGCTCGCCGAGCGGGAACGAGCCGTGTGCCGCGGGCACTTCGGTGCGCCCCAAGAGCCGGTAAGGGTCTCCAAGCCGCACACCACCGGCGATCACGAAGATGTTCTCAGGCTTCAAGTTTCCGTGAGGGGCGAGCTCGTGAACATGAGCCAACGCGCGGCAGAGCTCCACCGAGAGAGTGGCCAGCTCGAGACGAGTGATGGGCCGCCTCTCTGCGTGCCTTGCTTCCAGGAAGGCACGCAGCGTGGGAGCGTCAAGATATGGCGAGATGACAAAAATCCGGGAGTCTCGGCTGAGCACGTCGGTCACGGCCACGAGCCGCTCGTGGACCATCGCCCGGGCCCGATTGAGCCGAGACAGGTTCGCCTCGCGCGTGTCCTCCGTGGACAACGCGGGGTGGATTTGCTTGAACGCCACGTCCAGGCCGAGCGCCAAATCCCGGGCGCGATAGACTACGCCGACGGGACCGCGCCCAACCTCGCCGAGCAGCTCGTAACGCCCGTCGACCGTCCGGCCCGCCGACAGCACCCATCTGTCATGATCTGCCATCCCCCCCCCTCTCAACCGCCTTCAAAAGAAATAGCAGACATACCCAACAGACTCAATGAGACGCGTGTGCTACCATAATCGTCGGTTCGTTCTGAGGAGCCCCGCTAAGTGGAGTCGCGTGCATGTGCAAGGAAGCAAACCGTTCTTAGGCGCAGTCCAACGCAGCGCTTACGTCGAGCACTAATTCTTCTGCAGGTGACGCCGCAGATGTGCGTGAATCCGCGCGCGAATACCAGGATGGGCCGACGATTATGGAAGTGTCGCTATTCTCGAGCGGCCGACGATTATGGAAGAGGTAGGGACCCTTGAAACTCAAGGTCGGCGGAGACATCGACGCGTTTTGCTCGCGCTGCGACTTGGATCTGGCCCACACGGTAGTGGCGATCCACAACGGCAAACCTGTTCAAACCAAATGTAACACCTGCGGCGCGTTTCACAAATACAGGCGCGCGAAAGCGGCCGATAGCGGCGTGCGGCCCCGGGTGGCGCGGACCAGGGGCGATGGGCGCGACGGCGCCTCGCGGCCAAAACGCGAGACAAGCTCGCTCGGGTGGAAACGCCAGTGGGATGCCCAGATGCGAGAGGTCGACAATCGCGCCATCGCGATCTACCGCCCGAGCGCGTCGTTTGACAAAGAGAGCGTGCTGCAACACCCGCGGTTCGGCGTCGGGGTGGTGCAGCAAATACTCACCCCTCAGAAGATGAGTGTCCTGTTCCGTGACGGACCGCGCACCCTACTCATGAACCGCTGACCACTCAACCCTCACCATAATCGTCGGTTCGTTCTGAGGAGCGAGCGTGTGGAGGCGCGTGCATGTGCAAGGAAACAAGCCGAATTAGGCGCAGTCGTAGCAGCGCTACGTCGAGCACTAATTCGGTGCAGGTG
>PWKZ01000066.1 GCA_003559575.1 Bradymonadales bacterium | reverse complement strand
TGTGCCGGCGGTTGGGAAACGCCAGCTCGTCGATGGCGCTCACATACCCGAACGGCAGGGTCGGTCGGCTCAAAAACCTTCTCTCGGCCCCGTCGGCCGCAGGCTTTGCGGAGTGGACGCTCTCCGCGCGATAGACCCCCCGAATGGCGTCGATTTCCTGCCTGGTGTCGAGTCGGTCAAGGAGCTCGGTGAAGGCGTGCTCGCCCTCGCCGGCGATGATCGAGTCGAACTGCGGAAGCATCGCCGCCTCGACCGGGAATGCGGTCGAGTGGTGGCCGCCAAGGCAGATATGGGCCGCGGGCGAAACGGCGCGAACGCTCTCGGCGACACGCATCGCGTCGAGGATTGAGATGGTATAGCTCGAGATCCCGACGAGATCAGGCTCGAAGCGGGCGATTAGCGGGCGAAGTCTCTTGTGAGAGATCCCCGCGCTCGGACAGTCCAGGAAATAGTATCGGTGCTGAGGGAGCCGCGCCTCTGCTTGCGACAAGACATAGAGCGCACCGAGAGGAGGAAAATTTCCGTATTCGCGCGGCTCCAGATAACCGCGACCGTAATCGTCGGCGTATTCGGGGATTGTGTGTTCGCAAGGGGGATTGATGACGAGAACATTCATTAGACGCCGGCCACGGATGTTGTTGGGAGGCGGCCGCTTGTTCTCCAAGGGCCGACAGGAGGTGTTCCCTCGAACACCACCACGACCAGACCTCTTAGCCTGCCAATTCAAGCCAAGTCAACCGAGCGAGCGCGCATTTCATAGTCGTCGGCCCATCCTGGGATTCGCGCGCGGATCCGCGCACATCTGCCCCGCAGCGGAGCGCGATTGCCGGTGCCTATGGGGAGCGGGGGCCTATACTAAAGCGACGACATGACGTAGCTTGCGGCTGGGAGGCGTCGCCGGCTTACATTTCAAGGGCGATCAGGGTGACCATGAGGATTTCGTTTTTTTTCCCCGCCTACAACGACGAGGCGACAGTCGAACCGCTCGCGCTCGCGCTCGACGAGGTGCTGGACCTGGTCGCGGACGATCATGAGATCATAATCGTCGACGACGGGGGGCCCGATCACAGCGGCGCGCGGGCGGCCGCGCTGGCCGCTCGCCACCCTCGCGTGCGGGTGATTCACCATCCCGAAAATCGCGGCTACGGGCAGGCTTTGTGGAGTGGAATTCAAGCGGCGCGCTTCGAGTGGATCGGGTTCACCGACGGCGACATGCAGTACGACGTCCAGGACTTGCCGCGGCTAGTGCGCGCCGCCCGCGCCGGCGCCGACGTTATCGCCGGTTACAAGCTCACGCGGGCCGAGGGGTTCAAGCGCGCCGCAGCGAGTTATATCTACAACCGCGTCCTTGGGATTCTGTTTGGGCTGCCGCTCAGAGATGTTGACTGCGCGTTCAAATTGATGCACCGAAGAGTCTTCGACGGGTTCGTGCCGAGTACCTATTACCGCGAGGCATTTTTGCTGGTGGAAGCCTTCTATCGCGCCCGCGCGCGCGGCCTTGTCTTCGTTGAGGTCCCGGTGCGACACCGGGAGAGGCCGCATGGCGACTCCCAGTGCTTCACTTGGCGCACGACCGGGCGGTTGGCGTACTACACAGCGCGGGGCGCGGTGATCGGGAGGCTCTTGGGGCGGTGGCGATGAGTCTGGCCCAGGCGGTGGTTTTGTGCGGCGGGGAAGGGCGGCGGATGCGGCCCCTTCTTGGAGATCTGCCCAAGGTCTTCGCTCCTCTCGCCGGCCGCCCGTTGCTCGCTCGTCTGCTCGGCGACCTCGCCGCCGGAGGCATCGAGCAGGTGCTGCTTGTCGGCGGCCCCGACCTTGCGCGCCACGAGGAGGCGGTGAGCCGTCTCGCGCCGTCGGGCCTCGAGCTCGATCTACTCATCGAGACCGCCAGAGGCGGCACCGCCGGGGCATTGCTGGTCGCCGAGCGGCGTCTCGATCAACGTTTTTTTCTCGTCTACGGAGATCTCATCACCGCGCTCGACTGGCAGCGACTGGGTGCCGCGGCGTCGCGAAACGGTGGGCTCGCGACACTTGTCGTCCACCGCAGTGATCATCCCTGGGACAGCGATGTCATCCGCCTCGCCGACGACGGGAGAGTCATCGGCTGGAGGCGCCCGGGTGGTTCGCGCGACAAGTGGCCGGGTGCGTCGCGTGAGCCGCTACTCGGCAACTCCGGGGTGAGGGTGTTGAGTCGCGACCTATTGCGGTTCGTGGCCCGCGACCGCCCCACCGATCTCGACCGCGAACTATTGCCCTGGCAGGTCGCCGCGCGGGCCGAAGTTTTCGGATACGTCACGAGCGAATACATCCGCGACGTTGGAACTCCAAAGCGGTTGGCCGCTGCCGAAGCCGATCTGCTGGCCGGGCGTACCGCAAAGCGCGCGGAGCTCGCCATCATTGATCGCGACGGGACGCTTGTGGACGCACCTGGAGGGCGCCCACCCCTCACCGCCGCCGAGCTTCGGCTCGTGCCCGGAGCAGCTCGAGGGCTGCGGCGACTAAACAGGGCCGGAGTGCGGGCGGTGCTCGCGACCAACCAGGCGGCGGTGGCGCGCGGGCTCATGAGCGAGAGCGAGCTTGAGCGTCAGCATGCCCGGCTCGTTGAGCTGCTGGCCCGCGAAGGCGCGCACCTCGACGAGATCCACGTCTGTCCTCACCACCCCGAGGCCCACTATCGCGAAGGCCGCGCCGCGCTGCGCGGCCCCTGCGAGTGTCGCAAGCCGTCCACCGGGATGGTGGAGGCCGCGCTCCGCCGAGCAGGGATTGCACCGTGGCGGGCCGTGGTGGTCGGCGACAGCAGCACCGATTTACAGCTCGCCCAAAACAGTGGACTGCCCGGGGTGGGTGTGGAGACCGGTGCCGCATGTCGTGACGGGGTTTACCCGGCGAGCGCCACTTGGCGGTTCACCGATTTCGCGGCCGCCGCCGCATGGCTAGCTGAATCGGGCAGCGGTGAGGCGGGCCCGGCCCAAACACCAGCGCCCTCGAGGAGAACAATGAAATGAAGGTCTTGGTGACCGGTGGGGCAGGCTACATCGGCAGCACCACTGCGGCTGAGCTACTCCGGCGGGGGCATGAGGTGGTGGTACTCGACTCGCTCGTTCGCGGCCACCGCGCGGCGGTCCCAACCGGGGCCGCGTTTGTCCACGGCGACATCGCGGATCGCAGCGTCCTCGTTCCGATCCTTGCGGAGGCGCGGTTCGACGCGCTTGTCCATTTCGCAGCGTTCGCATATGTGGGCGAGTCCATGAGTGAGCCTGCAATGTATCTGGACAACAACGTCGCGCGCTCCCTGGTGCTGTTTCGCGAGGCGCTTAGTCACGGGGTGCGGCGGATTGTCTTCTCATCGTCTTGCACCGTCTATGGCCTCCCCGCGCGGCTCCCACTCGACGAGTCTCATCCCAAGGCGGCACTGTCGCCCTATGGGGCCTCAAAGATCATGTGCGAGCAAGCGCTGCGATGGTTTGCGGACGCGACCCCTGATCTGTCAGCGGTGGCGCTGCGGTACTTCAACGCCGCCGGCGCCACCGAAGAGCGCGGCGAAGATCATGACCCAGAGACCCACTTGATACCACTGGCGATAGACGCCGCAATGGGGCACTCGGAGCCGCTCGTCATCTTCGGTGACGACTATGATACTAAGGACGGCACTTGCCTGCGGGACTACGTTCATATCCTGGATCTGGCGGAGGCCCATGCGCTTTCGGTGGAGGCCGGGGATCATGAGGGCTTTCACGCGTACAACGTGGGCGCGGGGCGCGCCTACAGTGTCCGCGAGGTATTGGCCGAGATCGAGGCGGTCAGCGGCCGGCCGGTGCCGTTCAAGGTGGGCCCCCGCCGCGAGGGGGACGCTCCTGCGCTCTTTGCCGGTACCGAGCTCATCCGCGACCGACTGGGGTGGCGCGCCAAGTTCTCGTCTCTGGCGCGAATAGTGAGTGACGCCGTTCGGTGGCACCCTCAATCCTCCACCGCGTCCGTGGACCGAGGGGAGTGAGGCGGGTGCAAGTGCAAGGAAACAATCCAAATCGAGCGGAGGCGTAGCAGCGCTACGTCGAGCATCGATTTGGTGAAGATGACGCCGCAATTGTGCCCGAATCGCTTCCCGAATCCCGGAAGGGGTGGAGGATTGAGGAGTTGAACGGCTTCCGGTAGGGGGCTATAGTGATCCGCCGGAAGGAGGGGCCCTGAAACATGTTCAAAAAGCTTGCCACAAAAATATTCGGCTCCCAACACCAACGCACGCTCAAGAAAATGCAGCCTCTAGTCGAGCAGATCAACGCGCTTGAGGACGGGGTCACGCGATTGACCGACGACCAACTCAAAGCCGAGACACCTCGCTTGCGCGAAAAACTCGCCAACGGTGCGACTCTCGACGACTTGCTGCCCGAGGCCTTTGCCGTAGTCCGTGAGGCCAGCCGACGCACGCTCAAAATGCGCCACTATGACGTTCAGTTGATAGGCGGGATTGCACTACACCGCGGCATTATTGCCGAGATGCGCACCGGAGAAGGGAAGACGCTGGTGGCGACTCTGGCGCTCTATCTGAATGCGCTCGAGGGACGCGGCGCCCACCTCGTCACCGTCAACGACTATCTGGCATCCCGCGATGCCGAGTGGATGGGGCAAATCTATCGTTTTCTCGGGATGTCGGTGGGGGTGATCGTCTCCGACATGGACGAGCAAGACCGCAAGGCTGCATACGAGGCCGACATCACCTATGGGCAGAACAATGAGTTTGGGTTTGATTATCTGCGCGACAACATGAAGTTCGAACTGTCCCAATTCGCGCAGCGCCCTCTCCGCTACGCAATCGTGGATGAGGTCGACAGCATCTTGATCGATGAGGCACGAACACCGCTCATCATCTCGGGCCCGGCCGAGGAGTCCACCGAACTCTATTACACTGTCAACAACGTGATCCCATTCCTCAAGAGAGAGCAAGACTATCTGGTCGACGAGAAATCGCGCTCGGTGAGCCTCACCGAGACCGGCGTCGATAAGGTGGAGCGACGACTTAACATCACCAACCTGTATGACGCCGAGAACATGGAGATCCTGCATCACGTGAACCAGGCTTTGAAGGCGCACACGCTCTTCAAGCGGGACGTGAACTATCTCATCGAGGACGGCAAAGTCGTGATAGTCGACGAATTCACCGGCCGCAAGATGGCCGGCCGGCGGTGGAGCGACGGGCTGCATCAGGCGGTGGAGGCCAAAGAGGGCCTCAAGATCCAGGATGAGAACCAGACGCTGGCGACTATCACCTTCCAAAACTATTTCCGGATGTACGACAAGCTGGCGGGGATGACGGGGACGGCCGAGACCGAGGCGGAGGAGTTCGGCAAGATCTACAAGCTCGACGTCCTTGCCATTCCGACCAACGCCGACTGCATCCGGATCGACTACAACGACCTGGTCTACAAGACGCAACGCGAGAAGGTCGCCGCCACGGTCGATGAGATAATCGACTGCCATAAACGGGGCCAACCCTGTCTCGTGGGTACGGTCTCGGTGGAGAAGAGCGAGTTCATCTCGACGCGGCTGCGCAAAAACAACATCAAACACCATGTGCTCAACGCCAAACAACACGGGCGCGAGGCCGAAGTGGTCGCTCAAGCCGGGCGCAAGGGGGCGGTCACCATCGCCACCAATATGGCGGGGCGCGGTACCGACATCATTCTCGGGGGTAACCCGGAGATGATGGCCAAGGCGCGCGCCGCCGGATCAGAGGAAGGCGAAACCTACGAGAGCGCCCTCGCACATTTCAAGGATCTCTGCGCGCGTGAGCGCCAAGATGTTCTGGACGCCGGTGGGCTGCACATCATTGGCACCGAACGCCACGAGAGCCGCCGGATTGACAACCAGCTCCGCGGTCGAGCGGGGCGGCAGGGCGATCCCGGCTCGTCACGCTTCTTCCTGTCATTGGAAGACGACCTGTTGCGGATCTTCGGTGCAGAGCGAATCTCCGGCATCATGGATCGTCTCAAGATGCCCGACGGCGAACCCATCGAGCACAAATGGATCACCAAGGCCATCGAGAGCGCGCAAGTCAAAGTTGAAGGTCACAACTTCGACATTCGCAAAAACCTGCTTGACTATGACGACGTCATGAACCAGCAGCGCAAGACCATTTATGGCTTGCGCCGCAAAGTCATCGAGGGTGTTGAGACCCACGATCTGGTTCTGGATGCAATTGAGCAGACCGTCGGCGATCTGGGCGGGCGGTTCATGCCCGAGGAGGTCCATTCTGAAGAGTGGGATATGGATGGTTTCCACGACGCGCTCAAGCAAACCTTCAGGCTCGAGGAGTCGCCCCTCAATGATCCGGGCGGCGCGGCGCGCGATTACGACACAATCATGGATGAGGTCACCGCCGAGACTCGACGCCTATACGAAGAGCGGGAAGAGCAAATCGTGCGCTCCCTGGCGGCGCTCAACCCCGACCCCGAGCTGACCCCCGAGGAGAGATTACAACGCGCCGAGAGCAAATGGCGTGATTTCGAGCGCGAGACCTATCTGCGGACCATTGACGGCCTGTGGAAAAACCACCTTCTGAACATGGATCACTTACGCGAGGGCATCTATCTCGAGGCCTATGCCCAGAAGGACCCGAAAATACTCTATAAGCGTGAGGGCTTCTACCTGTTTGAGCAGATGCTGCATGTGATCCGCGAGGACGTGGCGAGCGCGCTGTTCAAAGTGGAGGTCAGCGATGAGAGCGCCATCGCCCGGCGGCGACGTCAAATGCCGCAACGGATGACATATGGTCGCGGCAGTAGCCCTGGCCAGGCCCCCACCAAACCCAAGACCTTCCGTCGAGCCGGGCCCAAGCTCGGTCGCAACGACCCGTGCCACTGTGGCAGCGGCCGCAAGTACAAGCACTGTTGCATGGGGCGGGATCGAGCGGCTGCCGAGGCCGGATGACAGGCTGACCGAAGGCTGCGCGCGCTCGGGAGAGAACAAATGAACGAGGGAAAAGAGCCTAAACCGCCGTTGCGCGGAGAGATCGCTCTATCCTGCCGCCGTGCGGTTGAGAAGAAACAGGCGAGTAAAAGTGGCGAACCGGTGTCCGACCGCGATGAGGAAGGGTTCGATCCCGATCCCGCGCTCAGCGGCGTGGTGAGCGGCCTTGTGGCCTCGTATGAGTCCCACGGCGGCATCAATCACATCGAAGGCCCGAACCTCCCCTCCAGGGAAGCGGTGATCGGGATAGTCGAGGATCTGGGGCGGCTCCTGTTTCCAGGGTTTTACGACAAGCCGCCGAACGCGCGAAATGTCCAGTACGTCGTTGGGGCACTTTGCAGCACGCTGTTCGACCGATTGTCGCGCGAAATCGAGAAGAGCCTGCGCTATGAATGTCGCACCGCCGGGCAGTGCGCGCGCACGGAGGGTGAATGTACCTACGAGGCGTGCAACATCACCCTGCGGTTTCTCGAAGCGCTGCCGAGCATCCGGGCCATCCTCAAGGACGATGTGCGGGCTCACTTCATGGGCGACCCGGCGGCCAAAAGCCTCTCGGATGTGTTGGTGAGTTATCCCGGCATTCACGCAATCGCGGTGTTCAGGCTGGCTCACTTTCTACACGACTCACAAGTGCCGTTGATTCCGAGGATGATGACCGAATTGCTCCACGGTCAGACTGGAATCGACATCCATCCGGGGGCGACAATCGGCCCGGGGATCTGCATCGACCATGGCACCGGGGTCGTCATCGGTGAGACCACTCACATTGGACATAACGTCAAGATCTATCAAGGAGTCACCCTCGGCGCGCTTTCGGTGGTGAAGAGAGATTTGGCCCCCTGGGAAGTGGATAAACGTCACCCAACGATTGAAGACGATGTGACTATTTACGCGGGCGCCACAATCCTGGGGGGCGAGACCACGGTCGGGCGCGGGTCGGTAATCGGCGGTAACGTCTGGCTGACGCGATCCGTGCCGGCCGGCACGACCGTCAGTGTCGAGGCCCCGTTCCAGGTCTTTCGCACGCGCAAGGACGCGGGCGAGTTTGAGACCAAGCGCGAACAGTGCGACGCCTATGTTCCCAACTGGGAGATCTAATCCATAATCGTCGGTTCGTTCTGAGGAGCGAGCGTGTGGAGGCACGTGCATGTGGTCTAATCGCCCGAGTAGCGCTCGCGAACTTCGGCGTAGGTGGCGGGAGTGATGGGGACGAAACCTCCCAGGAAGGCCGGCTCGCAGTATCGGGCGCCGGCCTCGCCTTGACAAACCTGCGTGAGCGCCTCGATTAGCGCCCGCTGCCGACTCTCTGAGAGCCGGTCGCCCGCGCGGGAGTCGCCGAGCGCCAACACGGGCCAACCGGGCAGCGCCTCAGAGACGAAGATAGTGTGCAGCGAGTCACCGAACGGAAGAGTCTTCAACTCCTTCGCGGTATTCGAGTCGACGAGCGCCGCCGCCGCCTTGCCCCGTTGAACGAGTCGCAGGGCGCGGAGGGCCGTCCGAGTCCTTTCGAGGGCCAAATCTTCGGCCGCATCCAAACGGCCGGCAAACACCAGCCGCGACAAGAACTTGGGATCGGTCAAGGTCTCACCCGCGATAGTCTTGCCCTTGAGATCATCGAGCGCCTCTGTCTCCTCGGCGGATCCGACCAGATGATAGCGTTCGCGCTCCCCCGAGAGAGGCAATACTTCAAGCAGCGGCAGCGCTTTCAACTCGGCGCCGTGTGCGAGGTAAGTGTCGAGGCTCAAGATGGCGACATGTGGCTTGCGTGTCCGAAGTTGCAATTCGCAGGCATCGCTCGTGTTCAGGTAGATGCCTTGCATGTGTCCCTCAGGCCAGCCGGCCAGCTCTTCCACCCGCGCGGAAAACGTCGCGAGACGAGGAGCGGCCTCCTCGGTGGAGCCTGGTCCTCCGGGGTGACATATGACTACCCGCAGCGCGTCCGAGTCGTCCGCCGCGGCGGGGGGAGCCCAAAAAAGCCCTGCCAGCATAGCGCAGCTGATGGCCAACCGACCGGCGACCCTCTTCATGTCTCCTCCTCCTCGAGAAGTGTGACGTGCAAAAAAACGGTGCAGCGAGATGGATTTCGAGCAACCGCCAACCGGACGAGTTGGACGGCGCTCAGGTCCAAAAAGTCACTAGTTGACGAACGCAGGGTGATTGTAGTTCGGATAAATCAGATCTTCGCCACCGGGTCCCGAGCGAATGTCGATTTCGGCTGAAGGCCAGTGGATATAAGCCACCGACCACAGATCGGACATGACCATGCGAACGTTGGTGCGTTCATACTCGAGCGTCCCGTAGATGAAGATCCGCACGTTGGCATACGCCGGCCCGAACCCATGGTCGTTCCAGTAGTGGATCGCCACCTCGTATTTGATCCCCTGCTCCGGGGAGTTGAGGTTGACGTTCTCGGGCCCGGGCCCGATGGTGTCGTCGCGATCAAGTCGTGGGTTCTCGCCCGCGTGGCCGCCGTGCGAGCCCCAGTCGGGGGTTGGGTTGAACCAATAGCAGTCGTAAGGCACGCAGAAGTACGGGTCCGGTTGGCCGTCGCCGACGAGGTCGGGGGCTGAGGGATCGGCCGGCGCGTTGGGATGGATAAAGTGGAGATCGAGATCGGAGCCGCAGCCGGGACCCTGGCACTGGTCGGCGGTCCCCTCTTGCGGGTTGCCGGGCGTGCTCCAGGTGAGCTGGACGTGAATCGCTTGGTCGGGAATCACGGCCACCTCATAGGTCGCCGGGTAGCAACTCTTGTTGCCCTCCTCATCCCAGACATCGAGGTAGAACAGGTAGGTGCCGGCGGTGTTGGCCTCGAAGGTCGGGTTGGGAAATACCGGGCTCGGCAAGAAAATGCCGCCGGAACCCTCCGGTTGCTCGACACTCCACTCCCAGCGGACCACATCGCCGTGGACGGCCCAGCTATTGCGCCCGCTCAGGTGGAGGGTGGTCTGGGGGATGACCTCCTGACCTTCATCGACGGTGATGATCGCCTCGGGACAATCCTGGATCACGCCATAACCGCTGACCTCAACCTCGACCAGATCGTCGAAGGAGTTGTTATGGATGACGATGAGCCCCGTATCGAGGATTGGCGCGCGAGTCGTCTCGTCCACCGGGCTCTCCTCCGAGGGGTTGTAATAGGCCATTACCTCGTGGACGTCGTTGGGCTCCAGCACCAGTGGGTTGCTCTCGCTCAGCGGCTCGCCGCCCGGCATCAGCGCTTGCTCGTCGAGATAGAAGTCTTCATCGCTCTGATCTGGATCGAGCGCAAAATGGGTGATTATCAAAGGCTCTTCACCGCGGGAGATTATCTGGATCGGGAGCAGTGATTCGCGCCGCACCACCCGCGGCCCGAACTCGACGCGGTCGGGATTGAGATCCATGCGTGGCCCGAACTCGCGCGCCACGATGAAGACTGTCGACCAACCGTCGTTGGTCAGATCGTTGGAGTGAAGCTGCAAGGTCCCGGTCCCGCCAAGCGCGCTCTCCGGCACATAGGTGATGGAGATCTGCTTCGACTCGTTGGGCTCGAGTATCAGGGAGGGCTCGAGAAGGACCCCGGAGCGGGTCCCCTCGTCGGTGACGTAGTCGGTGCCGTCAAAGTTGACGGTGAAGTACGAGTCGGCGTCGAGCATGAAACGGTCGATCTCGAGGTCGGCCGAGCCGGTGTTGAGCAGGGTGACGTGCCTGGTCTCCTGCTCGCCACGCCTGATGTCGACGAACTCGACGTTGGACGGAGAGAGCTGAATGCGCGCCAGGCTCTCGCCGGAGACGAAGCGCAGTCGCACTACCGGACGCTCCCGGCTGTTGCTGACGATTTCGAGATGCGCGTCGCGTGGTTCGTCTTCCTCGGGGCGGGTGAACGCGATTGTGACAGCGATTCCCTGGTCGAGCTCACCGGCCGGCACCTCCCCCGGCAGACCGGCGTCGGAGCTGCAATCGTGCGCTTCTTCCCCGTACACGCACTCGAAGATGGGGTTTTGATCGTCGTCGGTACTCCAGACGAGATCACGGATGACAAGCTCGGTGTCGCCCGTATTCTTGATCTCGAACCGAAACTGCGAGGTCTGGCCTACCCCCACCTGCGTGAGGCTGAACTCGTACTGGTCGTTCGGGATCTCCGGATCGAACGCGATCACCGCGTTCTCAACGCGCTCGAACCCGCCGCTCCCTCCGCACCCCGACGCCACGAACACGAGCAGCGCCACGACGGGAAGAAGAGCCACTCTCCCGCGATCAAGCAATATTTTCATTCCTCTTCATCCTCCGAAACGAGCTGTTCGAGATACAGCACATGGGCCACCGTGGGGCTCCCCACAGCGGATCGTATCGTCCCTGACTTGATAGGTTACCTTCAAAACGCTTCAAATGGAAGAAGGGGTCAGACCGAGCATCACAAAAGCCTCGCCGTAGCCCAGGTGGTGGCTGCGCGAGTCGAGTGTGAGCCGCAGATAACCGACGCGGCCCTCGAGAGACATCACAAGCCAGTCGAGCGGCCGATAGGTGAGGCGCGCGACGCCCTGCGGCGTGATGGTGAAGGCGTCCTGGTCAGACCGCTTTGAACCTTGCATCGCAAACTCGCCGTCGACCTCGCGACGCAGATAGAGGCCTGCAACTCTGGGTCCGACGCCCGCGGTCAAAGGCCCCCAACGGAGCGAGTAGAGCGCGGTCAAGCCAAAGTTGAGCTGGAACATCCGCTGACTGCCGGGAGTGCGATCGCCAAGCTCGTCGCTGAAACGCATCTGCTGAGTGCCATACGAGGCGAGGAGATCGGTGGTGAGCGAGAGATTATCGATGCCCACGCGCTCCCAGGTCGCCTCTAGCCCGAAGAGCAGCGCCGGAGCGAGTAGCTCTTGGCGAATCGAGCTGTTCATGATCCCCTGGAATCCGAACTTGGGAGACAGCGAGAGCGTTGTCGCCGGGCGCTCATCGCGCCGAACCATTGCGACAATGGGCCCCTTGCCGCGAAAGTTGGCGGCAGTGACCGGGTTGAGCGCGGCGATATCGACCCGATGGACTCCCCCCTCGGCCACCGTGATGTCTTGGCTCAGGATTTGTCTGTCGGTCAAATCGAAGAGGGTGTACTCCCCGGCGCGAACCGCGAGCCGCCGAGCCGTTTGGCCGTCGAGGGGCAATTCGGCGACCACCGACCCGGAACCGGGCGCAACGAGCATGAACGATCCGTTGCTCCCGCTTGGGAACTCGATTGTGGCGTTGGCGTGCTCGAGGCGAGTCAGCACTAGATCGCCGGCCCCCGAGAGATCGTAGTCGAAGTGGGGATGTTGGGGGCCGCCGCCGCTCGCGGTGGAACGCACCACAGTCTGGTGATAGGTGAACATGTAGGCCTCGGAGAGAGTGACGAGGCCATCGCCGGAGTAGTCGGCCGCGCCGCGCAGACCGCTCACCAAATAATGAGTGAAGAAGCTGCCGCGGACCTCATCGGATTCTTGCGAGCGCTCGCTCATACTACTCGAGGCCAATACGGCGAAGCCCTCGGAGAGGAGCTGCTGATCGATGGGCAGTGGGAACGAAGGGGCCCGATGGCCCCCCTTGGCTCTGATGAACGCGCCGCTGTGGCAGGCGTCGAGAATCGCGAGGGCCAACGTCGCGCCGGAGTGCTGAATGCGATCACGAAGTTCGATGAGCGGGAGGCGGGTCTCGCCAAGCTCGAGGTATTCGGCGGTCCCGTGGCCGGAGTAATAGATGATGAAGATTACCCGGTCGTTTTCGCTGCGACGTACAGCCTCAAAGCGTTCCTCGAGATTGTTGAGTGCGCGCCTCACCTCTCCGACGCCGGCATCGTTCAACAGCACTATCTGCTCGCGCGGGACTTCGCCGAGCTCAGAGAGTACATCTTTGATTCTCCGGGCGTCTTGGTCGGCGTGTCTGAGGAGGGGGCTCCCCGGCGCGCCCTGATTGTTGCCCATGATCAGGGCGAAGCGATGCACGGTCGAGGCGGCTGCGTCGGGCAGGGCGAGCATGAGAACCACCACCATGACGGTCACAACCGTCAACAGGTGGTGGTGGGCGCGTGGCGCGCCGCCGCGGCGGCGATCATGCATTCAATATTTCCCTAGCGCTTCTCGATCCAGAAAGTCGCTTGCTGTGCGGCGACCGGGAGCCGTTCAAGGTCTCGAACGTCGCCCCCTTCAGCCGCGATTTCATGGAGCGAGTTGCGCGCCACCCGGCGCACATAGTCGACCGGGAGCGGGTCGTGCGAAAACAGAACGACGAAACGTTCGTACCCCACATAATCGTTCAATACAACACTGCCCTCGAGCGGCACGTTCCGCCCGCGGGGTATCGAGACGCTCATCCCGGAGTGCGACTCCTCCGCCTCGTCAGGGTAGTATACAGAGATCTTGCCGGAATCTTCTATACTGAAGAGCAAAAGATAGTCGTTGTTCCCCGACCAGTACGTAAAACCAAATTGATCACCCTCGCGATAAGCGCCGCCCGGTCTCCCGGGGAGCGCCCCCGATTCGTCGCGCACATGGAAACGAACACCCACCGGATCAAAAGCCGTTGGGGCAAGAGCCTCCGCCGAACTGCGCGCGACGTTGTCGGTGCCACCCTTGAACCGTATCCCGGTCCCCTGATTCTGCTCGGCGGTACCGAGCCTAAATCCGAACACGACCACCAGGCACAGGGTGCAAAGCGAAACCGCACCCGCGAACTGTGGTGTCCCCAGAAGCCCGGCCACACGTGCGATGAGCCCGTTCGGTCGAGCCGCGGGGGGCGCGGCTCCGACCGGCACGACGTCGGCCTCGCGGAGGCGTAGATCCTCCCAAAAAGCTTCGAAGGGATAGGTCGAGAGAAAGGCCTCGCGAGCTCGCTCGGGGAGCTCGGAGCGGGCTCTCGCGGTGCGGCTCGTGTCTTGCGCGTCGATGACGCGATCAAGCGTGTCGGCAGTCATGATTCCCCCAACAGAACAGGAAGCTCGCGGCGCGCCGCCTCGACGAACGCTTTGAGGCGCCGCCGAACCGTCGCCACGGACATTGAAAGTTGCTTGGCGGTCTCCGCGAGCGTCAACTCGTCCAGGAAGTAGCAGGCGGCCACCTCCCTGAGCGGCTCTTTGGTCCATGCAAAGAGCTTTTCCACCATGTCGCGCCGTTGAAGCAGCAGCTCAAACATCTCGACCTCGTTGCCCGGGATGTGCTCCAACGTCACTGAGTCGTCCATCTGCCGGTAGCTCCGATAACGGATCACGTTGAGGCAGTAATTGGTCGTCACCCGGTTCAACCACGGAAGCAGCGTCTCTTGCTCCTCGAGCAGATCCGACCGCTTGAGGAGCCGTACAAACACCTCCTGAAGGGCGTCATAGGCCTCCTCTTCGTCGCCAAGAAACCTCTTGCAGCGCTTGAACAGATATGGCCCATGCAGCTCGTATAATTGATGTATTGTGCTGCGTCTCATCCCGTCAATCCGCTCCGCCATGTGGCGGTCGGGTTGGAGCCTCAGGCCGCCGAAAGCAGGCGGCGTCAAGCTCCTCCCTCCTCCCTCCCCCGCGTGCGCGGGCCTCTCGGAGCGGGACTCAACCTGATTCACCCGCCGGGCGGCGCGAAATGTCCACCATCCAAAGCATTGACTAGAGGTAGAATCTCGCGCTCGGCGAGCGCCACATCCTCAGGAAAGTCCAACTCCGTCCAGGGGAGGTCGTCCACTCCCACGAAACCCACCTCGTGCTCGCGCACGAAGCGGTCGTAGGCGCTCTCGTATTCGTCGTTCAACCGTCCTTCTTCAATCACCGCGCGCACGAAGGAGGAGAGGGCGCCCACGTCTGTCCTGGCGACCCTCAGGAAGCCAACCGACTCGCCCAACAGCTCGTAGCGCGCGGGGTCCACCTGCCGCCGGATGCAGCGCACGAGGCCTTGTCGAACCCCGAGGATCATCTCCTCACCACTCGCCACCGAGCGTGGATCGAGCAGAAATGAGGAGGGCCGGTCGCTCGCCAGGAGGCGGCGCAGGAGTTCTCGTGGATAGATCACGTCGGCGTCCATGATGAGAAGATCCTCATCGCCCGGAAGACTGTCCAGGGCCTTCATCAAGGAGACGACGCTGCCTCGCCGATACATCTCGTTCCGGCAAATCTCGATCTCAAAACCGGGGCGCCGGAGCTTCTCGAGGTGGGCGCACACCAAAGCGGAGTGAAAACCGACCACTACACATAGTCGTCGCACGCCGCAGGCGTCGAGCGCGGCAACGTGCCGCGCAAGGAGAGTGCGCCCCCCGAACTCCAGCAGGCATTTGGGGATGTCGGTCCCCTTCGGTCCCATGCGGCGGCCCGAGCCGGCCGCGAGAACTATCGCGATCATTCGTTGCACCCTCTTTCGCATCGGGTTTCGCCCGCCTCGCCCGGCATTATCGCATTTGCCCCCTTGGCGCGTCGAGTCGTTTGCGGTACCAATCTGAGCGCGCTCCCTCTAAAGGAGAGCGACGAGCGCGATGACGTGGGTGCAATT
This sequence comes from Bradymonadales bacterium, assembly GCA_003559575.1. GTDB lineage: Bacteria > Myxococcota_A > UBA9042 > PWKZ01 > PWKZ01 > PWKZ01. The sequence continues at coordinate 9,804 of PWKZ01000066.1, read as the reverse complement.
TTGAGTGAGGCCTTGGTATTCCTCGTGGTGACAGCAGTTTCCCGAGGCGAGAGTGAAGACAATGGTTGAGATGTTTTTTTGCGCGACCAACGGCGAGACAATCCCAATCGAGGCGTTGCTTTTCCTCGGCGGTTTCGTGGCTTTGTTCGCTTTGTTCGCGGTGGCGTGGGTTCGAAAGCGTGCGCGGCGGTTCGAGGATGAGCGTGACGACGAGCAAGTGCCGCCCTCGCCGCGCGCCAAACGGCCACGCCCCACGCCCCCTCCCGAACCGGACGGCGTGCCGGCGCGCGACCCGGTGGCCGAAGAGGTCGAAGAACCCGAGCGAGCGCGATTTGAGCTTGGTGAGCCACGCTCGATCCGAGAGGGGCTGGAGCGCACTCAACGCGACGGCTTTGTCTCGCGGCTCGGCAAGATCTTCAAAGGCAAACAGCTCGATGAAGATTTACTCGAGGAGGTCGAGGAGGTCCTGTTCACCTCCGACATCGGGGTCAAGACCAGTCAGCGGTTGCTAGAGGACATGCGCCAGGAATTGCAACGCAAAGAACTCAGTGACCCGAAGGCGGTCTGGAACTTTCTCCGCACCGACTCCCAACGCACCCTGGAAGCGGCGGCCGAGAAACACCCCATCAGGGAACACGAATCGGGCTCGCCCCGGGTCGTCATGGTCATCGGAGTCAACGGGACCGGCAAGACCACCTCCATCGGGAAGCTGGCGGCGCGCTACACAGCGCAGGGGCAGCGTGTCCTTCTTGCCGCGGGGGACACGTTCCGTGCCGCGGCGGTCGAACAACTCGAAGTCTGGGGGCGACGCGTACGCGCCGATGTTCACCGCGGCGCATCCGAGGCCGATCCGGCCTCGGTGGTTTTTGATGCCGTCACTCGGGCCAAGAAGGACAAGTACGATCTGGTCCTGGTCGACACCGCCGGGCGCCTCCACACCTCGGTGAACCTTATGGCCGAGCTCGAGAAGATTCACCGAGTGATCGGCAAGGCGCTCCCCGGAGCCCCTCATGAGGTGCTCCTGGTGCTCGACGCCACAATGGGACAAAACGCCATCCAGCAGGCACAGATGTTCCGCGACTCGGTCGCCGTCACCGGGATTGTCCTGGCGAAGCTCGATGGGACCGCCAAGGGTGGGGTGGTAATCGGAATTTCCGACCAGCTCCAAATTCCCATCCGCTGGGTAGGTGTCGGGGAGCGCATTCAAGACACTCGACCATTCGTCCCGCGCGAATTTGTCGACGCGCTATTTGGCTAGCTCTTGACCGTCAGCGGTCAGCAATATGGGTGATACCCGGTGCGATACATCTGATGGCTACCCGCGAGATCCGCGTACGCGATATTTAGTTGCGTCTGAAGCTTGCACTGAGTAGACTGGCGCAGGTCACGGGCCGAGGTATTCGCGTCGCGCTCACTCGCGAGGCATTATGCGTCGGCGTGCAGACTGCATGGGCTCGAGCGGCGCGACCGCTTCGGTGTGCCCGAATACGGTTCCGCGAACCCGGTGGCGGGTGCAGGATTGAAGACCGACAGCGGACAGGCAGAATCCGGAGTTGCCATGCGAGGTGCTATAGTTACGCTCGCCCTTTTGGCCGTCTTCACGGCACCGCCCCTGGGAGGTGTGAGGGCGGCCTTGGGCCAGCCATATATCGAGCAAAATGTTCACGTCATCCAGCAGCGACCTTTCCTGCGGCGCCATCGAGTCGAGGTCGCCCCCTACTTTGCGCTGGCCACCAACGAGGTGCTTTTCTTACAGCTTGGGCCCGGGGGCGCTATCAATTTCTACCCACTCGACCGGCTCGCGATCGGGGGATCCTACACGAAGTATTTCACGCAGGAGACCGGGCTCTACGACTCGATTCAAACCGACTTCCGAACATTCCCCGAGAAGTGGGAGATCGATTTCTTCGCGGGTGGGCACGTCTCATACACGTTCCTCGACGGCAAGTTCTTGCTTTTGAACAGCAGCATCGTACATTTCGACGCTTACTTTATCGCCGGCATGGGGGTCACGAGGACCAATCTGAGCGACACCGCGTTGACCGGCAGCTTCGGGTTGGGATTCCATCTCTTCCTGACCGATTGGTTGACCCTCAACTTCGAGGTTCGGGACTACATCTTTCAGGAGAAATTCAAGGCCGGCGAGCGCATTATCAACAATGTCATGCTCCAGACCGGCTTGAGCTTCTTCATTCCGTTCCGGTCCCAGTACCGCTACCCGCGATGACCCGCGGATGTGATCAGTCGCGGAGGGAAGCTTGATGAAACGGTTCTGGTTGGCACTCCTGGTTGTAACCCTCCTGTTACCCGCCTCGGCGGTCGCGCAGACGGTCGATCTGAGCGATGCTCCGGTGATCCGGCGGCCGTTGGAGTGGCGCAAAGGTCGTTTTGGGCTCAGCCCGGTTATCGGGGTCACCCTCAACGATCCCTACTGGACCCAGATGTTGGTCGGCGCGAGCGCCGATTATCACATCCTCGATTGGCTCGCGGTCGGAGTCGACTTCCGCTACGCGATCGGCTTCTCGAGCGCGCTCCTCGATCAAATCGAATCCGAGTTGGCCCAGGCACGTGGCCGCGGCGAGCTGAGCGGGGAAGTGGACGTGGTGACCACCTCAAGGGTCAACTTCCTCACCACAGCCAATGTGCAGATGATCCCGATTTACGGCAAATTCATTTTGTTCGAGTCCTTTGAAGTCGCCTACGATCTCCACTTCCTGGCCGGGGTCGGCTATGCCCGCACGCTGGCCTATCCCCGCGATGACGCCACGCGCCAAATTGCCAACCGCGGGGGCAACTCCGTCGTCCCGGTGGTCGGCGCCGGGCTGCGCCTCTTTTTGAACCGTTGGCTCGCGCTGAACTTCGAGTTCCGCGATTACTTCGTCAACATGGTGCGGGTAGTGCCCGAGTACCCCACGAGGCGCAGCACGCCCGGCAAGTCGTTTGAACACAACCTGGTCCTCTCTGTTGGTGTAAGCTTCATGTTGCCGGCCGAGATCGGCCACGGACACTGACGCGAGTTACCCCCTATGACCCGTCCACTCCTCAAGCTACCATCGAGCGCGGTAGTGGCCTGCCTGCTTGCCTTCGGCCTGGCCGCGCCTGCGCTCGCCGGTCACTATTATCTCAGCGATGTCCCCGAGCTGGTCGACGAGGCGCAGGTGGCGGCGCTGGCCGCGCGTGAGATAATGACCACCGAGGACCTGCTGGAGCACACCGCCTCCCGCCGTGGGCGAGCGCGGCTGGGACGAGCCTTGTCCCTCCCCGCGACCACGATGTTGTCCTGGGCGCGATTTTGCGATCTATTGCGGATCGATGGGATCGGACCTCGTGTGGTGCGCCTGCTTCAGGCCGCCGGAGTTGCCGACGTGGCACAACTCGCCAGACTCGATCCCGCAAAAGACATTGAACGGCTCGAGGCGACGAACAAGGAGCATCAACTGATTCATGTGATGCCCGGTCAAGAACAAATCGAGGAGTGGGTTGTCGCGGCGCGCCGGTTGCCCGTGATAGTGAAGTAAGAGGGAGGCGCACGATTTTGCGCTTTGCGGTCGCCTCAGTCACCCGGACAGGAATCACAGCCCTTCTCGCCATGGGGCTTCTGGTGGCCGGCTCCCTGTGGATCGATTGGTACGTCGATCTCGCAAGCAACTCCACCCGCTGGAACTCGCTTCTATTCATCGTTTGGATGTCCCTCGTGCTCCTGGCGGCCGGCATCGGGGCGCTCTTCGTCGGCGACCTCATTTTCCCCCGGGGCTGGCGCGACTCCCTGATGCAGGCGCGAGGCGTCGAGCGTCAGAGGTCGGAGATTTACTCCTCCGGCGACGATGAGGAGGACGGCGACGACCTCGCGACCTTGTTGGCGATGGGCGAACGCGTTCGATCATATACGGCCCACTATTCGATTCTCCTGGTGGTGCTCGCCGTCGCAAACCTCTTCCTGGCCGGTTCCATGCGCAGCGGCGCGCTGTGGCGGATCGATGAAGTGCAGCTCGCCACCATGCTGCGCTCGCCTCACCCGGTGCGTCGCGTCAAGGCAATCGATCGCATCCCGCACCTCGACATGGAACACATGCTCGTCCGGTTCAGCCACAAGCTCGGCCGCCATCTCGATGATCCCGCTCCGGAGGTCGCTGAAGCCGCGATGGAGGCGCTCGCGCATGTGGGGCTGCGATTGCGGCGCAGCATGGCCGCGCTGCGCGCCGCGCGCGAGCCTCAGCGCTGGGAGAAGGCGCTTTACGATGAGCTCGCGGCCACCCACGGCGAGCGGCTGTTGCGGCGGTTTCGACAACAAGAAGAGATCCGCCCGGCCACCGCGAAGGCGTTGGGAGCGTTTCAGGTGAGTGCGGCCATCGATGCATTTGACTCTTACTTGCAGCGCACGTCTCCCTCAGCCGCGACCGTCTACGGTATTCTGGTCGGGCTCGGAGACATGGAGGAGTTGCTGGCACTCCCGATCGTCCTTGACTTGATCAACTGGGGCCCCGAGAAGATCAGAGTCACCGCCGCCTGGGCATACGGGCGGATCATGTTGTCTTACGACCCTGAGATCTACACCCGCGAGCCGCTGTGCATTCCCGACGCGATTCAAGCGATCGAGGAGCTTCTTCAGCTGGCCGAGTTGCCGGTCCGCTGTGCGCTCGTGGAGTCGATGATCGATATTCGCGATGCGCGCTCAGCGCCCGCGTTGTTTGCGTTCTTCGAAGAGACCCCGTCCGACGCGCTCTGCCCCCGACTGGAGATCGAGCGCCGCTACGGCCCCCCGGCGCTTGTGGCGATCGAGGAGAGAGCGCAGTCCAAGACACTGCGCGCCATCGCCAATATCGCGGCCGGGAATGAGGAAGTGGTCGATTGGCTCGCGCGAGAAATGCGCGAAGAGCGTCACGGCGATATGATCAGGCACGAGTTGATCCATATCCACCGCATGGCGCGGGAGTCGTTAGACCGTTGATTACACGTTTCGAAGGCATCTCGCGGCTTTTGACGATGCGGCCCGAGCGCGGACGCTCCGACGACTTGCTTGGAATCGTCGACGACGCGGCGTTGTGCGTCTCAGAAGAGGGGAGGGTGCTTTCAGCAGGCCCCCGCGCCGCGCCGGCAGACGAGGGTCACCGCGTCGTCGATTTGCGCGGCGCCGTCGTGATGCCGGGGCTCGTGGAGAGCCACACACATCTCGTGTGGGGCGGCGACCGGCTCGACGACTTCGTCGCGCGCACGAGCGGAGTCTCATATGCCGACATCGCCCGCCGTGGCGGCGGGATCAGCACCACGGTGCGGGCAACTCGAGCGGCGAGTGGCGACGATTTGCGATCCGGTGGGCGCGCGCGGCTCGACTCATTCCTGAGGGCCGGTGTGACAACGGTGGAGATCAAGAGCGGCTATGGCCTCGAGACCGAGACCGAACTCAAGATGCTGCGGGTCATCCGGGCGCTCGATGAAGAGCACCCGATCGACGTGATCCCGACCTTCCTGGGCGCGCACACCATCCCAAGGGTCTTTGGGGTCACGAGGGAGCGCTATCTCGCGGAGCTTCTCGAGGAGATGCTGCCGGCGGTTGCGGAATGCGGGTTGGCCGAGTTTTGCGACGTTTTTTGCGAAGAGACTGCATTTTCTCTGGCCGAGTCGCGTCAGATACTGGAAGCTGCGGCGGGGCTCGGATTGAAGCTCAAGATTCACGCCGAGCAGCTCTCCTACACGGGCGCGGCGCGCCTGGCGGCCGAGCTTGGCGCGGTGTCGGCGGATCATCTCGAGGAGCTGCCGGCGTCCGATATTCGGGCGCTCGCCGAGGCGGGGACCGTGGCGTCACTCTTGCCGGGCGCGACATTGTTTTTGGGCCAGGAGCGATTTCCGCCCGCCCGCGCACTTATCGACGGGGGAGTTACAGTGGCTCTGTCCACCGATTGCAACCCGGGCTCTTCGCCTACGACCCACTTGTGGCTGATGGGCACGCTTGGGTGTGTGCGGATGGGGATGAGTCCCTCGGAGTCGCTGGCCGCCATGACCGTCGGCGGCGCGCGCGCGCTAGGGCGCGCCGCGCAAGTGGGTGCGTTGGCGCCGGGAATGCAGGCCGACTTTGTGGTATTGGACAGCGGGAGGCCGGAGCAGGCATTGTATTGGATGTGCGCGCTCCCGGTTGCTCGGGTCTACAAGCGGGGCCGACTGGTAAGCGGGACCGCGGATGAAGGAGAAGCGAAATGAAACGTGCCAGAGGGTTTTTCGAGGCTCGGCGATGGGCGTTGGTCGCAGCGCTCCTCGCCGTGGCGGTGGTGATGCCGGCAAGGGCGCTGGCCGAGTCCGATGACGATGAGGTCGAGGACACCGGGAAAGGGACCGCGCGGGTTCGGCTGAGCGAGTCGTTCGCGCTACCCTTCTTGAACGGCGCGCGCTGGGCGGCACATATCTTTGAGGACAATGGCAGGCTTCTGTTGCTGCGAGATTTGGATCGCAGCGAGACATACGAGTTCGAGTTGAACCCGATGAACCCGAACCTCGAAAATGCCACTGTCGTAATCGGTCCGGACTGCTGGAAATTGCAAACGATTCGGCGCGGAGTTGTCGAATGGCGGTGCGAGCAGCGGGTGACATTCAAGCGCGCGCCCAAGACTCCGCCACCGATGGAGGAGCCGCCCCCCGATCCCGACGACGACTTCGAGATACCGCCGATGCCGGGCGTCCCACCGCCGCCCCCGCCCCGCGATCCCTTCGACGACTAGCCCAAACCATCCCTCACTGGTAGAGAAGCTTGCGCGCGAAGTAGGTCACCTGGAACTCCGAGTAGCCGACCTCCCGGTATCTGATGCGCATGGTGCGAGGGTCGATGACCATGTTGAGCGGAGTGGCGCGCCTTGCAAAATAGGGCTCCATCAGGAAGTCCTCGTCGAGCAGGATTGGATAGTCGAGGCCGAGTTGCGCCTCGAATCTCTCGGCGAGCGCGGGAGTCGGCGGACCCGGAGAGTTGCGGTTCTCATCCTGGTAGAGCGTGTAGAGCAGGACCAATTCCTCGGGCGCATATCGCTCCCAGAACGGGTTGAGTTCACGCGCTTCAACCCGCCCGAAATGACACCAGGCCGAAGTGGACACCAAAACTATCGCCTTGGCCGTGCGGTAGAAGTCGCTCAGCCGAACCGTCTCACCGGCGGCGTCTGTGAACGCGAGATCGTCGATTATGTCGCCGACGCCGGTGCCGTAAGGAGGGGGCGGGTAGGTGCCCAAGCACCGTCCCTCGGGACCGCAGCGTCGCCCCGGCGGACAGTGTCCACAAGACGCGCCGCAGATGGGATCGGGGCCACACTCGAGGTCGCCGCACTCGGGTTGACAAGTCACGGGCAAACAGCGCGCCGCCTGCTCGTCGCAGGCGTGGAGTTCAGGACACAGGCCGCAATAGCCCCCGCAACCGTCGGGGCCGCAGTCTCGGCCATCGCAGTTCACAGAGCGTTGCTCTTCGTTACACGTCTCGGCCGGCAGGCATTTGAAGTTGATACAGCGCTCATCCGCGGAGCACTCCCCACAGCTCGAGCCACAGCCGTCGTCGCCGCAGTCACGGAGAGCACAGGTCGGGTGACACACCGAGGCATCGAACGCTGCCGCATCGGGTTGTCCTGCCGGTCCGAATTCAGCTCCCTCGCAGCCGATGCCAACCAGGCCCCAGAAGAGGAGCGCCAAAGATAATTGCGTCGCCGGGAATCGCATGGGAAGATCCTCGCTTCCGTGCCTTACGGGAGTGCGCGCCGTTTCGCGGCCCACCGCGACCGACGTGCGTTTTGCGACTGCCATTATACACAGGGACTAAACAGTGCGATACGACCGCAACCGAGCGTGTATTCCGAGTTTTGGCGCTATCTTCCTCTTGGCGACTCTCGCCGGCGGCTGCGCTCCCCATTTGCCCCTCGAAAATCCTTCGCCGACGACCGTGGAGGTCTCACCCCCTCCCCCGACGGAAGAGGTCGACCTGCGCGAGCCCCAAAAGGAGGCGCTTCCCGCGCCCGACGTGCTTGGCCGCCATGAGAGGGAGGCCGGGCTCATAGCAGGCTTTCTCGGGCATCGTTATGAAGCGCGCGGGGGCCGACTGTGGTTCGTCCGTGAAACAGGCCTGACCCCGGCGGGCGTACGTCTGGTCGAGGCCCTTGGGCGGGTCGACGACCACGCGCTCCCCGCCCCGCATCGTTTCGGCCTCGTGGCCGTTGACGGCTCCGTCGGCCCATTGCGCCGACTCCTGACGAATGTCGATTCGCTGACACCTGACGAGGTGGTCGAGATCGATGTGCTTTTACTGCGCGGCTTCATCGCATTGGCCGGCGATCTGTCACCGGGGGCAGAGTACGATCAGGCGCGGACCTTGGTCGCGCTCGAGCGCGCCGCGGCCGGAGCGCACGCGATGGGGCAGGTGGTCGACACCTGGCTACCGGCCGACCCCACCTATCGCGGGCTCGTCGCGGCTCACCGCACAGTTCGGGCGCGCGCGCCGAGGGAGCCTGCCGCGGATTGGTCTCGGCGCCCTCCGCGAAGGTTTCCGAGGCCCGGCGATTCGCATCCGCTCGTAGCGATGGTCAGAGCGCGGTTGTGGGTCTACGGGTACTACCCGTTGTGGTCCGCCGCGGTGGGGGAGGGGTTCGACGAGTCGGATCTCCTGAGCGAAGAGGCACAGCGTCTCGATGTCGGGCTGCGCGAAGCGCTCGGCCACTTCCAGTATTCACACGGCCTTCGCTCGAGCGGGCTTGTCGACGGCGCCACATGGCAATTGCTATCCGTGCCACCCGAGACGCGCCTCGCGCAGATCAAAGACGCCTTGCACGTGCTTCGAGAGAGCGACGCCCGCGACAAGCCGTCCTTCTTGCGAGTCAACATCCCGTCGTTCGAGGCTGATTTGTTCGAGGACTACCGGCTGGTGCGTCGGTTTCGCGTTGTCGTCGGCAGCAACGCCAATGTCTACAACACGCTGACCGGGAGGCGGGGGCGCTTCAATCGCACGCCGCTCCTCACCGGCCACATGGACCGTGTGGTTCTCAACCCCGTCTGGAGGGTGCCACCACGGATCAAGGCCAATACACTTGATCGCCGTGAGGCCGAGAACCCGGGCTACTATGAGGAGCACGGCTTCCTGGTGCGCGGCGAGACGGTGGCCCAGCTCCCCGGGCCCACCAATCCACTTGGGCGGGTGCGGTTCATGTTCGACAACCCCTACACCGTGTTCGTACACGACACCCCGGATCGCCACACCTTTCGCGCCAGAAGACGCGCGTTGTCCCACGGATGCATCCGAATTGACGACGCGGACTGGCTCACGCGCCACCTCCTCGAGCGCGAGGACCATCCGGCGAAAGGCAGGGTCGCGCGGATCTTGGCCCTCGAGAGGGAACATGAGCTGAAACTCGAGGTGGGACTGCCGATAGTAATCGAGTATCGCATGGCGGGTCTCTGCGAGGAGGGGAGGGTCGTATTCTACGAGGACATCTACCGGTGAGCCACCGTCCGTCACCACGAAGCCCCGTTTCAGCCGGCGAGAGTAGCCCCTCCCTCGAGACGCCGGTCATCGGCTCCAACCCCCAGCTCGCGGGCAAAGCCCGCGACCAAAAAAATAAGATGCGATTGCCCTGCCACGGAGCCCTCTCAGGCCGTGCCGCGGACGGATGCGTCACCGCTCTCGCGACACGCGCCGGAGCAATGACGCGTGGGCTTCCTTGAGGGCGGCGGCCTCCTCTTCGAGCTCCTCCAGTTCAGCCTCGAGCGTCTTGATGCGGCCACGCAGACGAGTCACCTCGCGCTCGTGCTCATCGCGCGAGGCGCTCAGCCCGGTTTTGGTGACGGTCT
>PWKZ01000083.1 GCA_003559575.1 Bradymonadales bacterium | reverse complement strand
TGCTACGGCTGCGCTCGATTTGGCTTGTTTCCTTGCACTTGCACCCGCCTCTCTCCCCTCGGTCCACGGACGCGGTGGAGGATTGAGGCCATGATCGTCTCAGTCGTCAAGCGCATAGGAGGGGATTTTGGGCGCCGCCGTCCGGTGCATGATCAAGCGCGCATCAGGATCGTGCTGTGCGTTGCCGGCGCGCCCCGCCACGGCGGCGAACGAGTCTCCGCGCACCTCACCCGAGACGTGGACCCTCTCGACGCCATCGTCCCACGGGACCTCGACCTTGAAATCAAATCGCCGCCCGGTGAGCTGGCCATACTCGATCTCCGCCGTGTGCTCGCCCCACGAGAGTGTCCCGCCGGCAAATTGAAAATCCTGGTCGACGGCCAGTCGCAGCGGCTGGGCACCTCCGGCGCGCACCAGCTCCCCCTCCCAAACGCCCTCCATCTGTGCCGGAACGACCCACATGAAGACTTGGTGGTTGGACTCGGGGAGCGATATCCGCTCGTGATGATCGGCCTCCCAATCCCACATGTCGAAGTCGTGCGAGACGATCCGGCTCCCCGGCTCCATATACCTGAGAATCTTGGGCCGGAGGCCCAAGTTGACACTTGGGAGGAGATACATGAGCAACACGGTGGCATCTTTGAAGTCAGTCAGGAACAGATCGGCGTGGAAAAACCGGACGAGCCCGGTTACCCCCTTGCGTCGGGCACGTGCTCGGCTGTCGGCGATCCGCCGGAGGTCAAGGTCGACCCCTACCGCTTTGGCGTCGTAACGCGCCGCGGCGGTGACGAACAAACGCCCATCGCCACAGCCGAGATCGTAGACGAGATCATCCCCGGTGATCTCGGCCAACTCCAGCATCTTATTGACCACCGGCATAGGCGTCGGGACATACGGAATATCGAGATCCGGCTGTTGCTGGAGCGCCTCGGCAAGATCCTCGACCACTGTCACCAAGGCGGAGGTGCTGAGCGGCGGGTCAGCGTCCCCCTCAACTGTGACGAAGAACACTTGGTGGCCAAGCTCCATCAGCCGAAACGTGTTGGGCTCGCCGGTGGGCACGACACCGTTGGGCCAGGTGAGGCGGACGGGAGCATCCTCCAACACCTCGCCCAGCATGTCGCGCACCTCCCATCGTATAGTGACCGTCTGATCGATTCGATGAAACACTGTCCTGGGCTCCAGGAACAACTCCACATCAACCGGACCACGGGTGAACACCGAGACTTTGCCGGGCCTCGGGGGGGAAGCCTTCAAGGTACACTCGGCGCTCTCCGGGCCGGGGCGCGCTTCGGAGCCCGGACGGCAAGCTTCGGCACAAGCCAGCAAAACCAGTAAGGCGAGAGACGGCCGCAATGCGCGCAGCATGCGCGGAATAGAGATCGCCCTCTGACACTTACGATGATCCATCAAGAGTTCCTTTCCGGTAATCAAAAAGCATCACCACGCACCAGGCGGGCGGCGGCCGCGACCCACTCGGAGCGCGCGTTGAGGCAGGGAGCGAGCACAAAGGACTCCCCACCTCGCGAGAGGAAGCGCTCCCTGAGACCAATCCCCACTTCCTCCAGCGTCTCGAGACAGTCGGCCACGAAAGAGGGGGTCAACACGACAACCCGTCTCTGCCCGGCGTCGATGAGAGCGGTGAGGCGATCCTCCGTCGCGGGGGAGATCCATGGGGTGCGCCCCATCCGCGATTGGAAGCCGACGGACCACTGCCCGGGCGCCAGCTCGAGCGCGGCCCCAAGGCGCCTGGCGGTCTCATGACATTGGGCCCGGTAACAATGACGATTGTGAGGCCCAAGAACGTCACAGCAGTCGTCGGACTCGAGACACCCCGCGCGGCCACGGCAGTCGGAGCGCCTCACGTGACGTTCGGGCAGGCCATGAAAGCTCATCAGAACGTGGTCGGGATTGACCCGCGTGAGCGCTGGACGCGCGGAGGCAGCGAGCGCCGAGATAAACCCAACGTCATCAAAAAACGGTGCCACCACCCGCAGCGCCGGGACATCACCGGCGGTGGCGAGGGAGCCGTAAACTGCCGCCAGGGCGCTACCGGTGGTGGCCGTCGCGGCGTGCGGAAACATCGGAAACACCACGATCTTGGGGGGCTGCATGTCAAGCACGTGCTGCAAAGCGGCCTCGAGCGAAGGCTCTCCGTAGCGCATCGCCAACACGACGCGATAGCCGCTCCCAAGCGATCGCTCGAGTTCCTCGCGAAACGCCTCGCTATGCGCCAAAAGCGGCGCGCCGAGTTCATCGTCCGGCAACCAGACCCGCTGGTAGGCGGCCGCCGTGCGCCGGGGGCGGAGGGGCAAGATGACGAGGTGCACGAGCAGCCACCGCAGCGGGGCCGGGAGATCGATGACCCGCGGATCAGACAAAAAGCGCTTGAGATAGCGCCGAACGTCACGCACCACAGGAGAGGCCGGGCTGCCTGTGTTGACAAGCAGGACCGGCACTGGCGCCTCTCGTGATGCTTTGCTAGAGCAGCTCATCGCGCCCCGCCCGTTCAAGCTCGGCGACCAGACGTTTTACGTCCTGCGCTCGATCACGTGGACAAACGAGTACGGCGTCCTCGGTCTCGACGACCACCAGCTCGGTGGCTCCCACCACACCCACGAAACGGGAACCCGCTTGCACGAAGCAATCGCGGCAACCGATGGCCCGAGCGTCACCCAGCACCGTATTGGATCCGAAGTTCGGGGGGCTCTCCCGCGCCAGCGAATCCCATCCCCCTAGATCACTCCAATCGATCTCGGCGGGTAGCACGAGCACATGCTCGTGTTTCTCCATCACCCCATAATCCACCGACTCGCTCACGGTGTCACGAAACATCTCATCGACAGCGCGCGCGCGCGCGCTATCCGATTCGGCCCGCCGAACCATCTCGGCCGCTCCATGAAGATCCGGCATGTGACGCGCGAGGGCCTCCAGAAAGGACTTGATCTGCCAGATGAACATGCCGCTGTTCCACAGATACCGGCCTGACGCCAGGTAGCGCTCGGCCAACACCCGATCGGGCTTCTCCTTGAACGAGCGCACGACGTGAACCGGCACCCCGTGCGCGGGCGCCGCCGGCCGGCCGAGCTCGAGATAGCCGTAGCCGGTGGCGGGGCGGGTCGGGCGGATTCCAAGGGTCACTAACGCGCCCGTCCGAGCGGCCTCCTCGGCGGCCAGGAGCAAAGCGCGAAAGTCTCCCGGACGGCCGATATGGTGATCGGCCGGCAACACCAGCATGCTGCCGCCCGAGTCCTCGCGCGCCAAGAGCGCGGCGCCGAGCGCCAGCGCCGGGGCGGTATTCTTGGCGGCCGGCTCCACCACGAGGCGCAAACGATCACCGAGTTCGGCCCCGAGGCACAGGAGATCCTCGCGGACGGACTCTCCCTGTTGGGCGTTGGTTATGACCATCAAGGATTCGGGGTTCAAGGGGGAAACACGACGTAACGTTTGCCGCAACATGCTCTCCGAGCCGATGATCGGCAACAGCTGCTTGGGCCGCGCAGTCCGGCTGCGAGGCCAAAAGCGGACCCCGGCCCCCCCCGCCATGACAACCACATGCATCCCCATCTGCCCTCCTAGCGAAGAGATCGACAGTCTGCTAGGCTACCGATCGCTAGATCGGAGGCTAGCACATCTTCGGCTCACAGATAACATGGCGGAGGCGACCATGAACCAACCTGCACAAAATCTCCCCGGGGCGGACGACACCATCGCTCTTCTCGGCAAGGGTAGTAAATTCGAAGGCAAGCTCACCTTTGAAGGCACGGTGCGAATCGACGGGGAGCTCATCGGCGAGGTGTTCACCGACGACACGCTGGTCATTGGGCCGGGCGGCGTCGTACAGGCGGAAGTGGAGGTGGGCACACTGGTGCTCCAGGGCCACCTCATCGGCAACGTACGGGCCAACTCACTCGTGGATTTACGTGCGCCGGGCCGCCTCGAAGGCAACATCACGGCACCCGACATCATGATGGAGCGCGGAGTATTCTTCGAGGGTACATGCAGCATGGCGCCGGGCGAGGGGCATGGACGAGGTGTCGATTCGAACTCCCGCGAAGAGCGCGGGGGGTCGAATCGCGCACGGCCCGGACAGCCGGCGCAATCGTCACCCACTCTGGCGCCGGTGAGCAACACGCGGCCTACCGAAGAGTGATCCATGCTCATCGGCATCGCGAGCACCCACTCACCCTCCAAGCGGGGACGAATCTCATCGGTTGACGAGCGCTTCGCCGCCGCCGCCGCCGCTCGAGGCGCCGAACCACTCTTTATCGACCCACTCGACTGCAGCTACGAGATCGACCGCCACCGCCCACGGATCTTCCTTCACGGCCAACCGCTCGCGCTCGATGGGCTGCTGGTCCGCCGGGCCGCTCATCACTGGAACGCCACCAAGACGCTGGTGCTGGTCGCTCACGAGCTCGATGTGCGCTGTCTTGACGGCCCCGGAACTTTTATCGGTTCCTTGAGCGGCAAGTTCCAGGCCTTGTTGCGGCGCTATCAACTCCCCTCGGCGCGCAGCCCACGCTCTTTTCTATACTTCCGCCCGGAATCGGTGAGAGCCGCTCCTCCCCCCCCCGAAACCTTCCCGCTGCTACGCAAGCCGCTCCGCGGTTCTCTCGGCGAAGGGATCGTCACGTTACACTCCCCGAGAGACCTCGCGCGCTACCTGGTGGACTTCGACTTCACCGAACCGCTGATGCTCCAGCAACGCATCGCTGGAACCGAGTATCGTGTGCTGATGCTCGGCCAGCGCTGCCTTGGGGTCGTCAAGAAACACGCCGCCGCCGGGGGCCTCGGCAACGCCGCCAAGGGCGCCCGCTTCGTCCGCGCGGGACAAACCATGAGCGCCACCGTCGCGGAGCTTGGCGCGCGGGTGATGCAAGTGGCGCCCTATGACTTCGCGGCGATCGATCTTTTTCGCGATGAGAACGATGAATCCTGGATCCTCGAGTGCAACCGCAACCCCCACTTCAGCGCTTTCGAAGCCGCCGTCCCGGAGATCGACGTCGCCACCGAGGTCATCGACGAGCTGATGAGGCGCATCTCAACTTTTCAATAAAAAGTTTGCTCAGTCCGGCTTGACACATATTGCGACTTCGTCTACGCTCATCATGGGAGGATTGATGAATGGCGGGGCTTGCCCTGTTAACTCCCTCTTGAGTCAATAGAATAGTCGCTTCACCCAAGCGCGGACTGGACAACGGCACCCCACAGGGGAGGGCACTCGCATGAGTATTAAAATTCCAAAGATCCAACGTCGCGTAAACGACTTTCTCTCGAGCGAGGAGGGCAAAGTCACCAAAGGCTCGGCCGCCAAAATAGCCACCTTCGTTATTCTGGCGGGAACCATGGCGGGCGACTCGATGGGTGAAGAGGCCGAGCTTCTCTCCGACATCGATCTTCACCACGACCTTGATTTGAACGGGCTCTCCCCGGCCGAGTACGGATCCGACCTCCTGGCTTCCGAGCACTGCTCGCACGGGTCGCACGCTTCCCACGGCTCGCACGGGTCACACTCGTCGCACGGCTCGCACGGGTCACACTCGTCGCACGGGTCGCACGGGTCGCACGGGTCGCACGGGTCGCACGGGTCGCACGGGTCGCACGGGTCGCACGGCTCGCACGGCTCGCACGGATCCTGGTAACCCCCAAAGCCCCCGCAACGCTCGGCGAGTGAAACGTGCCGAGATCTCCCCGCATATTCGCACGTACGCTCTCACCCCTCAATGAAAGCAGGACCGCGCCTCAGCGCTCGCACCACTGCATGCTGCGCGAGCTCATTCACAGAGCTGCATGCTGAGGGATTGAGAGCTAGTTCAATTCTCTTCAGCGCAGTCGACGGAGTCGTCGAAATGATCGTCCGGATAGAATTCGGCGCAGATGTCGTCACAGCGACCGTTCTCGACCCAATCGCACGGGTCGCTCGCACTGCAAGTGCATGACGTCGCAATATTCCAGCTACAATGCACCGCGATGGTGAACGGGTCGGAGCAGTCGTAATCGCAGACACAACGCGGGGTGTCCCGGACCATCCGGCACGTACCCGCCAACCGCCCCCCGTCGACGCACGCCGAGTGGCAATCAAACCGAGTCAGTAACGAGGTCTCGGGATCACAATAACAGACCGAGGAGGCCTCCGATCCGACACAAAACTCGACCGGATCCTCGGGATCGAAGACGCAGGGGCCGGCGCACGGCCCGAGCGCCCCGAAGACGACCTCGAGGTCGAAGACCCCCCGATCCTCCGGCGCCGCTCCGTCGACTACCAAATAATAGAGACGGCTACCGGCGCCGGGATCGTCGTTGGCGACGGCTATCGCCCCCCGGCCGGAGGCCACGCAGGTGGAGAGGTCGTCGGGATCGAGCACGACATAGAGCACCACCGGGAAGGTGCTCTCGGTGGTGGCGCTCATGAATTCGCCATGGTCGAGCGTAAAGCTATAGACCACATCGGGGCCCATGAGACTTTGGTCGGCGCACCCCTCCTCGCCGGGATCGTAAGTGTTCCCGGCACCAACCGTGGTGCCCCAATGGACCCCGTCGCCGGTCAGCTCCAGGCTCCCCGCCGCAGAGTCGTTCTCGGGCGCGACGATCTCGTGATAGTAGATGTTCAGCGCAAAATCGCGCTCGGAGACGATAAGCCGCCCATCTTCGAGCAGGGGCCAGCTATCGACAAACAGCCAGACAGTCTGAGCGGCGCCGGTCTCATTGGCATATGCCAGCCGCTCATATCCGGGCGCCCAAACCAAATCGACCCCAACCAGACAAGAGGCGTTCGGATCGTCGCAGTCGGTCGCGAGATAAAGTTGGCCATCGAAATCGGACCACAGCTCCACCACCAAAAGATTATCCTCGGGGATCTCGAGCTGATAGACCAGATCCTTGCCCGGCGCAGGCCAACCGACACACTGCGCCGCCGAGTTGACGTCGGTGGCCCCCTCGAGCGAGAGGTCGTAATCGCCCTCGACGAGGGTGACGGCGCCGTCGCAGGTGTCGTTCGGGGCTCTCGGAAAGACTTCGACAGTCAGTGTGTAGCCGGCTTTGACAGTCCTCCCCGGCCGCAGGCGGCCGACCTCAATGTAGACCACCTCGGCGCTCTCGGCCACATAGTCGCCGACATACGACTGGAAGTTGCCCATGTCCGGCGCGATGTGATCGTTGGCGTACCCCGGCAACATCTCCCCGTCGGCGTCTCGCAATATAATGTAAGTGTCGGAGGCGAGGCCGCAAAAGCTCCCCGTATAGACATCCAGCACGTCGCCGGCCGACAGCGTGACCTTGTAGAGATCGACATCTCCCTCACCGCCGCCGGGCGGATCGAACTCTCCCAGCACCCGCACCGGAAAATCGCTCAGCTCCTGAGCCGTCTCGAGGGTGTCGTTGGGCTCGACCTCCAACACCTCGCCGATCCCGACCACCACCTCGCACAAGCCGCCCACACACCCCAAATGCGCACAGCCGCACTCGTGATCCTCGCTGCAATCCGCGAGCGGCTGGCACAGGCCACGCTCGCAACGCCCCTCGAAACACTCGGCCGTCTCGCGGCAAGGCTCGAAAAGGTGCGAGGTCGGCCGCACGCAGCGCCCATCTCCGTTGCACGCCGATCCGGCTCGGCACGACAGAGAGAGCGGCGCGCAGACATAAGTGCCCCAGTCCACCTGATAGCAACGAGTGCCGGGCGGGCAGCTCGTTCGATCCCAGAAGCAGTCGGTGGCGCAGAAGTACTCGACGCCGTCGCCGCTGATGCATGCGTTGCCGCCAAACGGCCAGTCGGGGTTGCAATCCATCGTGCCCTGCTCCGGCCGACACGGCCAGCAGATCCCGTAGGGCTCGGGCGTGATGAGGTCGTGGCCTTCACAATCCCAGTCTTCGTCGCACAGCTCGCGACAGACGCCGTCCTCACAACGCAGTGTCTCGCAGTCCTGATCAATCCGGCAGGGGGAGAAGAGATAGGACTTGTCCGCCAGAGCCAGTACACACAGATCTTCGAAACACCCCATGCCAAAGCGGCACGGCTCGCTCTCGGGACACGGGCCGCTGCAGTAGCTGTCAAAAGACCAGGGATCAAAGTAGCAGATGTCCTCGCACTCGAAGTCGTACTCGCACCCGCGACCGTATGGGGTGGCGCCGAGAACCTCGTCGGGCACGCAGTAGGGCCCCACATCGTCGAACTCGAAGCAGATACCGGAGGGACAAGGCTCTCCCTCGGGATCACAGACCACGGTGCAGCGCCCCCGGTAGCATTCGCGCCCGTCGGCACACTCGAAGTCGTCGAGGCACGGCTCACCGTAGTCGAGCCCGCCGGCGCGCTCCTCGGGGACACAGGCGCCCACGTCCACCGCCCCGGTCGCGAACCTGAGAATTACCGGGTCGCCCGCGACTTCGACCTCGAAGGAATAGAAATCGTGGTCCTCGCGCTCGAGCCGCCCCTCGATGCGGACCGGCCAAACCACCGCCTGCGCGGTCTCTAATTCGTCGTTGGGCTCGATCTCGCGCACCGTCGGCAACTCTTCGGGCTCATCCTCACCGGTGATGGTCAAGGTGTAGTACCCGGCGCTACTGGCAAATCGGCCGTGGACCTCGATGGCAAAGCGGCCCGATTCGGTGAACTCGTACTCCATCAGCGACAGGGTCCCCTCGCCGCTGTTGTCGTCACCCTCGAGGGGCTCGAGCCCGTCCTCATCCCATAGCGAGATGATCGTGTTGACCGAGTCGCGCCGCGAGACGACGCAGACCCCCTCCGGACAGGGATCGAACGAGCAGTCACGGGTGCACCGACGCTCTCCGAGCAAGGTCCCACAAAAGCCGGAAATGCACTGGTAGTCTTCACCGCAGAGCTCGCCAAGCGGCTTGTCGAGATCGGCGGGATCAACACAAATGTCGACCCTGCCGTCGTATCCATCGGCCACACACACCAACCCGTCGAGGCAAGTATCGACCCCCGGCGCGACAATGACGCACTGTTCGGTGCAGTAGTAGTTGAGGCACAGGCCACGATAGCAGTCGAGGCTCAGCTCGCAGCCCTCGCTGACCATCTTCGAGCCACGCGGGCGGCAATAGTACTTGTACTCGAGCCCGGCGGCGTCGCCGTCGTCGCGACAGCTCCCACACGGTTGGCACAACGAGTCATCCCCTCCGCCACCGCCCGGTGCTTGACAGTCCCGAGTGCAGAACTTCTCGCCGCCGATAGCCAGACACAGGCCGCCCTCGCAGTCTTCGTCGCTGTTGCAGACCCGGTAGAGCGCTTGACTCCCGTCGCCCGGGAGAGTGGCGCGCCCATCGATCAGCCGGCAGACGAACCCCTCATCGAGGCCCGCGTCGAGACACTCCATCCCCGCCGGACAGCGGCCGTCAGCGCCGCAATCTTCGGTGCAGTAGGTCCGCCACGAGTCATGGCGGAAGCAGATCCCGCTCGCGCATTCGCCGGAGGTGTTGCACGGATAACGCACCGGTTGACCATAAGAGCGCCGATCACAATCGCCGAAACCAGCGCACTCACCCCGCCGACAGACTCCGCTGCCGGCCACTCCGTCGAGCGCCTCGCAGGGTGTCCCGTCGGCGAGCGCCTCGTAGACACAGCCCGTCTCAGCGCAGTAGCCCTCGCCCTGCTGGCAGATGCCAGGCGGCGGGCACTCCAACGGCGCACCACCGCCGCAGACCCCCTCGACACACACAGTGTCGACCGTGCAAGGGTCTGAGTCGTCGCAAGCCCCACCTTCATTGATTGGATAACAGCCGTCGCAACAGTCGTCCTCGGTGTGGCAAACGCACGGGGGGCGAGGGTCGGTGTCCTCCTCCACCGCATCGGGCGACACGGCGTCCGAGACGTCCTCATCCGGCAACGGCGCAACGAGGTCGGGATCGCCCACGTCGGCCACCGTGTCACTCACCGGCGCGACCACGTCAGGGGTCGAGATCAGGTCTTCGCTGCAAGCGTTGAGCGCAACGAGCACACAAAACAGAGACACCAAGCCACACAAAACGCGCAACATCGCTACCCCCCCCAAGAAAAGAGTGTCCGCCCACCGCCGAAAGCGTGCCACGCCGGAGGCGATTAGGCAAGGGTGGATTCGACCTGCTCGGTGCTAGGTTTGATGAGTGAATTGAGGATCACCGACGGCCGACGTCGAAGCTGAAATCGGTGCCGCTCATTTCGGAGTGCTTGAGCAGCGCCTCGGCCAGCTCGGGCCCCAAGAGCTCCTCGAGCGCGCGCCGGATCTCCTCCTCATGGAGGAAGATGGCGCGCAGCATTCGCTCGGCGTGAGAACCCGAGCCGTCGTCGGGCGCGGTGGCGGTGCCCGCTCGCTCCTGCGCTATCTGACGCACCGCGGTCGCGAACTCTTCGGAAGTGCTGGCGGCGCGGATGGCGTCCACCAGGGCCGCCACCGTAAAATCCTGCCCCGCGGCCGGATCGCCCATCATATCGGCATAGATCTCTCGCAGCTCGTCGTACTTGGACGCCATCCCACCGTGCATGAGATCCTCGATCTCGGCCGCCTGGAGTTCGGACAAACCGAGATCGTCCATGACCATCTGAGACAGTGGCAGCTCACGAGTCGCCACATCACGCAACCTGAAGTCGACCTTCTCGGCCACGGGCTCCGAAGCGGCCGGCTCGCCCCCCTCCTCAATGTGCTCCCCCTCGAGAGGCATGCCGTCCAGGCCATATTGCGACGGGTCCGGTTGCGCCGACAATTCGTTGAGGCGCTCCGCCATCTCGTGCCGCTCATCCACGAGCCCACTGACGAGCCTGCGGCCCGACTCGTCGAGCGAGGCGTAGACGCGCGCCAGGCCGTTGAGGTTGATGGGATCAACCCGCGCCATATGGCGACGCTGGCCGCTGTCGGCAGCATAGAGCAACCGCCGCACCTCGGGCTGTTCGAGCGCGCGCTGGAGCGCCTGCTCAGGGCTGGGAGGGCAGGGGCAATAGTCGGGATGTGGCGGGCAGTGGTACAGCGAATGCTCGCCGTCCGGCGAAGTCTCACGGGGCGCTCTCGGCGCCGGCGGTTCGCGACTCTCTCGTGGGGGTATGTCCGGCGCGGGAGCGAGCACCTCTTCACTCTCAGGGGAGCCGCCGCCACGCCACATGCCGGCCCCTGCCACGAGACCGACCGCCGCCCCCAGCAAAACCCACACGAGCACCGAATGGCTGAAGCGAGGCCGCATCGTTCCCCCTGTGGCAACCACCTGCCACTCTTCGACGATACGGAGGCCCACCGGCGCTGTCAACGTGGCACCCCCACCTCAATCCTCCACCGCGTCCGTGGACCGAGGGGAGTGAGGCGGGTGCAAGTGCAAGGAAGCAAGCCAAATCGAGCGGAGGCCAACGCAGCGCCTACGTCGAGCACTAATTCGGTGCAGGTGACGCCGCAGATGCGCGTGAATCCGTCCGCGTTTCCCAGGATGGGCCGACGATTACGGGAAGCTATGATGGGGTTGCCCTTCGGGGCGACCTCCATGACAATACCCAAGGGGCGGGGAGAACGATGTACGGAGGAGAACGATGAGCACCTGTCGAATGAAAATGCTGAAATGGGGGTTGGCCGCGCTGTCGGCGGGGCTCTGCTGGTACTGTGGCTCTGATGGGCCCGACGTCTCTTCGGATGTGACAGCGCCGCCGGACACTGTTTCGACTCCGGACACCGGCCGTGAAGACACCAGCGCCACACCGGGGGACACCAGCCCGGATCTCGCGCCACTTGACACGCCGCCCCCACTCGAAGACACCGCCCCCGCCCCCCAGGACACGGCGACCGATCTCGAGCCGCCGCCTTTTCCGTGGGGACTACCGCCGACCGAAGAGCTGGAGACGCCCCACGGCTATCAAGCATTGCGCACGATAATCCACCTCCACAGCCTATACTCCCATGACGCCTGTGACAACGAGCCCGTCTTCGAAGACGGTACCTTCAACGAGGCCTGCCTCGACGATCTGCGTGAAGCGCTGTGCACCACTCGCGTCGACATCGCCATGATGAGTGAGCACTACAGTTACATGGCCGACACCCCGGACTTCAACGAGCTCTTCCTGCATCGGGAGGGCGACCGGTGGATCCTGGAGAATGATCGCCGCAGCGCCAACGCGATTCCCTGCGACAACGGCCACGAGGCGCTGCTAATGCCGGGGCTGGAGGGTAGCTCGGGCCGAGTCTCGCCCATCGGACTCGTGGGCCACCCGGCCGGCGACACGCCCGAAACACTCCGCGCCGCCTACCGCGACTCATCGCCGGAGGGGATCGCACTCATGCGCGCGCAAGAAGCGGTCATCGCCGCGATTCACGTGGAGAGCCAACCGCGCGAGTGGCTCCTGGAGACCTCTCTGGACGCGCTCGAGATCGGGAACCTGCACGTCCTCATCGCCCCTGATTACCGCGACGAGCTAGGGCTCGATCTTGGACTCGCCGCAGTCGCGTTCGTCGAATACTTCACTCAGCCCGACAGGCGCCCACCGGCCGATCTCGTGTTTCTCGAGTTTCACGAGCACCTCCCGCTCTACCGCGAGCGGTGGGACGAGATCCTCGGTGAGCGCATGATCGCGGGCTTCGCCGGCAGCGACGCCCACCGCAACGTCTTTCCGCAGCCCATGGGGGACGGCGAACGCGCCGACTCCTACCGCCGCATGTTCAAGTGGTACGCCAACCACCTCCTGGTGCCCGAAAAAACCCCGGCAGCGGCGCGCGAGGCGTTCAAGACCGGGCGGCTCTACATGGTGTTCGAGGTACTCGGCAGCCCGGTGGGGTTCGACTTCCACGCCGCGCGAGGCGAGGACATGGCGCTGATGGGTGAGGTGATCGAGGCTCAGGGGGACTACGAGGGCGTTCACTTGCGAGCGACAGTCCCCCAGGCACGGATCGGCGACGCGATCTTCCCGGTGTCGGCCGACTTGAGGCTTTACCGCGTCACCGAGGAGGGGACCACGCTGGTCGCTCAATCGGATGGGCCGCTCGACGTCCAGGCGCCGGGCCCCGGCCGCTACCGGCTCGAGATCGATATCAGCGCCGATCATCTCGCCCCCTGGCTGACCACCAAGCCGAGCCTGCTGCGCTCCTACCCCTGGATCTACGGCAACCCGATTGAAGTGCGCTGATGAACGCCCCTTTCGACTACGAGTATTTGGACAGCGGAGACGGCGCGCGACTCGAGCGCTTTGGCGAATACCTCCTGGCGCGTCCGGCGCCCGTCGCCATCTGGCGTCCGGGACGGCCACGCGCGCTGTGGCGCGAGGCCCACGCGACCTTTTCTCACGGCACGTCGGGGGGCGGCGGTTGGACGTTCAATCGCCCTGTCCCCGACCGCTTCGAAGTACGCTGGCGCGACGTCGCGTTTGAGTTGAGACTTTCGGGGCTCGGGCATCTCGGGATCTTCCCGGAGCAAGCACCCAACTGGGAGTGGCTGCGCACATTGGTGTCGGCCGCTGATCGACCGCTCAAGCTGCTCAATCTGTTCGCCTACACAGGGGGGACCACCCTGGCCGTGGCGGCGGCGCTGGCCGAGGCCGGCCACCTCCGAGCGCCGGCCGGCCGGAAGAGTCCGGCCAGCGACATCTGCCACGTGGACGCCGTGCGCAGCGTGGTGCGCTGGGCGAGCGAAAACGCGACCCATTGCGGGTTGAACGACGCGGGCCTGCGCTGGATCGTCGAGGACGCCCACAAATATGTGCAGAACGAGATACGTCGCGAGCGCCGCTACGATCTGATCGTGCTCGATCCGCCGACCTTCGGGCGGGGGCGCCAGGGGCAAGTCTTCAAGCTGGAGCGCGACCTGGCAGCGCTCCTGGACGACTGCTTCGCGCTCCTCTCGAGAGAACCGCTCGGGTTCCTGCTGACCTGTCACACTCCAGGTATCGTCGCGCCGGCCCTGGCAAACCTGCTGGCGCCTCTGCTCGCCTCGCGGGGAGGGCAACTAGAGTGCGGCGACAGCCTCCAGACCTCACCCGAGGCACCACTACCCCTGCCCTGCGGAGTCTTCGCGCGCTGGCGAGCGCGCTCCAGCTAATCAATCACCACCCAGGGCCAGCCTCTCCCCGGCGCGGTCTCGATCACCACCTTCAGAGCGGTGATGGGATGAGAGAACTCCAAGCGCCGGGCGAACAGCGCGATATTGCGCGCGGGGAGCGCCGCCTTTGCGCCATACTTGGTGTCGCCAAGTAGAGGGCACCCCAATGCCGCAAGTTGAGCCCGAATCTGGTGGCTGCGCCCCGTATGGGGGATTATCTCAAGCAGCGTCCCGGGAGGCGCTTCGAGGGGACTCTCAAACCACTCGGCCATCTCGACGAGACGATAGTTCAGCACGGCCTCTTGGCTGCCCGGAGTATCGGGCGTGACACACAGGGTCTTGCGCCGCCGCCCGTCGCGAACCAGGTGATGGTTGAGAACCCCGCTCCGCCGCGGAGGGCTGCCTTGCACCAACGCGAAATAGGACTTGAATACTCGGCGGGCACGAAATTCGGCCGCGACCCGCGATGCCGCTTTGGAGGTCTTGGCAAACAGGACCACGCCCGCCACAGGGCGATCGAGCCTGTGCAGGGCCGCCAGATAGACGTTGCCCGGTTTGTGGTCACGCCCCTTGATGAGCTCTTTGAGCCACTCCTCGACGGACGGCGAACCCACCTCATCGCGCTGCACCAACCAACCGGCAGGCTTCGAGACGGCCACGAGGTGGTTGTCCTCAAACAGAAGGAGTGGTTTGTAGCGATTGGTATTCACCATGATTGCCCCCCGGGACACCGCGGGTCCAGAATGCTACAGTTGGAGGCCAAACCTCAAGCGGCCCCAAGGGCCGACAACTGATGGAGACGGTATGATGCGACTCAAGAAAAGAACAAAGCATTGTCGACCGAGATCGCCTGCGCTTTGCCGGCGAGGCGCGAGAGCGCTCCTACCGCTCTCTCTTGCGGCACTAATTGTTCTCGGATCCTCGTGCCGGACGAAAGACGAGACGCCGCAATCTCCAAGCCCGGAGCAAATGGAGGCGTTGCGCGAGGAGATGCGCGCAATCGCCCGCGCCGAGCTCGAGCGTGAGCTGAAGGCGAAAGAGCGAACGCCGGCGCCCGCGCAGCGCGACCGACAGGTGAAACCGCCACATTACCGGACACCTCACCCGACCCTCCAGCCGGCTGAAGAGCCGACCGCCTCCGATGCCCAACCACCGTCCCAACCGAAGAGGGCGCCGACCGCCCCCGGGACAGAGCCGTCGGCGCAACCCCGCCCACCTGCCCCCACGGCTGAACTCGAAGACGCGCCCGAGTATCCGTCCGCCGGCCGACCTGACGTCACCGACGACACCCTGAAAGTGCTGGAGCTTTCGACCGCCCTCGAGGTGGACCGCGACGAGCGGGAGCCGCGCCATATGAGCAACCGCTTCTCGGTCTCCGACGAGGGCATTTGGGCTTACGCGGTGCTCGCCAACGACAGCTCACGCCAACGCCAAGTGCAGTTCGTCTGGAAGCAAGAAGGAGTGGATCGCGGCCGGTCGAAGCTGCCGGTGGGATCCAACGCCGCCCGCTGGCGCACATGGTCAAGGAAGCGGTTGGGCCCTGAAAGCGCCGGCCGCTGGACGGTGGAGCTTCAGGATGAGAACGGGCTGGCGCTGGCCTCCCGCTCCTTCGAAATCACCCCCTGACTTATGGTAAGGTAAAGTTGCCATGTGTCTCAAAATGCGCTATTCGACGTGATATTGAGTGGAAGGCTGAAGTTCTCCGCGGCTCAGCTTTCACCTATACCGTCTATGTCCCCGATTGCAGTTTAAGCAGAGGAGGAAGCTAATGAGATTGTTCCGAATCATGACCGTGGCGATGTGTTGCGCGGCGTTGTCGGCCGGCGTCTTTGGCTGCCGAAAAAAAGACTCCGCCGAGCCGGGCGCCCCGGCGGCAGTTCGCACGCAGCCCGCCGACTCCCCGGACAAAGTGATCGAGCAGGCTGTCAAGGCCCTCAAGAACAACCAGCCGGTTGAGATTTTTGGCCTTCTTCCGCCGAGTTATCAAAACGACGTCCAGGCGGTCATCACCGAGGCCACCTCGAAGATGGACAAAGAGATCTTCGAGCTGGGTGTCCGGATCATCGACATGGTCGTGGCAATCCTTGAGAAGCATGGTGCGATGCTAGCCGGGATGGCGGCCGGCATGCCCTTCGACGCCGACGAGGCGATCGAGGGGGTCAAAGAGTTCCACACCTTCCTCAAGGACACCAAACTCCTCGAGTACGACTCTTTCAAGAACCTGAACGCAGCCGGCTTCCTGGCCCAGCACGGCGCCAAATTCATGACCCAGGGCATGAGCCGCTTTGAATCCATGAGCAGGGATGAGTTCAAGGCTTTCAAGGCGATGCGCGACTCGCTGGGCACGTCCATCACCGACTCCAGCGACGACTCGGCGACAGTCGTGGTCACCATAGATGACGAGACCCACACGATTGAGTTCAGCAAGGTGGAGGGCCGCTGGGTTCCGGCCGACCTGGCCTCCGACTGGGATGAGAACTTGGCCGAAGCCAAGAAGAACGTCTCCGAGACGATGGCCAAGATCGCAGACGACAAGGATCAGATCAAAGAGGTGATGGAACAGCTCCTGGCCGCGCTCACCAAGGTTGAGGAAACCGGCGACCTCTCGCACCTCGAGGCCCTCGGCCAGATGTTCATGTAGCCCCGCCCCACCCCCGCAGGACTTGCCGACTTCCGAGGCGAAACCGCCGCAAGCCATCTCGGGCATAGACCGGGAGGCTGGCCAACGCCGCCGTTACCGATCCCCGACGCGACAGACGGGCCAGCCGCCAGTAGACGGCCGGCTCGATGAACGCGGCGGAGACAATCCGCGCCGCCAGTAGCGCAAGACCGCTCGTAACGCCGTGGCCTCCATTTCGATGCTGTCGCACCAAGCGCGTGGTCCACTCGGAGGGCAAGAACGCCGCCAACCGAATGAGAGTGTTGAGGCGATCCGGACTGTAGACGGAATAGTCCTTGCGCCGTGCGTCCTCGATGGCCACCCCCTGAGCCGCGGCGCGCTCATGGAGCGTCGTGCCCGGATAGAGCGCCAACGAGAAGAGTTTCAGGTAAAAGGGCCCCGGAGTGCGCGCGAGCGTCAAGGCGGTGGCAAGGCGATCGTCATCGGTCTCAAAGGGGTTGTCGAGGATCACATCGTACCACGGCGCAATGCCGGCCGCCTTCACTTGAGCGGCGGCGCGCAGGAAATCGGCGCGCGTGGTGTTGCGCTCATAAACCTCGCGCAAGACACGATCACTGCCCGACTGCAACCCGATGTTGAGCCAGGCGATCCCCGCCGCTTTGAGCGCCGCGAGCGCCCGGGGGGTCACCTCCGAGGGAACGGCTTTGGCGAAAAAGGGGCGGCGCACCCGGGCGGCATAAAGACGGCAGAAATGCTCGAGCCCGCTCATCCGAGCAGTCAAAAACGAGTCGTCGTGAAAATGGACGAACTTGATCTCCGGATGCCGGCGGAGCGCGCGCGTCAACTCGGCGATGACCAGCTCGTTGCCGCGACGGCGAATCCGTCTTGTCCCATAGAGCTCAGTCAAGCGCCGATTGCAGCAGTAGGTACAACCAAACGGGCACCCGCGAGAGGTCAGAACACTCAGCACGCTCCCGCCATAGCGACTATAGCGCCGCAAGAGCGCGCGGGTCAGCGGCGCGACACGGCCTCGATCAAGCACGAACGAAGAGCGCGGGAGATGATCGATACTTGCCAAGGCGTCGAGATCGCACTCCAGTGGGTTTAGCGGATTGCTGACGACGACACCGTCGGGCCCGAGGTAGGCCAAGTTGGCGACAGAGCGGGGATCACCGCCCGCCTCGAGAGTTTCGGCGAGCGCGACCGCGGCCCGCTCACCTTCGCCGCGGCAGACCAAATCGGCATCGCCGAGGCAGTCGGCGGGTGCCACGGTGGGGTGGATCCCGCCCCAGACAATGGGGACGCGCAGCACTTCGCGCAACAGCGCCGTGACCTCCCGGGCGGCGTCGGCCTCCACCGCCATCGCGCTGATGCCGGCGAACAGCGGCGCCGCACGGCGGGCGAAGGCGGCCACCTCAGATCGCGCGGTTCTGTGCCCCCCGAGCCCACCCGGCAAAAACAAGAGCTTCGAGCGGAACCCGGCCGCCAACAGCGCCGCGTGAACGTACTTGAGCCCCAGCACCTCCAGATCCTCCTGAACCGAGATCAGGAGAACCGACGGTCTCGCCGCCGCACCGGGCCTCTCACACATGGCACCCACCACCGGGTTTGAGGCGGGCGCGAAGTCGGTCGGGGATCAGAAACTCCCTGGCAAAGAGCGCCCCCATGCGCGCGAAATACCACGCCTCCTCGGCGCTACGGAGCTTTTTGAGCTGGCCCATGACGTAGCGCGGCGATCCGTAAAACCCCCGCAACATCCTCTTCTGGTGGTACCAAAGCTGAGCCCTGGTCAAGTAGGACAGGCGCTCATAGGGCCGCACGTCACCGAACAAGACATACTCCGACCAGTCGCCGCCGGGCAAAAGTCCGCGCCGCCGAAGGAGACTCGCAAACGCGGTGCCGGGGTAGGGGCAAGTGACACAGACGCTCGTCAAATCGGCGTTGAGTTCATACATCAACGCCTCGGTCGCCTCGATGTCCTCGACGGTCTCGTCCGGGTGGGCGCCGAGCAAAAAAGTGCACTCGACGAAGCGAATACCGGCCGCTTTGGCTTGCCCGACCGCCTCACGCACCTCATCCAACGTAACCCCTTTGCCGGTCTTGGCCAGGATCCGTGGGCTGCCGCTCTCGACCCCGAAAGACACCTTGCGGCAGCCGCTCGCGGCCGCTTTGCGCAATAGCTCGGCGTCGACATTGTCGACGCGCGAATTGCAGTTCCACGTCAAACCGCGCTCGGCGAAGCGCGCGCACAGCGCCAGGGCGTTCTCGCGGTGAAAAGTGAACGCATCGTCCTCGATGGAGAGGTGCTGGACCCCGTAGCGCGCGATGCACTCGTCCACCTCGGCCACCACGTTGGCGACACCGCGGGCGCGCAGCGTACGACCCGTGCAGATGTGGCTCGCGCAAAAGATGCAACGATGAGGGCAGCCGCGCGTCGTCACCAGCTCGGCGATGCGCCTGGACCGCCGAGGGATCCCTCGCGAGGCGTGCTGGCGGTCGTAGCGCGACGGAGGAATGAGATCGCGGGCCGGGAACGGCAACGAGTCCAGCTCTTTTGAAAATTCGCGCCGCGGGTTGAGTCGCGGCGTTCCTTTGTCGCGCCAAGCGAGACCGCGCACGAGCGCGGGATCGCCGTCTCGCTCCACTATCCGGGCCAGCTCGACCAGAGTCGCCTCCCCTTCGCCGACCACCACATAGTCCAGCTCGGGAAGCTCGGCGAGGATCTCCTCGGGCAAGGCCGTCGCGTGGGCGCCGCCGAGCACCGTCACCGCGCGCGGCGCGCGGCGGCGGACTTCAGAGATGACTCGCGCCGCGATGGGATAGTTGGCCGTCATGGCGGTCACCCCCACCATCTCGGGCGCGAATCCCTCGATCATCGTCGCCAGGACGGCTCGTGGCTGGATGTTCAGATCGATCAGGCGCACATCGTGACCGGCGGCGGCCGCCGTCGCCGCCAAGTAGCCAAGGTTCAGCGGAAACTGGAGCGAGACGTACTCCAAATTGACCGCCTCCGCGCACCGCGGCTGAACAAACAACACTCGCATGAGATCCTCTTCGGTCTGCCGCGCCCCGGCTCCGACCCGAGCGTCTCGTGAGCCGACACACGGCGCCGGGGGTGGCAGTCGGCCGGAGTATAGTGCAGAACCAAGTGGAGCCTCAATGCCCTTGCCCCCCTCACACCTGGAGGGCATGATGAGAGCGGGTTCGACGCGCGAACGACGGGAGGCAATGCGACGGAAGTGGCACATACTGTTGACGGTCGCCCTGGCGATTGGTGTCGGTGCCCTGCTGTGGGCGGCCTCGGCTCCACCACCGACGGCCCGTGGGATCGCCGAGTACGTGCTCCCCAAGGAGGCGGCCGAGCAGCTGCGCGAAACGGCCGCCCCGTTCGCGCTCAGGGGCGAGGTCGCCCCCGGGTGGCGCTTTCACGGTCTGCGCATCGAGCGTTCGGTCGCCCGCTTCTTGCTCGAAGGACCGAGCACGGCCGAAGTCACCCTGTCGCATCCCACGGACAGCGCTAAGGGCGGTCGAGCGCTGGGCGAGACCGCACAAGCCCGGGTGACCGTCAGCGCTCGAGATGAATCGGGACGCGAAGTCGCCGAGAAGTTCGGCGCGCATCTGCTCGAAAGGCTCGCCCACGAGGAAAGTGACCTGTGGCGCCACTCCGGCGCGCCCCGGGCCGCGGCCCACGGCGGCCTGAGGAGGGCGCGCGCCATTCTCCTCACCTATCAACTCGCCTGGCTGGGGCTTCTCGTGCTGACAGCCGCGACCGCGTGGCGGTGTCTTCGCCGCGAGCGGGCGCTATTGTTGCTGTTCATCGGCGCGCTCGGGGTTCGCCTGGCGTTCGCCGTCTTCGGGCCCGGGGATCTGTGGATGAACCTCGGCGATGTGTTCGTCGAGCCCGGGCTCGACTCCCGCTATGGCTCGTCACCCAACGCACTACTGCGACTTCTGTTCTTGGTGCTGCCCCGTGATCACGAGGTGTTAGTCTGGATCAATCTCCTCTTGGGCTCCCTGGCGGTGGTGATCGCCCTTTCGGCGACAAGGCGAATAGTCGCGCTCGCGGGGTGGTCTCGCGGCCCCGCCGAGGGGGCTTCGTCGGAAGAATCACGCGCTCACGCCATGATGGCATGGAGCACGGCGCTGCTGCTGGCGCTGCACCCCGTCCTGGTCAGAGTCTCGGGATCGGCCGGACGCCAGCCGTATGTGATGCTTTTGGCGCTGATCCTCTGGGCGGCGGTCGCCGCGGCGCTCTCGCCCTCCTCCCAAACGCGCGCGCGGCCACTGCTCTCATCCGGTCTGGCCGCCTTTCTGTGCCTGGGCGCGCGCCCGGAGGCGCCGCTCGCGCTGCTGCCGGCGGGGCTGCTGGCCCTCTGGGCGCTCTTCGGCAACAAGGCGCGCCGCCTCCCTCTGGCAGTGCTCGGGACGCTCACGGCCGCCTTGGGCGCCCACCTGCTTCTGGGCGCGCTCGGCGCCGCCACGGCGCCCGACAACCTCATCGAGAGGTTGTCGAGCATCTCTCCGGCCACATTCTCGAGCGCGCTCGGGATGATCACCGTCGGACACCCGCGCTTCGTCCCACTCGCCGCGACGGCGTTTGCGCTGACCGGCCTGGCGACAGCGCTCTTCTGTCGCGACACGCAGGCGCGCCTCGCGGCCACCGCGCTCCTCACCGGCGTTCCCGTGATGGCGCTGGTGCTCGCGGCCTATACCCCTCTCGGCGAGGGGACCGCCCCGCACATCGCCAGCGCTCGCTACCAGACGGCGCTCTACCTCCCGGCGGCGCTGCTGGCGGCGGCGGGATTCACGCAAATTCATCGCCAGATCGTCGCTCGGTGCGGCCAGGCGGCCGGCCGCGTTGTCCAATTCACCGCGCTGCTGGCTCTTGCGATCACCACTGCCGGCCCCATGCTCGCGGTCAACACTCCGCGAACCGCAGATCTCGAATATCGCTTCATCATCGCCCGCGGTCGAGAGCTGCCGCCGGGCACCGTGGTTTGGCAGGTGGACGTGGGCACCGACGTGGCCCTGCAGGGCCTCGATCAGTTCATGGGCGAGTATTTGGGAGAGGACCGGACCTGGCGGATGCTGAACGAAAAACCTCCGCGAGCGGACGAAGACGCCGTCTATTACCACGGCTCGGGGTGCGCCGGCGCCGACCTGAAGCCGGAGGGGCGAGAGCGCTGCGCCTTGATGTTCGCGCGCTTCGGCGACGACCCTCTCCACGAGACCACGCTGCCAAACCGCCCCACCGGCCCCGAGCGCCACCTGGGCCAAGAGATCCGAGTGGGGTTTTACCGCATGGCGTCGGAAACCAGCGCGTCCCCATCCAGAAACGCCGGAGTGCTGAGGTAGCTACCAGCTCAGGATTGGCGATTCCAGTAACTTGGCTGACGGCTGACAGCTCGCACCTGGAAGAGGAGTTTCCCGACACGAACGAGCTAGCGAATCTCCTCGCTGAGTCGCTCGGCCAGCTCGGGATCGAGCTTCACCGCGCAGATGGTCGCCCGACTGATGAACTCTTGCGCCGCGGCAGAGTCCTCGAAGCGCGAATACTTCGACTGCAAGTCTCGCAGCGCGGCGACGATCTTGGCGGCGCACTCGGCGTCCTCACACGCGCAGATCTCGAGCTTGATTTGTTCGACCTCGGAGGTCGGCGCCGCGGCCCCGCAACCCACGGCCAGGAGCAACACGCCCACGAGCGCCACCGCCACCAGAATCTTGTTTGAACGCATAAAACTCTCCAACCCCTTCGGGTTCCTCTCGCGCGCCGGGCAGCGAGCGAGTTGTTCTTAGTCTACAAGGCAGTCGATGGAGCGCCGTGGATCATAGCGCTCGGCGGGAAGGACCACCGCCTCGAACTCGGCCGCGATCCGGATGCCCTGCTTGCCCATCACGGTGCAGGTCTCCGGAATACCGGCCACATCGGTTACCAGGTCACCGAAGTTCAAGAAATGCCTGCCGCACAGCTGCGCGCAGTATCCTCCCACGGCAGCTGGTTGGGGCTCACATTTGTATTCTTGATCAATGCACATGCAGATGCGATTGGCGTGCTCCAGAGCGATACAACCTGACATGAAGCCGTCCACGATGGCGCCGCAGTCATCGGCGAAGCGCCCGCGCGCGACGTGGATCATAAGCGGGATGGTGTTGGCCGACAGCCCGGGGGTCTGTCCTTGCTCGGGGGCACAGATTACCGGATCGGTGGTGGGCCCGGTGTGGAAGGCCAAAAAGACCCCCTCGCCGTCCGGGTCGTTGCCGGCTCCGTCGATGTTGAACGCACAGGTGTCATCGAGGGCGGCCGAGAAGTCGCCGGTCATCGGAGTGCCATCCGCCTGCGTCAGAAGGCAAATCGCCTCGATATCCTCGTCGGGCACCTCATCGAGCCGCGGCGAAGGGTTCGCCGCCACGGCCTCCGGAGTCCGGCGGTACCACGCGGGCCCAACCAGGACGGAAGCCGCGCCCGCCACATAGTCCACCTCACCCACCTCGAAGACGAGGTTGAGCACGTTCGAGGCCAGATCGCGCGACCACAAGTCGTTCAAGATATCAACCAGCGCGCCGGCTTGGGGAGCCGTGTCCTCGTTCGGTTCGGTGACGAAGATCCGCGTGAACTTGAAGGCGCGATCCTCGATCTGCCCGCCACACAGGGCTTGGCAGCCGAGCGCCCCGGCCCCTTCGGAGACATCGATACCGACCTGTCCGGCGTCTCCCGCCGCGCCCGGATCGAACACCGCGATGTCCGGATAGCGCGCGGCGCGATCGGACGAGCAACGGCTCGGCGCCGACGTGACCAACAGGACGGTCGCCGCGAGAAAAAGCAGGACAGGTATCCTCATGCTCTCCACCCCCAGAGTCGTCGGCTCATCCCGGCAAACGCGACCGCTGAAGCACGACTGCGAGATTTGGCGCTCACGCTTTTCACGCCCGGGGGGATATTGTAGCATCAATCGTCTTTCGACGGGCAAGGTCCGAAAACGAGGCTTGAGTCTCACCACTTGAGTGGGGTAGGAGATCCGGTGAAAGCATTGGCGATTGGTGCGTTGTTCCTGTTGGCTCTGGCCGGGACGGCATACGCCGCCGGGTTCGAACATCCGACCCACGGCACGAAAGCGCTCGGTCGCGGCGGAGCGTTCACGGTCCGCGCCGACGATCTCTCGGCCCTCGTGCTGAACCCGGCGGGCCTGGCCAAGCTGCACGGCACCCACACGCTCATCTCACACAACATGACCTGGCTCGACATCTACTACCGCCGCGCGCCGACGCCGGCCTGGAACCCGAACTGCCGCGACGAGCGCCGCGCTGAGTGTCAACAACCCTGGCGCTCAGAGGCCCACCCCGACGGCTTCGTCCACTTCGACGGCGTCAGAAACAGCGACCCACTGTTCCCGCTCGGGTTGAGCATGGCGCTCGCCACCGACTTCGGGCTCGACGACTGGACTTTCGCAGCCGGCCTCTACGGGCCGAACGCGGTCGGCGCCTCGAGCTTCCCCGCCACGGGGCCGCAGCGCTTCATGTTCGTCTCGCAGGACATGTTGATGCTCTACCCCACCCTGAGCGTGGCCTGGCAGTACGAGGGGATCGTTGGGCTCGGCGCCAGCTTTCACTTCGTGACGATGCCGACCTCTAAATACTCAATCGTCATCGACGGCTATCAGGACCGCACGGTCTTCCCCATCGCAAGCGAGTGGGAGGTGTTGGCCGATCTCACCTTCCGCGATCCGCTGCGCTTCACCATGACCGTCGGCGCCTGGTACCGCCCCGTTCGCTTCCTCGAGTTCGGCCTCTCGGCGACCGTCATCCCGGTCAACATCTCGGCTCGCGGCAGCATCTCGACGACCCCGTTGCCGGCCATCGTCGGGGAGTGCCAAACCTACCCGCCGGAACCCGACGATCCGTGCCAGCGGAGCATCATCTACGGCAAGGATTTCGAGCTCAGTGACGATCGGGTTCAGCTCGACTTCACCCTGCCGACCAAAGTGAGCGCCGGGGTGCGCTATGTGCACTGGCACCGGGGGGCGCCGCTGTTCGACATTGAGCTCAACATCAACTGGGAGGGCTGGTCCAGCATCGACCGTTTCGATGTCTCCTTCGGCCAAGACGCCTACCTCGACGTGGAAATCAACCCCGAGGCGGGCGAGTTTCAGCGCGCCAACCTGAACGACATCTCGCTCGAGCGGCGATGGCGCGACACCTGGAGCGTGCGGCTCGGCGGCGACGTGATGGTCTTGCGCGATCTCTTGTGGCTGCGGGCCGGCGGCTTCTTCGAGACCGGCGCGGTCCCCGACGAGTACAGCAACCTCGATTTCCTGTCGTTCAACCGCTGGGGCATCGGCGGCGGCCTGACCGTCATGCCCTGGCCCGGCGTGGAGGTGTCGCTCGCCTACCTTCACATCTTTCAAGAGACGCGCAATCTGTCGGAGCAGGAGACACGCATCTACCAGCAACGCCCCGCCGCGTTCTGCGACGCCGAGACGGGATATCGCACCGGCCCGGACGGCAACGTCCTCTGTGATCGCCGGCTGTACTACGACGGCATGCCGGGCGCGCCGGCCGGCGGGGGCCTGTTCGAGTCATCCTTCGACGTGCTCTCATTCTCGATCAGCGTGAACTGGGAGCGGGCCATCAGAGGACGCGCGCATCGCGCCGCCACCCTCGGCCGAGATGGGGCCTCGGCCTGGTCGCCCTGACCCCCAGGATTTTCGGAC
>PWKZ01000180.1 GCA_003559575.1 Bradymonadales bacterium | reverse complement strand
CTCGATTCGCGCGCGGATCCGCGCTCATTGGCGGCGTCACCTGCACCGAATTAGTGCTCGACGTAGGCGCTGCGTTGGCCTCCGCCTAATTCGGCTTGTTTCCTTGCACATGCACGCGCCTCCACACGCTCGCTCCTCAGAACGAACCGACGATTATGGCCAACGTTGCGTTGTCGCGATCATGTTTTTCGGTTACACCTTAAGGGGAGTCTAAGGGATGGGCGCTTGTGGCCCCGCCGCGTTTGGCGTCAGGCCGCAACTGCCGGGGAGGATAGAAGAATTTGATGAAAACCGTCTCCGTCGTGGGCCAGGATGTCTCCTCTGAAGTTATCGATGAAGCCGCCGGAATCCTGGACCAAGGGGGGCTCATTTGCCTGCCTTGCGTGCGAAGCTACCGGATCATTTCCGATCTCACCAACCCGAAGGCGGTGACCCGGCTGATGCAGTCCAAGAGCCGCACCGCCAAAAAGCCTTCACTGGTCTTCGTTGCCAATCGCGGGATGCTCGATGAGGTCGTCGTCGAGATGAGCCCGCTGGCCGAACGTCTTGGGAGAGAGTTTTGGCCCGGGCCGCTCACCATCCTGTTTGCGGCCCACCCCTCTCTCCCACGCAAGGTGACAAGACAGCTCGGCACCGGAGACGGGCGGATCGGAGTGAGGATCCCGACCAACCAATTGGTGCGGAGGATCGTGGAGACACTCGGGCGGCCCGTGTTGGCGTCGAGCGCCAACAAACAAAAAAAGTCGGGCGCCGCCTCGCCGGCGCAGGTGCGAAAGAATTTTTATCACCGTGTCGGGTTATTCCTGGACGCCGGCGACCTGCCCCCCGGGCCGGCTTCCACCGTGGTCGATCTCGATGGCGGCACCCCGGTGGTGGTGCGGCCCGGCGCGATCCCTTCCGAAGAATTGGCCGAGCTCGCCGAACGGCGAGCGCATGCGAGCTGAGCAATGACGCCGGAGATCTATCAAAACCGCCGCCGCGCCTTGCGCGCACTCATGTCCGAGGAGGAGCGCGCGCGCGCGCTCCTCCTCGTTGGGCACGGGGAGTCGCCGCGCAACTATGCCGCCAACGCCTATCGCTTTCGGCAGGACTCCCATCTCCTCTATTACACGGGAATAAACGCTCCCAATCTGGCGCTCCTGATGCTCCCCGACGGACGCGACGTCCTTTTCGGGCCGCCTCCGCATCCGGACGACATCATCTGGTGTGGTCCGGGCCCGAGTCTCGAGGAGAGGGCCGCGGGCGCCGGCTTGAGCGGCACGGCACCCCGCGCCAAGCTTGCCGGTCATCTGGCGAGGTTGGCGGAGAGTGGGGTTGAGTCTCACTATCCACCTCCCTATCGAGCCGAGACCGTGCTCGACCTGATGGGCCTTTTGGGTCGCTCTCTCGAGGAGGTTCGTGGGGGCTACAGCCCGAGTCTCATCAGGTGCATTGCGGAACAGCGCGCGATCAAGACAGAAGAGGAGGTGGCGCAAATCGAGGACGCGTTGGGCGTGACCGCCTTGATGTTTGCTTCGGTGGCGCTGGAGGTCCGCCCCGGTCGCCGCGAGGCCGACATCGCGGGCGCGATGCAGGGCGTGGCCTTGGCCCACGACCGCGAGCAGTCCTTCCCGCCCATCGTCACGGTGCGGGGCGAGATATTGCACAACAGTGGCTACGGCAATGTGCTCTCCGCGGGCGATCTGCTGGTAGTCGATTGTGGCGCCGAGTCGCCGCTCGGCTACGCCTCGGATATAACTCGCACGTTCCCGGTGGGCGAGAGTCTCGAGGGCGGTCGGCGAGATCTCTACGATATCGTGCTGGCGGCACAGGCGGCGGTCATCGAGGCGGTTCGTCCCGGGGTATCCTACCGGGAGATGCATTTGCTGGCGGCGCGGGTCATCGCGGACGGGCTCCACGGCCTCGGGCTGATCCGGGGAGATGTGAGCGAGGCGGTTGAGGCCGGCGCCCACGCGCTGTTCTTTCCCCACGGGATCGGACATATGTTGGGCCTCGACGCCCACGATATGGAGGATCTGGGCGACGTGGTCGGGTATGGCGCCGAAGGGGAGCGTTCAGCGCAGTTCGGGCTCTCGGCGTTGCGTTTGGCGCGGACCCTCGAGGTCGGTCACGTGGTCACGGTCGAGCCGGGGATCTACTTCAACCCGCCGCTCATCGACCGTTGGCGCGCGGCCAAGCGGTTGGAAGAGTTCATTGACTACAGCGCGGTCGCTTCTTTCATCGGGATCGGCGGGATCCGCATCGAGGACGATCTCTTGATAACGGATGGGGGCGCGCGAGTGCTTGGCCCCCCAATCCCCAAAACCGGCCGTTAGCGGACGACGATTCTCTTGAGGAAACGCCAGAACAGATCCACCGATTCGATCTCGATTCGCTCACGGGTCGTGTGCGCGCCTTTGATCTCGGGTCCGAATGAGATCATGTCCATCCCGGGGAACTTCTCTCCGATGATGCCGCACTCTAGGCCGGCGTGAATCGCGGTGACCTCCGGCTCTTTGCCGGTGAGCGCGGTCCACTCCTCGCGGCATAGTGCCAACAGGGGGCTCTGCATATCCGGGCGCCAAGCGGGGTAGCTTCCGCCCGGAGTGATTCGCGCCGCGGCAAGCTCGGTGACCGCGGTGATCCGGGCGCGCAAGCCGGCGAGC
This sequence comes from Bradymonadales bacterium, assembly GCA_003559575.1. Lineage (GTDB taxonomy): Bacteria > Myxococcota_A > UBA9042 > PWKZ01 > PWKZ01 > PWKZ01. The sequence goes on along the minus strand of PWKZ01000180.1, from coordinate 4,849 downwards.
GCTTCGGGCACCGACGAGCGGCTCGAGATCAGGATGCGGGCCACGGCGCCCTCGATCTTCGAGTCGAATTCGAGTGTGGCGAGGTTGTTGGATGTCTCAACCAGACCGGGCATGTCCGCGCTCATCTCATAGATGCCGTGGGGCAGCGCCAGCAGCAGTCGTAGCAGTCGGTCGCGGGCGTCAGTGGTGAGCGTCGAAGGGGGCATCTCCTTGGGGGAGGACTTGATTGTCAGCCCTGTCTCGACCCCGGTGAACTCTCGCCGGGCCGCTTGCGCGGACGCGCCAATCAGCTCTTCCGCGCGTACTTTATCCGCCGCCGCGATGACCAGGAGCGCGTTGGCCTCGTTAGGGATGGCGTTATGCGCTGAGCCGCCCTCAATACGTGCCAGGGCGAAAGGCACCTCGTCGTGAAGTGACCAGAGGAGCCGGGCCAGGATGGAGATCGCGTTGGCTCGGTGGGCCACTATCTCGAGCCCGGAGTGCCCGCCGAGCAGGCCCGAGACCGAGATCGACAGCGCCGTGTTTTCCTTCTCGTGCGTCGTCGTGGTGGTCTCCAGGTCGAGCTCGATGTCATCTTGCGCGCCGCCGGCACAGCCGACGTAGAGGATCCCAATCTCTTCCGAGTCGAGGTTCAGCATTCGGCGCGATCGCAGGTGTGGAAAGTCGACTTTGGTGGCGCCTGTCAGTCCGGTCTCTTCGTCGACGGTGAAGAGTAGCTCCAGCGGGCCGTGGGGGACGCTCTCGTCGTCGGCGAGGGCCATGGCGGCAGCCATCCCGACTCCATTGTCGGCGCCCAGGGTGGTCCCTTTGGCCCAGACATGTCCATCGCGGATCTCGATCTCGATGGGATCGCTGTTGAAGTCGAAGCCGCGTCCGGGGGTCTGTTCACAGACCATGTCCACATGATTCTGGATCAGGGTCACGGGCAGGCCCTCATGGCCCTTGGTGGCGGGCACGGTGACGAGGAGGTTGCCCGTGCCGTCTTTTTCCACCTTGAAGTCGCGGCTATTGGCCCAGTCAATCAAGAAGGCGATGATTTGCTCCTCATGTTTGGATGGGCGCGGAACGCGACGGATGCTGTCGAAGTGTTGCCATAGTTTCTTTGGTGAGAGCGCCGTTAGCGGACTGTCCATTCTTTTCCTTCCTAGTCGACTGTCACAATTATTGTCGAGAGGCCATGGTGGCTTTCGAAACTGCGTCTGAAATCTTCGGCCTGGGTACGTTGCTGGAAGCTGCCAATCCGGACTCGATGCAGCTCGTTCTGGTCGGGCAAGCGCACCGGGACGACATAGGCGGGATAATCCATCTCAATGAAGCGCGCCGCGAAAGCGTGGGCCTGCTCACGTTGGCGAAAGGCGTTCACCTGGATTGAAAAGCGGCCGGGCCCCGGGGGCGCGGAGGGGACCGAATCGAGCGCGTGCCTGGGCGCGGTGCGCGCGCCTGCCGGGTCGTCCCGGGTGGGGCGCGCGCCGCCACGCTCCTCCTCGTCGACAGCCTGGTCGAGAGGGGCGTTCTGGAGCAGTCTGACCACCGGGTTGGTTTGGGGCGTGGCCGTGTCAGCCGAGGTGACACGCTCGTCGTAGTCGAACTCGATGGATCCGTCGCCGGTGGCGGCGTAGTCGCTGGAATCGGCCTCATCGATCAGCGCCAGGCAGGCACTGACTCCCGCCAGCGGTTGGCTGCCCTTCGGGACATGACGCTGTCCCAACACGAACCCGGCGGCGAATACGAAGCCGGCCAGCAAGAGCCCGAATAAAACCGCGTAGGCGACCTGGTGGCTGTCGATTGCGATCATCCTCTTGGGTTTGATCTTGTCGGCGTTCCTCACGGTGCAGACTCCTCTTCGGCCTCGTTCAGATACATTCGTTCGGGTGCGCTCACGCCAAGGAGGGCGAGCGCGTTTCGGAGCACTATTCGCAGGCAATCGACCAAGAGTAGTCGCGCCTGACGCTTGCTCGGATCGCCCGACACGATCTTGGCCGTATGTTTATGACGAGTGTAGTAGCCGTGGAATGTTTTCACCAGATCTTGCAGGTAGAAGACGATGTGGTGCGGCTCCCGGTTGAGCGCGCAGCTCTCCAGGAGACCCGGATAGGCGAGGATCTTGCGCGTCAACTCGAGTTCTTCGGGTAGCTCGAGCGCCGCGCACATCTCGGCATGGTAGTCTTCAACGGCGTACCCCGCTTCCTCCGCTTTGCGCAGAATACTGCATATGCGTGCGTGGCCGTACTGGACGTAGTAGACCGGGTTGTCCATGCTGGCGCGTTTGGCCAACTCGAGGTCAAAATCAAGTTGGCTGTCGGGGCGGCGCATGATGAAGAAGAGCCGTGCTGCGTCCTTGCCGACCTCTTCGCGCACCTTCCGCAAGTCCACAAAGGTGCCCTTGCGTGTACTCATCGAGACCGGGACCCCGTCGCGCACGAGATTCACGAATTGGATCAACAGCACCTCAAACGCCTCTTGCGGGTGGCCGAGGGCCCCGAGCCCGGCGCGCATTCGCGGGATGTAGCCGTGGTGATCGGCGCCCCAGATGTCGATCAAGACGTCGAAACCGCGGGCGAACTTGTTGGCGTGATACGCCACGTCGGAGGCGAAGTAGGTCGGCACCCCGTTGTCGCGGATGATTACGCGATCCTCGTCATCGCCAAAGCCGCTTGTGCGAAACTTGCGCGCTCCGGTTTGCTCGTCGGTGTAAATGTGACCTTTGCGTTCAAGCTCATCGAGCAGCCCGTAGACCAGCTCGTCGTCGTACAACGAGCTCTCCGCAAACCAGTTGTCGAACTCGATGCCGAACTCTCGTAAATCGTCGTGGATGTCGTCCTGAATGGCCCGGTGGATAAAATCGCGAAAGACCTTGCCCGCCGCCTCGTCGCCTTCGTAGTCGGCGTCCCTCAATGTCTCACCGTGGCGCGCGAGGAAATCCTTGGCGATGTCTAGGATGTAGTCGCCCTGATAGCAGTCGGGAGGGTAGGGCTCGTCTATCCCGAGAAGCTCACGGTAGCGGTGGTAGAGTGAGGCTCCAAGGTGCCGCATCTGTTTGCCGATGTCGTTGATGTAGTACTCGCGCGTCACGTCGAAGCCGGCCGCGGCGAGGACGTTGCCGAGGACATCGCCCACCACCGCACCGCGTCCGTGGCCCACGTGCAACGGGCCGGTCGGGTTGGCGCTGACGAACTCGAGCAGTACGCGCTGATTGCCGCCGGCGTTGGTCTGTCCGAAAGTGGCGCCTCGCTCGCGAACCTCCTGAAGGCGTGCGAACCACGCCTCGCGGCGGAAGGTCAGGTTGATAAAGCCCGGCCCGGCCACCTCCGCGCGCTCGAGAATCTGCTCGGGATCCTCGATGTTGGCTATCAGTAACTCGGCCAGTTTGCGTGGCGGCCGGCGCGCATCGCGCGCCAGGGTCATGCAGATGCCGGTTGCGAAATCCCCGTGGGCCTCGGATTTCGGTCGCTCCATAACGATCTCGGGGTGGTCGGACAGTGCGATCTCACCTGAGCCGACTGCGCGCGCGAGACTATCGTTGAGGAGCGAAGCTGCAATCCTCTCGAGCATTGGCCTACCTCATAGCCGTATAGTTGCGGGTTGACGCCGGGCGCGAGGACGGTCGCCGGCGCGCGCGTCGCGCGCCTCGTTCAACGTAAGATTAGTTCTCACGCAAGTCAAAAAAAGCTAGACTGGCTTAATCGTCGGCCCGCCCCGGGATTCCCACGCGGAAACACTCAAATCCACCCGGCGAGAGAGAACTCAACGGCCCTTCGGTTTGCCCCAATTCACCATCGAGCTGGGGTTTGAGGGCATCGAGAGCGTAGGAGAGAGAGCCATGACGCGAGAGACCAAGTGTGAAGTGATCACCTCCGCCGCCGCGCCGGCGGCCATTGGGCCGTATTCGCAGGCCATGCGGGTGTCCGGCGCCGGCCTGGTGTTTTTATCGGGTCAGGTGCCGCTGGATCCGGTCACAGGAACTGTGGTCGCTGGGGGTGTCGAGGAGCAAACCGAGCGCGTAATGAAGAACCTCACGGCGGTGTTGGAGGCGGCCGGGCTCACGTGGCGCGACGTGGCGCGGACGACCATCTATCTCACCGACCTCGGTCAATTCGCCAAGGTCAACGAGATCTACGCGCGACACCTCGGCGGGCATGCTCCGGCGCGCGCCACGGTCCAGGTGGCGGCGTTGCCGCTCGGTGTGCAGGTGGAGATCGACGCTATCGCGGTGGGTTAGCCATTATTGCGGGCGAAGGTGCGCATGAAGTTCACGAGCCCGCTGATGCCCTCGAGCGGCAAGGCGTTGTACATCGAGACGCGAACGCCGCCCACCGAGCGGTGGCCCTTCAAGTTGACGAACCCCGCCTCGGCCGCCTCGGCGATGAAGCGCTTCTCCAGCTCTTCGTTCGGTAGCCGGATGGCCACGTTCATCAGCGAGCGACTCTCCTTGTCGGCCGTGCCGCGGTAGAATGCCGGCATCTCATCCATGATGCCGTATAGGAGTCGTCCCTTCTCCTCGTTCAGTGCTCTCATGGCCTCGAGGCCGCCGTTCTCCTTGACCCAGCGCAGGGTCTCGAGGACCGCGTAGATGGCGAAGACCGGCGGGGTGTTGAAGAGCGAGTCCTTCTCCACGAAGGTATGATACGAGAGCATCGTCGGCACGTCGCGGGAGCAGCGCGCCAGAAGCTCGTCGCTGATGATGCAGACAGTCACGCCGGCCGGGCCGAGGTTTTTCTGGGCGCCGGCGTAGATGAACCCGAACTTCGAGATATCCAAGGGTTTGGAGAGGATGTCGGACGACATGTCGGCCGCGATGGGAACCCCTCCAGTGTCTGGGAACTCGTCGAACTGGGTTGAGAAGATGGTG
>PWKZ01000105.1 GCA_003559575.1 Bradymonadales bacterium | reverse complement strand
CGGCGCGGGCTCACTCGGCGCGGGCGCGCTCGGCGCGGGATCACTCGGCGCGGGCGCACTCGGCGCGGACTACGCCCCGCCGGTCGTTGACGCTGTCAGCGGCGCGGGAGTCGGTAACCGCCCGGTGCTAAGCGCCTCCTCGAGGCGCGCGAGGCGGTGCAACAACAGATCGAGCGGCTGCAACGATCTGAGCTGGGTCATGCGGACAAGCACCATCTCCAACACCATCCGCGGTTGCCGCGAGGTCGCCATCTCACTCACGGCGGCCAGCATGGTGTGAAACAGACGGTGGAGATCGGTCAGTTGCGTCTCGCCGGCAAGCTTGAGCAACTGCTGCTCCTCGTCGTCGGCCAAATCGGTGACGCCGGCGTTGGCGCCGCACGCCTTGAGGACCACCAGATCGCGCAGTATTTGCAGGATCTCACCGGCGAAGGGCTTGACCGCCAGCCCGTAGTCGTTGACTCGCGAGACGACCTCCAGCGCGGCACGACTGTCGCGCGCAAAGACCGCCTGCAAAAGTTCGTGCAGCCAAGCGCGATCCGCCACCCCCAAAATCCTGGAGACCTGTTCACCCGTGACATCTTCGCCGGCAAATGCGATCACCTGGTCGAGCAGACTGAGCGCATCGCGCATGCTCCCCTCGGACTCGCGCGCGATCAGACGCAGGCCCTCGTGAGAGACCGCGATCCCCTCCTTGGCGAGCAGGCCCCCCAAGTGCGCCACCACCTCACCAAGGGGGATGCGACGGAAGTCGAACCGCTGACAGCGCGACAAAATCGTAACGGGAATCTTCTGCGCCTCGGTGGTCGCAAAAATGAACCGGGCGTGGGCGGGGGGCTCCTCGAGTGTCTTCAGGAGAGCGTTGAACGCCTCCTGCGTCAACATGTGCACCTCGTCGATAATATAGACTTTATGGCGGTCACGCGCCGGCGCGTACTTGATCCCTTCACGCAGCTCGCGGATCTCGGCGATCCCTCGGTTAGAGGCGCCGTCGATCTCGAGCACGTCGATTGAGGTTCCCGCCGTCACCTCGCGACAAGAGTCACACTCTCCACAGGGCGTCGCCGTGGTGCCGACGACACAGTTGAGCGCCTTGGCCAAAATGCGCGCCGCGGTGGTCTTGCCGACGCCGCGCGCACCACAGAACAAGTAGGCATGATGAACACGGTCAAGGCTGATAGCGTTCTTGAGGGTCCGCGTGACGTGCTCCTGGCCGACGATGCCATCGAAGGAGGACGGTCGCCATTTGCGGGCCAGGACGAGGTACGACATTGGTCTTGCACCTGCTCGCGGGCTGCAAAGCGCCTTCGGAGTGGGGGGCAGTTCCTCAGTCAGTGAGGAGATGACAGTCAGGGCGCGGATGCATCCGCTCACCGCTACCGTTGCTTCCTCCCGGACCTGGCGGAGTTCACGGATCGCGGATCGTCCACACCCTGACTGTCACAAACCGCGCCGCCCCGGCCAAAAACGCCGAGCGCCACGGAAGAGTCACACTTGCCAGCGGAGAGAGAGGGATTCGAACCCTCGGTGCCTTGCGACACACACGATTTCCAATCGTGCACCTTCGGCCACTCGGTCATCTCTCCGAATCCAACTCGAGAGTGAGAACCGGCGCACTCGAGCACCGACTCCCCCTGCCAACAACGGCGGCCGCGTGAGCGGCGGCCGGCTCGGGGGAGCTGGGGCTATTGCGGAGAGAGAGGGATTCGAACCCCCGGTATGCAATGCATACACCTGATTTCGAGTCAGGCGCCTTCGACCAACTCGGCCATCTCTCCCAATCTCAAAGAACATCACTTCCGACGGCGCAGATCCTGAAAAAAGCGCGACAACACCTCGCCGCACTCCCTCGCCAAAATCCCGCCGGTGACCGCCGGGCGATGGTTGAGTCGTTGATCGGTCGGAATGGCGAACAGGCTCTCTACCGCGCCCGCCTTGGGATCCCGCGCGCCGTAGACCAGCCTCGAGAGCCGCCCATTGACCGCCGCTCCCGCACACATGGGGCACGGCTCGAGTGTGACATAGAGCGTGCAACCCTCGAGCCGCCAGTGCCCAATGCGGCGCGCCGCTTGCTGCAAGGCAAGGATCTCGGCATGCGCCACCGGATCCTGCAGCTCCTCGCGCCTGTTGCGGTCGACGGCCACCACCTGATCGCCAGACACGACCACCGCACCGACAGGCACTTCACCGGCCTCAGCGGCGGCCAGCGCCTCATCCAAAGCGCGCCGCATCCAGCGTTCGTCGGCCGACTTCGGCGTATGCTCAGTCGCCTCGCCCAAAGACTGCTCCGCCCGCCTTGGTTTCCGCATCCGGGTACGCCCAAGAGGATTCGAACCTCTGACCTGTGGTTCCGTAGACCACCGCTCTATCCAGCTGAGCTATGGGCGCGCAAAAAAAATCCTTGAACAGGCCACCAGCGGAGAGAGAGGGATTCGAACCCTCGGTACAGCTTTTCGCCATACACTCGCTTAGCAGGCGAGCGCCTTCGACCAACTCGGCCATCTCTCCCCCAAGTAAAACAAACCGCAAGCAGCGGAGGAGGAGGGATTCGAACCCCCGGCACTCTCGTGCGGCGGTTTTCAAGACCGCTGCCTTAAACCACTCGGCCACTCCTCCCTTGGCGCCTCCGACGCTTCCTCAACCTATCAAAGAGCCGCCATCATCGAGTGCCCGCCGACGACAGCGCGCGCAAGATACACAAACCTCCGGCAAGACGCAACCAAAAATGGGGCTGATCGCGGATATGACCCTACTCGGTCTCGGCGCGTGGAGCGCGGCGGGGGCGACGCCTGGCGCGCGGGCGGGCCGGCCGGCTGACTTCCTTGACTCCGGCCCCGGCGTCATCCCGTGGCGAGTCGCTCTTTGAGGGCGCGGGCACCGGCTCGGGGCCCGCCGCCGCAGCGCCTCTCTCGCGCCCTGCCTCGGCGGGAGGACGCGGCGAGCTACGTCTCCGACCGCCCTCGGATTCGCCGGCGACGGCCTTACCTGCCGGCGGCTTGGCGCCCTCGGGCGCGGAGCCGGGCTGCCCCGCCTTGCCGTCCGCCGCCGCGTCGGAGCCGCCGCTTGGCTGCTCTTGAGGGGCGCCGGCCTTCACGCCACCGCTCTTGCGACGCCCACGCCCGCCTCGCCGACGACCGCGACGCGCCGGCGGAGAGTCGCCGGCGCGCGATGTCTTAGAGGCCGCCGCCGTTTTGCTCTCCTCGGATGCGTCAGACTCTTCGGCGTCAAGACCGACCGGGACCACGATACTGCGGGAGCGTGACTCGTGCCTTGGCTCGGCGGGCGAGGCAGGCTTGGCATCGGAGGTCTCGGGGGCACCGAAGATCCGCCTCAGCCAGCGCAGCGGACTCTTGTTGTCGCCTCCTGCGCTGGGAGATGGCTCGGGCTGCGGCTCGCGATCCACCGGATCGCTCGGCCGCCTCTCCGGCGCCCCCTCCCGCTCCCGAGGAGACTCGGCGCGCGGCGTTGAGCGTTCGGCGGAGCGCCCCTGGGGCTCCTGCACGCCGGGCGCGCGCGTCTTGTTTGAAGAGCTTTGGCGGCTCCTCGATTGATCGCGCCCGTCCTTGTCCGGCGCTGAACCTTGCAGATCGTCGGAGCCGGCCCCTCCAGAAACCAAGTTCGGATCGTACATCGACAGGGTGCCGCTTTGCTGGCCTCCGTTGCGCCCGCCCTTGTTCTCGTCGACATGCGCACTCAAAACCGCCGGAGTCGAGCGCCGCCCTGAGTCGTTCTCCCGGCGGTACTCAAACCGCACCGCCCGCGAGACGATTTTCGAGTCGCCAAGGATCTCTATCCGAGTCCCTGTCTTGCGCTCGATGGCGACGAGCTCACGCCGCCGCTCGTTCAACAGATAGTGCGCCAGGCTCGGAGGCAGACAGGCCTGCATGAACCCGCTCTTGGTGCCGGCCGCGGCCCCCGAGATGCGCCGCAACACAGCGAGCGCCGCCGAGGCATCCGTGCGCACCTGACCTGTCCCCTCACAGTGCTCGCACGGCACAAAAGAGCGGCTGTGGAGCGACGTCCCCATCCGCTGCCGCGACATCTCGAGCAGCCCGAAGGTGGACAGTCGGCCGAACCTCGTGCGCGCCTTGTCGCGCTTGAACGCGGCCCTGAGCGCGGTCTCCACCTTGCGACGATTGGCGGCCTCCTTCATGTCGATGAAGTCGATCACCAGGAGGCCTCCCAGATCGCGAAGCTGCGATTGGTGCGCGATCTCCTGGGCGGCCTCGAGGTTGGCTTGCAAGACCGTCTCTTCAGGGTTCCGCTCCTTGGTCTTGCCCGAGTTGACGTCGATGGCCACGAGCGCCTCGGTCTCGTCGAACACCAGCGAGCCACCGGACGGCAGCGCCACTGAGCGCTCGAAGACCATGTCGATCTGCTCATCGGCGCCGAACCGCACGAACAACGGCTCCTCGTCGCGATAGAGCCGCACCTTCCGCTTCTGGCGCGGCATCAACACCGAGACCACGTCGAGCACATCCTGGAAAGTATCGGGATCGTCGATCCAGACGTCGTCAATGTCGGTGTCGAAGTGGTCACGCACAAAGCGGATCACCGAGTCGGACTCCTGGTAAATGAGCCCGGGCTGGTTCATCTCGTCGCAGCGACTTTGGATTCCCTGCCACAGCCTGACGAGATAGCTCAAATCGCGCGCGGCATCAGACTTGGTGATGGTCGACGCCGCCGTCCGCGCAATGACCCCGAACCCATCAGGGAGCTCGATCTCCTTGATCACCGACTTGATCCGTTGACGCTCCTGATCGGACAGCTTGCGTGACACTCCGGTGCGCTCCGTGTCCGGCATCAGCACCAGAAAGCGTCCCGCCAACGACACGTACGTGGTGAGAGCGGCCCCTTTGGTCCCAACCTCGTCCTTTGTCACCTGGACCAGAACCACCTGCCGCGGCTTCAAAATCTTCTGGATCGGCGCGCGCCCCTCCACTCCCGGAGGATAGACATTGCGGTGAATCTCATCGACCGCCAAAAAACCGTCGCGCCCGCCACCATAGTCGACAAACGCCGCCTGCAGACTGGGCTCGATCCTTTTTATCACTCCGCGAAAGACGTTGCCGCGATTGACCGCCTCGCTGACGGTCTCGATAGACAAGCGCTCGAGGCGCGAGCCGTCCATCAGGGCGATGCGCCGCTCGACGGCATCAACGCTGATGAGCAGCCGGCGGCTGTTTTTTTGTTCTCTACCCTTTGCCTTCACTCTTGAGGAACCTCCGCATCGCTCAGGGGCAGCACGAGCGAGATGCCGCTCCCGGCTGCGATGCACATGGGCACCGTTATTCAGCACCCTTGGATGATGTTAAACTTCAAAATTCGGTCAGATGCTCACAAGGACCGTGTGGCAACGATGGCGAAGCTCACTCTTCGGGATCGAGGTCGCTCTCCTGAGCGCTCTCATCCGAGTCGCCAGCCGTCCCGATGTCCTCCGCGACGCCCGCATCTCCAAGCTCCGGAGACCAGAGGCGCGGCTCCTCGTCGTACTGCTCATGGGATGTCTCGCCCGGCGGCCAGCCCAACACGTCCAGGCCGGGGTCGTCTCGCACAATCAAGCGACAGCGCCCAGCAACGGACTCGCTCCCGCGCGGGCAACGCTCATCCTCGCCACACCCGGCGATCCCAACACCAAAAGCAATCAGGAGCCAAATAACTCCCAAGGACCCCAGTCCGCAAATTCGGCGCCCCCTCGAGGGCACCGAGGCCCCCCGGAGGTAGGCCGCAAGCCGCAAAACGCCGCCGACAGGGGCGTGGCGGAGGCCGAATGCGACCGCAGTGTCAGCAGTAGTATCAGCAATTGGTGACTGGGGTGCTAGCGTCAACTGTACCGTCTCTCTCCTCGCTCCACGCGGTCCACTTGGGCTCCCTTTTCAACCACTGATGTGCGCTCCGACCCACGCAGGACCGTCGGCAGAGGTCGACGCGGCTACGATACGAAGCGCGGGCCGCCAGCGCGCAGGCTATGGCAAGCCTTGGAGGTTGTCAAACTTGCCGAGTTGACGGAGACTAGCCTGCGCTTTGGTAGCCACGATCCGAGGGAGGGGGAGTGGCTCTATACTGCAGAGGTGACCATGGATGGCCGCAAAGAACCGAGACGCCTCACTCGCGCGCGAAGTGCGCTGCTGCTCTTGATAGTCTTGCTCGGCCTCGGGGCCTGCGCGACCACCCCGCGCGCCGCCGCCCAGCCACGTCCGGTGGCCCTGGAGATCACCAACAGGACTGTGGATTTGCAAGGCGCCGTGACACTCTCGAGCGTTCGCGAGGTAATCAACCGAATCATCGAACTCGACACCCTGGGCGCGCAACCTATTTTCATCCGCATCAACGCCCACGGCAAGAGCGTCGAGGCCGCCCTGGCCCTCGCCGACACAATCCACGCGGTCAACGCGCCGGTGGTTGCGCTCGTAGAGTCACGCGCTCTTGAAGCCGCCGCACTGGTGGCGCTGGCCTGCGACCGGGTCTATGTTCACAGGAACGCGATCCTCGTGTTGCGCCCCATCCTCGCCGTCAGCGAGGAGAGCGATGTCATGGCGCCGCCTCCCGAATCGTTTCAAGAGGCCTACGCGGCCCGCATTCACTCCACCCTGGCCGCCAAACTGGGCATGTCGCGCGAGGCTTACGAGGAGCGGACCAGAGCTGGCTGGTGGCTCAACGCCGAGGAGGCCGTCAAGGCGCGGGTGGCCGATTATCTGGTGGGCACGGTCAGCTATCGCGAGCTCCCGGTGGAGACGACCGAGATCAAACGAGTCTTCGACTCAACCGGACAGCGCCCGGTCCCGGCAGACCTCCAAGACATAGACGGAGAGGACTAGAATGCAGTCACCCCTTGACCGCGACCGCGCGCTCGAACTGCTCCATCAAAAAATCGAGAGCCCCTCGCTGCGCAAGCACTCCTACGCCACCGAGGCCATCATGCGCCATCTGGCGCGCCATTTTGGAGAGCCCGAGGATTTTTTCGGGATTGTCGGGCTACTGCACGACCTGGATCTCGAGGCGATCGACAACGACATGACCCGCCACGGACTCATCACCGCCGAGTGGCTCGAGGCACTGGGTTTCCCGGAGTCCGCGCTGCAAGCAATCCGCGCTCACAACGGCGATATCCTCGGAATCACGCCGAAGACCAGGCTCGATTTCGCGCTCACGGCCGCCGAGTCTTTGACCGGGCTCATCTCGGCGACGGCGCTCATCTACCCCTCGCGGAAGGTAAAGGACGTCAAGCTGAAGTCTCTGCGGAAGAGAATGCGCGAACCGCGCTTCGCGGCCAACGTCAGCCGCGAGCTGATAGGCCGCCACGAACAACTCGGGCTCGACTTCGATACTTTCGCCTCGATTGGGCTGGCAGCGATGAGCGAGATCGCAGACGATCTCGGCCTCTGAGGGCCTCAATCCTCCACCGCGTCCGTGGACCGAGGGGAGTGAGGCGGGTGCAAGTGCAAGGAAACAAGCCAAATCGAGCGGAGGCGTAGCAGCGCTACGTCGAGCATCGATTTGGTGAAGGT
>PWKZ01000002.1 GCA_003559575.1 Bradymonadales bacterium | reverse complement strand
GGTGCAAGTGCAAGGAAACAAGCCAAATCGAGCGCAGTCGTAGCAGCGCTACGTCGAGCATCGATTTGGTGAAGGTGACGCCGCAATTGTGCCCGAATCGCTTCCCGAATCCCGGAAAAGGATGGAGGATTGATGGTTTTGGGGTTGTGTCTAAACCGCCCCGCGGTGTAATGCTCGGGCGCCGGACACAGTGGCCGGTCGCTGACGCACGGACGGAGGTCCGGTGGCCCTTCACCCATACGACGAAATTCTGGAACGAGTCTCACGGCCTTCGCGGTATGTGGGCGCCGAGTATCGGCCGCGGCGGGGGCCCACCCCGCGGCCCGACGCGCTTGAATTCGTGCTGGCCTTCCCCGATGTCTACGAGATCGGGATGAGCCACCAGGGATCGGCCGTCATCCTCGAGCTACTCGAGCGCGATCCCGAGATCGTGGTGGACCGGGTATTCGCCCCGTGGCCCGATATGGAAGCCGAGCTCCGCGCCCACAAGCTCCCGCTCATCGCCCTGGACTCCCACCTGCCGCTGTCGGAAGCCGACGTGGTGGGATTCTCGCTGCTGCACGAGTTGTCCTACACCAACGTCCTCACCATCCTCTCGCTTGGAGGGATCGCGCTCCGGGCCACTGAGCGCGCGGAGCGAGAGCCAATCGTGCTGGGGGGCGGCAGCGCCACTCTCCACGGTGAGCCATTGGCGCCCTTCTTCGATCTCTTTCTCCTCGGCGAGGCGGAGGAGACTCTGCCGGCGCTGCTGCACGAGATCGGCGCGTTGCGGCGCGCCGGAGCCCGGCGAACCGCTCTGCTGCGGCAGATCGCCGCCCACCACCCCTCGGTCTATGTTCCGCGTGAGGTCTCGCGAGAGCCCGTCGGCCACGCGGGCCGGCTGGTGCCGGTCGGCCCGCGCCCCGCGCCGCCTTGTGCCACTGAGACAGCGCTCTTCTGGCCCGTGCGGCGGGCCGTTGCCGACCTCGAGCGCCATCCTCCCGTCACTGACGGGCCGCTCCCCACCGCCGAGGCGGTCTTCGACCGAGTCTCGGTGGAGATCGCGCGCGGCTGCCGGCAAGGGTGCCGCTTTTGCCAGGCCGGCATGATCTATCGGCCGGCGCGCGAGCGCAGCCCGCAGGCGGTCCTTGGCGCTGCGCTCTCGGGGCTCCTGGCCGGGGGCCAGGAGGAGGCCTCGCTGTCGAGCCTGTCCACCGCCGACTACAGCGCCCTCGAGGATCTCTTGCCGCGGTTGATGGACACATTGGCGCCGCGGAGGGTGTCGCTGTCGGTGTCCAGCTTGCGAGCCTACGGGCTCTCGGATGGGGTGCTCGATCAAATCGCCCGCGTGCGACGCACCGGCCTGACATTGGCCCCCGAGGCCGGCAGCGAGCGACTGCGGGCGGTCATCAACAAGGATGTCACCGACGAGCAGCTCATCGAGGCGGTCCGACGCGCGGCCGCGCGCGGCTGGCGCCGGGTCAAGTTGTACTTCATGATCGGTCTGCCCACTGAAGAGGACGACGATCTGGCGGCGATAGTCTCCCTGGCCGAGCGAGTCCGCGCCGGTCACGGTGGGCGAGGTCGCCCGCTCGATGTGACGGTGGCCGTCTCGAACCACGTCCCCAAGCCGCACAGCCCATTTCAATGGGAGCAAATGGACAGCCGCGAGGAGCTGGCGCGCAAGCAGCGATTTCTAAAAGACCGGGCCTACCGCTCCCGTGTTCGGCTGCGGTTTCACTCGCCTGAGATGAGCTGGCTCGAGGGCTGCCTGGGACGCGGCGATTACACCCTGGCGGCGGTCATCGAGCGCGCCTGGCTGGCAGGAGCGCGCTTCGACGGCTGGGAAGATCAGTTTGATTATTCCATCTGGCGCCAGGCCTTCGCCGGCACCGGCGTCGATCCCGAACGCTTTTTGGAGGCCCTGCCGCCGGACTCCCGGCTGCCCTGGGACTACGCCGACACCGGCGTCGAGAGGCGCTTCTTGGAGGCTGAGCGGCGGCGCGCGCATGAGGCCCAAAAAACCCCTGCTTGCGAACGCACTTCTGAGCCATGCGGCGACGAGAGGCCGCCGCGCACCTGCCGCAAGTGCGGAATGGCCTGCGCCACCTCAGCCACCCCACGCGACGAGGGTCCGCAGGCGGCGGAATACGAAGAGCTGCTCGCGCGCGCCGCGGCAATCCCCAGCGCGCCCGGCGCAGGCGAAGAGCTTGTTCGTTTGCGCTTCCTCTATCAGAAATACGGCACAGCGCGCCTCCTCGGACACCTCGAGCTGGTCCGGCATGTGGTCAGGACGCTTCGCCGCGCCGGGGTGCGGGTGGCTTACTCAAAGGGCTTCAACCCTCACCCTCGGGTCGTCTTCCCTGCCCCTCTGCCGGTGGGCGCCTCGGGGCTTGGCGAGCTTTTGGACGTGTCGGCCGCCGCCGACGAGCGCGATCCCGACAAGTTGCTGCGCGACATTCAAGCCCAAAGCCCCCCGGGCCTGGACTGGTTGGCAGTCGAGGTGCTGCCGCCCGACTCGCCCAAGGTGGGGCGGACGGTACAGCTCACCGACCACGTGGTGGCGCTCGAGCGCGGTCCGGCCGCCGCCGCGCTCGGCTGCCCACCGGAGGAGGTCGAGCAGGAGCTTTCGCAGCGCGCGGCGGACCTCATGGCCGGCGACGAGCTTCGGACGGTGACGATTGTCCGGCGCGGGAGCGAGATTCAGGTGGACGCCCGCGCGCAGGTCGTGACCCTCGGCGACCTGACGCTTATTGAACGCCACCGCGCCCGCGTCGCGAGAGATCTCGACGCGAGCGACGGGGACTGGGCTCTCTTGGGGCTCACCACGATGATCAAAACCGAGGGGCGCCCGGTGCGCCCGCGAGAGTTTTTGGGGGCCCTGCTACCCGGCTACGAAGGCAGAACCCGCGTCTACCGGACCGGGTTTGGTCCATAATCGTCGCTCTATCCTGGGAAACGCGGACGAATTCGAGCACATGCGCGGCGCGCCTGCGCCCAAGAACGGCTTGTCGCAAATGCACACGCCTCCACTTGGCGGGGCACCTCAGAACGAGCCGATGATCATGGTTTCAGGCCGTGCTCTTCGAGCGCGCGCGCCACCACCGGCCGCACCGAGCGGCTGAAGGTCACCGGAGTGCCCTCGAAGTCATCGAACATATAGGTGAAGAAGTCCAGGAAGTGGGGTTTGGCCAGATAGTCCAAATCCGACGGCACCGGCCCAAACTCCTCGACCGCCAGGTAGTCCTCGACGCTCCGGTAGCCCCTGAGCCGGGCCACGGGGCCCAGGACCTGAAAGACCCGCTCGAAATCACCGAAGAGCCGTTTTTGCGACGGATAGGCCTTGATCATCTCGAGCTTGGTGGCCAGCTCCTCCTCCGACAACCTCAGCCGGAGCCGCTCGCCGTGATAGAGGGGGTGAAAGCGTTGCGCCAGGACAATCGTGTACTCATAGGCCGGCACGTGGAAAAACGCGGCGCGTGAACCGGTCGCGCGTGCAAGAGAGTCGAGCGCCAGCTTGCCGAAGAAGTGGGTCAGGTCGTGCTCGGGTTGACCGCCCTGCCATGCCAGAGTGACGACGAGGTCGGGCTCGAGCGCCAGGATACTCTCACGCACCGCATCGCGGATCGCGGCGAACAGCGGCCACACCTGATCCAAGCTATCCGGGCTCTCATACAGGCGCGCCATGGCGCGGTAGATCTCGACCTCTGAAAAGTCCAGGCAACGTGCCTGCGACGCCGGGATGCCGGCCTTCTCCAACGAGACGAGACCCTCGCGTTTCCTCAACTCACCGTATGGGGCAGGCTCGAGATCCGACTCGAAGTAGAGCCCGTCGCTGTTGGTCACCCAGAGGACCCGCACACCCGGCACGAGCCGCTGCAACAAACCGGCGGATGAGATCTCGTCGTCGTGGTGAGCGAGCAAAAACAATGGGCGCTGATATGAGTTGAGCAGCGCACTGAATGACTCCCCCTTGAAATAGGCGTCCACCATGGGCTCAGCCCCCTTTCCCGCTTGGGGAATCACAGCACCGAGAGCCCCGCAGAGTCAAGTTGAGAAATGGGTTTGACCCGATTTGAAGGGGCGGTTAGGCTCTCGGCGGCGCGGGGGGGAGCTTGGGAGGTGAACCTTGGCGAATAACAAAGAGTCTCGTCCACTGGCTATCTTGGCCATGGGTGGTCACGCTTTCATCGCAAAGGGCGAGGTCGGATCGATTCAGGACCACGAGCGCAACGCTGCCAAGATCGCCACACAGGTGTTGGAGCTGGTCTCGCGGGGCTATAACCTGGTCATCACCCACGGCAACGGACCTCAGGTGGGCAACCGCCTGCTCCAAAACGAGCTGACGCGCGACGACGTGCCGCCAATGCCGCTGGACGTTCTTGTGGCCGACACGGAGGGACAGCTCGGCTACGTACTCCAGTTGGCCCTGCTCAACGAGCTGCGGCGGCGCAAACAGAAGCGCTATGTGGTCACCACAATCACCCAGGTGGTGGTCGACAACTCGGACCCGGCCTTCGACGACCCCAACAAACCGATCGGGCCGTTTTATTCCCAAGAGGACGCCCAGGAACAGGCCCGTAAACTC
The DNA here is from genome assembly GCA_003559575.1 of Bradymonadales bacterium. Classification (GTDB taxonomy): domain Bacteria; phylum Myxococcota_A; class UBA9042; order PWKZ01; family PWKZ01; genus PWKZ01. Next base: position 20,875 of record PWKZ01000002.1, on the reverse strand, counting down.
GGCTGGAAAGTGGTTGAAGACTCCGGTCGCGGATGGCGCCGCGTCGTCCCTTCGCCCCGACCGCTCAAGGTCATTCAACGCTACACCATCCGCGACTCGGCGGCCGAGGGGCACATCGTCATTAGCTGCGGAGGAGGAGGCATCCCGGTCAAGCTGCTCGAGAACGGCGACTACGAAGGGGTTGAGGCGGTCGTCGACAAGGATCTCACCTCGGCGCTTCTGGCCACCGACATCGACGCCGAGTTGTTCATCATCCTGACCGATGTGGAGAAGGTCTACCTCAACTTCGGCACCCCCGAACAAACGGGCCTGGACGCGGTGACGGTGGAGCTTCTGGAGCGCTACATCAAGGAGGGCCATTTCCCGCCGGGGAGCATGGGCCCCAAGATGGAGGCCGTGTACCATTATCTGACGAACGGAGGACGTCGCTCCATCATCACCAGCCCGGATCACCTGTTTGACGCGCTCGAGGGGCGGGCCGGCACCCACTTTGTCGGGCGACTGTGAGGAACCAAGCATGAGAGTTATCAGAGTCACCGACCATGCCGAAGTAAGCGCATTGGCGGCCGAGCTGCTGGCCAAGTTCATTGCAGAGCACGACGAGGTCGTGCTGGCGCTCCCCACCGGTGGAACCCCACTCGGGATGTACAACGAGCTGGTGACGCTCGCCCGGACAGGGGCGCTCGACCTCGGGCGCGCCACGGTGTTCAACCTCGACGAATACGTGGGGCTGCCGTCCGACCACTCTCAGTCTTACGCCTCCTATATGCGACGGCACCTGTACGACCGCGCCGAGTTCGATCCCACCAAGCTGCATATTCCCGACGGCAACGCCGAGGATCTCGTCGCCGCCTGCGCCTCCTATGAGGGGCGGATTGCGGAGGCCGGTGGGCTCGACATCGCGGTGCTGGGCATCGGCGCCAACGGCCACATTGCATTCAACGAACCCGGATGCGGGTTGAATTCCAGAGTGCGGGTGGTCCGGCTCTCGGATCGGACCGTGCTCGACAACGCCCGCTTCTTCGACGATCCGAGAGCGGTGCCGCGTCACGCCATCACCATGGGAGTCGGCACCATCCGCTCGTCCCGCGCCCTGATGATGCTGGCCTCGGGAGAAGGCAAGGCCGCCGCGGTGGCCGCGGCCCTGGAAGGCCCGGTGACGACCCGCTGCCCTGCCTCCGCCATCCAGCTCCACCCCAGCGCGGTGGTCATCCTCGATGAAGAAGCGGCCTCGGCGCTGCGCGTCCGGCCCTGGTCCAAGGAGGAGTTCCTGGCCGATCCGCACGCGCCGCAGTTTCTTTTTCTGTAGTCAAACACAGGAGTCAGCATCTCTTGAACACTGAGCAAACAGCATTCATCGGAGTCGACGCCGGCGGCACCAAGACCGCGGCGCTGCTCGCCACCGCAGACGGCACCGTCATCGCTCGCAAGCTGAGCGGGCCGGCCAACTACCAATCAATCGGTCGCGAAGGCGCCAAGTCCAGCTTGCGCGCTGCGATCGCGCCGTTGCTGGCTGAAGCCGCGCAGCGCGGGCTCACGGTCGTCGCCTTCGGATTTGGCGTCTCGGGGCTCGATCGCCCCCAGGACAGGGAGGCCATCCGGGAACAAGTACAACCACTGGTGCCCGATGATGTCCCATTCGTGCTCGTCAACGACACCTTCTGCATCCTACGCGCCGGCACCCCCGACGGAGTCGGAGTGGCGGTGGTGAGCGGCACCGGACCCAACACCGTCGCCTGGGACGCGACCGGTCGCGAAGCGCGCATCGGCGGTCTGGGCCAGGAGTTCGGCGACTACGGGGGCGGCTCCGACATCGCCGCCACGGCGCTCGCCGCGGCGCGGCGCGGCCGCGATGGCCGAGGCCCCGCGACGGCGCTTTACGACCACTTGGTCGAGCACCTGGAGGTGGACGACCTCGTGGACATTGCCGACTGGTTCTTCCCCGACAGCCCCCGCGCCTTCCACCAGGCCTCACTGGCACCGTTGGTGTTCGACGTGGCCGCTCGAGGAGATGAGGTTGCGCTCGGCATCTTGCGCAACGCGGGACAGGAGCTTGGGCTGTGCGCGCGACTGACCGCCGAGAAGCTCTTCCAGTCAGACGAGGAACTGCACCTTGTGATGGGCGGCAGCCTGTTGCAGCGCGGCCGGATACCCGTCATGCGCGAGGCCATCGTCGCCGCGGTGAGCGCCCGGTTTCCGCACACCATGCCGGTGGTCTTGGGCGTGGAGCCCGTGTGCGGCGGAGTTCTGCTCGCCATGGATCGTCATCTGGGACTGCGTGGCGAGAACGGTCGAATGCGACCGGGGGCGGCGCTTCGACCGTGGCCCGAGGCCGAGGTGGTGGCGCGACTTAGTATGGCCGAAGAGGGAGACAAGCAATGAAAATGGCAGTCATCGGTGGTGGCAGCACCTATACCCCGGAATTGCTCGGCGGACTCATCGAGTCCGCCGCGACACTCGGCATGAGCGAGCTTGCGCTGCAAGACATCCGCGCCGATCGGCTCACGCCGGTGGCGGCGTTCTGTCGCCGGATGGCAGCGCGGGCGGGGGCGGCCTTCAAGGTCTCCGACACTCTCTCCCACGAGGAGGCCATCGAGGGGGCGCGCTTCGTGGTTCTACAATTCCGGGTGGGTGGCCAAGAGGCACGTCACGAAGACATCCTGATGGGGCTGGAGCACGGGCTCATCGGGCAGGAGACCACCGGGGTCGGCGGCATGGCCAAGGCGCTCCGAACCATCCCCGCGGCGCTCGACGTGGCTCGAATCGTGCGTGAGCGCGCGCCCAGGGCCACCGTGGTCAACTTCACCAACCCCTCCGGGATCGTGACCGCCGCCCTGGCCAACCACGGCGAGGTGCCGGTGGCCGGGCTGTGCAACATCCCGCTCGAGACCCGCATGGAGCTGGCCGCGGCGCTCGGAGTGCCCGCCGAGCAAGTGACGCTCGACTACGTGGGGCTCAACCACCTGGCCTGGGTGCGCCGGGTCATGGTCAATGGCAGTGACAGACTCCCCGAGGTAATCGAAGTCCTGGCCTCCGGCGGCGGCCCCAAGAACATCCCCGAGATCGAGTATCCGCCTGCCTTCTTGCGCGCCTTGAAGGCCCTGCCGTCTCCCTACCTGCGCTACTACTACGCCACCGACGAGATGCTGGCCGAGCTGCGAAAGAAAAAGCGCACGCGCGCCCAAGAGGTGATGGAGATCGAGCGCTGGCTGCTCGACTTCTACGCCGACGAGGCCAATGACGTGCCGCCGCCGATGTTGTCGGAGCGGGGCGGCGCTTGGTACTCGCGGGCGGCGGTGGATCTCATGCTCGCGCTCGAACGGGACGAGCCGTCGGTGCAGGTGCTCAACGTGCGCAATGGCGACTCGGTCGCGGGGTTGCCTCCGGAGGCGGTGGTCGAGATCCCCTGTGAAGTGAGCGCCAAAGGGATCGCGCCCCTCCCGGTTGGAGAGGTCGCGCCCGAGATCCTGGGGCTGATTCAAGCCGTCAGCGCTTATGAGCGCCTGACCATCGAGGCCGGGGTCGATGAGAGCGAAGAGAAAGCGCTTCTGGCCCTGGTGGCCCACCCCCTGGTGCCCTCGGTGGCGGTGGCGATGAGCGTCCTCGAAGCGATGCGCCGCCGAGGCCTATTCGGCTCTCGTAATCCGTGACACGTCGGATCAATTTTGCGGCCGGCACCTTCCGCCGCGCTCTCTTGAGCGCAACGGAGTGAAGTGCATGATCTCCTCGGGATCGCACCGATACACCGAGACGACGACCTCGTCGACGGTGTGGCCCTGCATCCGCGCCGCGCCGTGGGGCCGAGAGAGCCACGTCGCCCGCGCGACGACGTCCTCCTCCGCGGCCGGTCCCATGGCGCAATCCTCGCCATCGACGAGATTGGCATCCAGGCCCCGATAGCACAGCACCGGCCCCGGCGAATTCCTCACCGCATCCCGAATGGTCTCGACACCGCGACAGATATCGACGGGCAACCGTCGCCGGCCACCGAAGACGGCCGGGCCGCACTCCTGCCCACGATCCGGCTGGGACATGTTGAGGTTGGAGAGGCGAGTGACGAGCGTCAAATCTTCCCGGCGCCGAAGCTCCCCCATTACGAAACGTGCCGCGCGTTGTCGATCGAAGTCCATCAGCGCGAGCGGACGAGGGATCGTGAGTTCGCGCTCCTCCTCCGCATCCACCTTGAGAGCCCCGGCAGGCGGCCAGACGCAGGCGATGACGAGCGCCCCGACAAGCGCCGCCCGAACACCACGCGACGGCCACCAAGCACCCCCGGAGAGGCTGTTTCCAACCCGCCCGAGCGCCCGCGCGCCCCACCGCACACCCTCGATCCAGACCAGCCCCAAAACGGGCCACGCGAGGGTCGAGTAGCGGAACATCACATGCACTCCCCAGTCGACCTTGATAGCGTAGAGGAGCCACAAGAGCGGCACCAAAATCCCGACGAACCCCGTCCGCAGTGGAGCCCGCAAGCTCTCGACAACCCCCGCACAAAACAGGAAGAGAAGGCCGGGGGCCAGCATCGCGCTCAAGACGATCGGGCCCTGCCGCCATCCCCCCCCGGTGGGCCGCCATGCCCCAATCATCCAGCCGAACCTGCTCGCCGGGTCGTGGGGGATGAGCTCGAGCAGCACGAGGGCGACCACGAGGCCGCCACCGAAAAGCGCAACCAAGCCCCACCGGGGCAACACCGGCACGCGCACCGAGGGACCGACTGCGCGCAACTGAAAGCTCAGGTTCAAAGCGGCCGCCACCGGCAGGAACTCGATCCGTGTCCCCGAGACGGCCAGGACGAGAAGCCAGCCCAGCACCAGCGCGACCGCCCTCGCGGCGCCGGATTGCCCCGGCTCCGACAGGCTGCCACCGACCAGCACGATGAGGAGAAGCAGGTTCCAGAGAAGGGCCGCGGGGATCTCGGAGACCGCCCCGTGCAGCCCCTGGGGCGCGATGAGGAAGACCACGACCGTCCCGGCAACGGCCCCGAGTGTCCCCACGATCGGCCGCAATATGACGCCGAACATCCCCGCCGCCAAAAACCACAAGGCGATGTGAAACTTGACGACGTTCAAGAGCGCGAGCCCGCCCACATCGCCCACGAACAGGGCGAGGAGCGCACGATAGAAGGCGCCCACATATGCGTACTGCCCGTGAAGCACGGCGAGAAGGATATCGGTGCCCCCCTCGTGAAGCGGAGTCGCGAGGGAGGTCGGCACCACACTGACGGGGATGAGCCGGGCTATCACGAGCGAGAATAGCGCCGCCGCCCCGAAGGCGAGGAGCGGGAGGCGCCCGCGCGTCTCTCTCCGTAGGGCCCGGAGCCCCAACCAGAGTGGGATCAGCAGCGCCAGAGCCGCCGGCAACAACCAGTGAGAGAGTGGGACAAGCCCTCGCGAGATCCCCCCGGGGTGCCCCCTCGGACGAGCAGGATCCCTCCGGCGCAGCGCCTCATGATCGCCCCGCTCCCAGGCCGCCAGGTCAATGAGCGCGGCCTCGAGCAATGGCCTGTCCGGGGGAGTGTCCAGGTCGGGCCGCGGCTGAACGCGGTATTGCCCTGTCTCGAGAGGGCCGCCGGCGGTGCTACGGACGACCTCGAGGCCGGTCTTCGCGCCGCCACGCGCGAGCCCTATCCGAATGTACTCAGGGTGCCCGATGACCTCCGTCACGCTCCATCCCTGGATTGAGTCCCCCACCTGCCAGGGGCCGACGACAGTCTCCTGTGGGGTCGCGAGGAGAACCCGCCCCCCCCCCAGCGCAACGAAAATCGCCAACAACAGCAGGCCCGGCCCGCGCGCCCTTGACAAGCCCCCGAGGTCGGCCACACCACGCCGGCCCACGCCGGCGCCTATCGCCCCGCCTCCAAACGCCCCGGTCCGAAAATTCGGTGGGGTACTGAATCCCATGATGTCCGGCATGACTGGATTCCTATGGCGCACCTCTGTGACCGCGCGCAGTTGGCCCAGAACACGATAGCGTTTAACAACTCGTAAATTAAGTGTCAAAATCCCGAATCTTCCTGGGATTCGGGGAGCGATTCGGGTGATTTTGCGGCGGCACTTAAGAGATCTGCGGCGCTGAGGACTTAGATGCGTAGGCCCTGGGATCCGGGCCGGGCCGATAACCATTGACCTTTGCAGCGGGGTAGGCATGATCATGCCCGCAGGTGGCGGTCCCACGCCTTTTTTTTGGGGGGGGGCGCGACAGTTCCCGATTCGCTCAGGAGGATGATGATGGAAAAATTGGCTTTGCTTGGGGGTCAACCTGTTCGTACTATGCCGTTCGCCCCGTGGCCGAGGTTCGATGAGCGGGAGCGTGAGGCGCTCTTGGCGGTGCTCGAGTCACGAAACTGGGGCGGCTTTCCGGCCCCCAACACCCGCGCGCGGCAGTTCGCGACACGTTTCGCGGCTTACCACGGGGCGCAATACGGAATCTGTTGCTCCAACGGCTCGATCTCGATGGAGCTTGCGCTGCGCGCCGTCGGCGTCGAGGCCGGCGACGAGGTGATTGTCCCGCCGTACACATGGATCGCCACCGCCGGGGCGCCCGTGCACATAAACGCGGTCCCGGTGTTCGTCGACGTCTCGCCCGACAACTACTGTCTCGATCCCGAGCTGGTCGAGGCCGCCATAACACCTCGCACACGCGCGATAATCCCGGTCCACCTGGGCGCCAGCATGGCCGACATGGATCGCTTGATGGAGATCGCCGCCAAGCATGACCTGGTGGTCATCGAGGACTGCGCCCACATGCACGGCGCCTTCTGGCGCGGACGGGGCGCCGGATCCATCGGTCATTTCGGCTCGTTCAGCTTCCAGTCGAGCAAGCTGATGACCGCCGGCGAAGGCGGCATGGTGACCACCTCCAACCGAGAGTATTATGAGAAAGTGGAGTCGCTGGCCAACTGCAGCCGCAAAGAGCCCGGCTACGACAGCTTCGACGGGTTCCTGTTCGGCTGGAACGCCCGCATCTCCGAGTTGCAGGCGGCGGTGTTGTTGGGACAGCTCGCGCGACTCGATGAGGAGACCAAATATCGCGCCAAAGGCGCGCAGTATCTGCGCGAGCGCTTGAAGGAGATCCCGGGGCTCACGCCGATCACGCCGGATCCGCGCATCACCCAGGAGGGCGCCTACCAGTTCATCTTCAAGTATGACCGCGAGCAGATGAAAGGGATCCCGCGCGACACCTTCCTCAAAGCGGTGGCGGCCGAAGGGGTCGACCTCGGCGGCAGCTTCTACATCCCCATCTACGAGAGTCCGCTGTTCAACGTCACGGCGGCCGAGTGGCCGGCCATCCGCGAGCGCTACGGCGACCGGATCCCGGGCAACAAGATCGACTGCCCGGTGTCGAGCAAGGCGGCCTACGAAGAGGCCATCTGGTTGCATTACCCCCACCTGATGGGCACCCAGGCCGATCTCGACGACATCATCGCGGCGCTCGCCAAGGTGCAGCAGAATCTGGATCAACTCCGGTAATTGATTTCATGGCGCGCTCGGGCTAACGTCCGGACCGGGATTGAGCCGGAGGACAGCCATGAACAACGAAAAGCCCCATCAACAACCTCAATTCGACGACACCGACCGTCTCGCGGTGGACGCCATCAGGATGATCTGCTGCGACATGGTGGAGAAAGCCAATAGCGGCCATCCGGGCGGTCCGATGTCTCTGGCCGACTTCGTCTACGTTCTCTGGACGCGCTTCATGGAGCACGACCCGACCGATCCTGATTGGCCCAACCGTGACCGCTTCGTCTTGAGCGGCGGCCACACCTCGACCATCCAATATGCGCTGCTCGGCCTGTTCGGGTACCTGCCGCCCGCCGAGTGGCAGCGCTTTCGCCAGCTCGGCAGCTTGACCCCGGGTCACGTCGAACACGAGTTGATCGGCGCCGAGACCACCACCGGCCCGCTCGGGCAGGGTTTCGCCAACGCCGTCGGGATGGCCCTTGCCGAGCAAGTCCTGCGCGAGAAATTCGGCTCCGAGGCGGTCCATCACCGCACATTCGTCACCATCGGCGACGGCGACATCCAAGAGGGGATATGCTACGAGGCGGCCTCTCTCGCGGGGCACCTTCAGCTTGACCGCTTGACTGTCTTCTTCGACGACAACCACATCCAGATCGATGGAGCCACCGATCTGACCTTTAGCGAAGACGTGGGAGCGCGTTTCAAGGCCCAAGGTTTTCAGGTGTTGCACATCGATGGGCACGACCACGTCCAGATAGCCGAGGCACTCGAGTCGGCGCGCACGAACACCACCCAGCCGACCCTGATAGTTGGGCGCACGACAATCGGCAAAGGGCTCGTCAGCCTCGAGGGGAGCAACAAAACCCACGGGGCGCCACTCGGGCCGGAAGAGATCCGCGCCACCAAGGAGAAGCTGGGGTTGCCCCCCGATGAGTCGTTTCATGTGCCCCACACGGTGAGCGAGCGATTTGCCGCCGCGCGCGCTCGACTGAGTGGCAGAGGAGCCGACTGGCGCGCGCGGCTCGCTTCTCGGCCGGACCATGAGTCGCTCCTCGAGAGACTCTCGAGCCAACCCACCCCGACCCTGCCCGAGGCGCTCCCGGAGTTCGCCCCCGAGGACGGCAAGGTGGCGACGCGCAACGCCAGCGGCGCCTTCTTGAAGGCGGTCGCCGACTCTGTGGATTGCCTTATCGGGGGCGCCGCCGACCTCGCCGGTTCGGTTCAGACCGCCAAGTTCCTCTCGGAAATGACCGGCGAGCTTGGCCCCAAGAACCCCGGCGGCCGCGTGATCCATTTCGGGGTCCGCGAGCACGCGATGACCTCGATCTGCAACGGCATCGCGTTACATGGCGGGTTCATTCCGTTCTGTGGAACATTCCTGGTCTTCGCCGACTATATGAAACCTGCCATCAGGTTGGCGGCGCTCATGAAACTCAAGACTGTCTTCGTCTTGACCCACGACTCTTTTTTCCTCGGCGAAGACGGCCCCACCCACCAACCGGTCGATCAGCTCGCAATGCTCCGCGCGCTCCCCGGCCTGACGGTGATTCGCCCGGCCGACGGCAACGAGACCGTGGCGGCCTGGCGCTATGCGCTCACCTGCGCCGAGGGGCCGGTGGCGCTCATCTTGACGCGCCAAGGGGTCCCCTCTCTCGGCCATACGCCGGAGAGCGCCTTCGAAGCCGTCCACCGCGGCGCCGTGACACTGAGCGGCCACGATGTGAAGAACCCCGATCTACTGCTACTGGCGACCGGATCCGAGGTGGCGCCGGCCCAAGAAGCGGGCGAGCGCCTCCGCGCCTCAGGCTACGCCGTTCGGGTGGTCGCCATGGGGAGTTGTGAGCGCTTCGAGGCGCAGCCCGAGGAGTATAAAAACGAGGTGCTACCGCAAAGCGCTCCGGTCCGTCTCGTGATCGAGGCCGCCGCCGGCCAAGGCTTTGAACGCTACGCCGGCCCACTCGGCGAGCTCCACTGCTTCGACCGTTTCGGCGAGAGCGCCCCGGCCGGGGTGCTGGCCGAGAAGTTCGGCTTCACTCCCGAGGGCATTTTCAAGAGAGCCGAAGCGCTCATCCGCAAAACCCCCGCACGAGCCCGCGCCTTGAAAGAGTCCCTCTCCCGTTTCTAGGCTCTGTCCAATAATTCGTAGGCATCGCCACGGGAACGGTCACGGTCACGGTCCACGGTGGTCCGAGGTAACAGTTTGTGGGTGACACTTATGTGCGAAGGTATGGCGAGGAGGTACGCCATGCCATGGAGGGTTACCGAAGTGCCGACTTCGGTGGTGCCGGCCACCCCGGGGACGGGGGGTGCAGCCACCCCGGGGACGGGGGGTGCAGCCACCCCGGGGACGGGGGGTGCCGGCCACCCCGGGGACGGGGGGTGCCAGCCACCCCGGGGACGGGGCGCTCCCACTGGGCGCTCCATTCGTTGCACCGGCCGCGACAACCGATTACGATTACTTGGTCTCGAAGAGAGGTGGCAGCAATGGCCGGACCCTCAATCAGCGACCCCAGTCACACACCTTGGCCGGCGAGAGCCATTGTCGCACTGCTGAGCGCAGGGTTGCTGTGCTCCTGCGGAATCCGGCACTTCGGGCGCAGCCCTACCCCAACCGGCGACGAACGGACGCGGCCTCGCGCCACGATGACCACGACTCGCGCCGACGATGCCTGCGCCCAACTCGACCCCTGCCTCCAAAGCGCACGGGACGGACGCTGTGAACCAATCGCCACATGCTGCTATGGAGACCTCGACTGCGGCGGCGACCAACTCTGCGAGCGTGCCGCGGGATCCCCGGCCGGTCGCTGCGTGCCCGGTCGCTGAGTGCCATGATGCGGGAGGGCTATCCGACCGCCCGAGGACCGGGGTGCCTCCGTGAGCTACTCGGCGGCAACCGGAGGAGCTAGATTTGAAGAGACCTTTGACCATGCGTCTCGCGCTCGCCGCCTGGGAGATCGGACGGCGCTCGAGCGGCTTCGGTGCCCAGGTGGGCGGCCTCGGCCTGGTGCTCGAAGAGCTGCCCCCGGCACTTCACCGCGTGGCCGCCGAGTTCGATATCGCGCTTACGGTCGACACCCTGTCGCCCTGCTTTGCGCACTATGACCGCGAGCAGCTCACCCGGCTGGACCTCGAGATCCCCGCCCGGATCGAAGGACGGCAGATCGAGTTCGAGGTCTATCAAAAGACATTCTCCGAGCCGGTGACACTGATTGACGGCCGCGGCGGCGAGCACACGAAGCCTGTCACCCTCCGAAACCTCTATTTCTGGAACGCCGCGGAGCTTCACTGGACCGACGCCGACACCCTCTACGCGGTTGATCCATGGCAAGGCCTCAAAGCCTACTCGGCCGTCAGTCAGGCGATTGCAGGTTACTTGGGCGCGACCGACACGCGCAGACGCCCGGGGAGGTATCACACGGTCCACCTCCACGACTACCATGTGGGCCTGACCCCATTTTTCCTGGACGCCTCGGCCCTCGAACGGATCGCCTTCCACTTCACGGTCCACAACGCCACCTACCAGGGGTTGGCGCCTGTCGAGATGGATCGTGGCGAGGAGGCGCTGGCCCGCATTGGGCTCTCCGGACGATCGCTGTTTCAGGACTACTTCGACTTCTTCGGCCACCTCAACCCGATGCGCGCCTGTCTCAGACGTGTCCACGAGCTGGGCGGACGAATAGCCACCGTCAGCGGCGACCTCGACGGACGCAGCGGCTACGCGTATGAGCTGTCCCAAAGCCACTCCGAGATCCTCGCCGCCGCCACCCGCCAGAAGGGGGCGCCACCCGTCGCGGTGTTCGTCCCCAACCGCCACCTCGATCTGTTCGAGAAGCTGCCCATCGCCGGAATCACCAACGGTCTGTCGGCCAACAACCGCCCGGAGAACCTCCCCGCGCTGCGCGCCGCCGCGGTCCGGAAAGCCTATGAAGAGGCTCGCGCCCGCGACGGCGCCGGGGCGCGAGTCTTTCGCGATGACGAGGTCCAGGTGGCGCGACTCACCGATGACTTCGACTTCGACGCCGCACGACTCGAGAAACGAGCCCGCCTCAAACGCCTGCTGCACCGCGAATGTTTCGGCTGGGACGGCGAGCAGGAGGGCGAACCAGCGCCAATTTTGTTTGCGATGATGGGACGCCTCGTGGAGCAAAAGAACTTCGAGGTTGTCTTGCGCTGCCTGCCGGAACTCTTCGAGCTCGCGCCCGAGGCGCGGCTCGTTGTGCAGGCCGGCGCACCCGAAGGCCCAGAGCGTCGAAGGCGGGAGGCCCACTTCACCTCCGCCGCCGAGACATGGCCGCAGAGAGTGTTTTTCAGCAACACCTGGGATCCGCTGCTGGCCAAGATGATCCTGGCCGGCAGCGATTTTACACTGGTCCCGTCCCAGTTCGAGCCATGCGGGCTCGTGGATTATGAGGCCTCGCTGTTGGGCTCCGTCGTCATCGCGCGGCGGACGGGCGGACTGTCCAAGATGGACGGGATCGGATATCTATACGACTGGCTCGATGTCGGCGACCCGGCCGGCGAAGCGCGGGCGCTCTTCGAAGTCATCGAGCGGGCCGTCCGTGTATTAAGAGATTCCCCGGATGAGCACGCGACGCTGATTCGCCGCGCGATGGCGGTGGACACCTCATGGGACCGAGCGGCGCGACAATACATGACGCTCTACCGTTACGGTCACCTGGCGAAAAAGTGGCGCCTGGAACGCCGTCGCACCGTGGCGCGGTTCGCCACGAAACACGGCCGCGATCCGGCGCTGCGCGACTTTTTCAGGCCGGCCGGCGGCGAATTCGCCGATCCGCTCGACCAAGCACTTCTTGCGACTCTCAAGGGAGATTGACTGAGTCTGGATGGAGGAAAATGTGAGAAATGTTAGACGGTACTCCTGGTCAAACGCGATTGTGTTGATGGCCTTTGTGTGTCTCGCATGCACTGATGGGACGGGGAGCATTTCTCCTCCACCCGACGCGATCGGAGAGACGACTCCGGGGGGCGATGCGCTGGAGGACTCTCAAGCCCCCCCCCCGCTCGATCCCCCGCCCGGGACGACCCGTTTCATCCACATCGCGGACTTGCACATTCCGGGCGAGGCCGAAGATGAGATCCCTCAGAACAAGGCCCAGGCCATGGAAGAGCTCAACGCCATCACATTCGACGCCGAGTACGTGGTCTGTACCGGAGATATCGTCCACTGGATCCTGGATGGCCTGGCTCCCGAAGATCCGAGCCCCCTCAATGTCGCGATGGACGCCTTCGCGATGCTCCGCTGGCCGGTGCTACCGGTGGCCGGCAACCACGACTACTACGCCGGCCCCTACGCCGGGATAACCCCCGAGGTGGAAGCCCGCCGCGACTACCTGGAGGCGGTGATGGGCTACCCCTTGGACTACAGCGTCATCTCGAACGGAGTCCGGCTGACGATGCTCGACTCCATGGGCGGCGATCAGGCCGAGCCGACCCGCGGGATGGTGGGCTCCTTCTCGGATGAGCAGCTCGACTGGCTCCGGGCCGAGGTCAAAGACGGGCGCCCGACAATCCTCTTCTTCCACCACCCGCCGGCAAATATCGAGACCCCGACGGGCGACTCGCTGTGCGCGGTCATCGAGGAAAACCGAGACACCATCAAAGGCATCTTCGCCGGCCACATCCACACCTTCCTGGAAGGGGAATACTGCGGCATTCCCTACTACATCGTGGCCCACGTGGTGCCGGGGACCCTGTTCCACCTAGAGGTCGAGTACGACAGCGAGAGCGACTCCCTGCGCATTCTCAACGAAGACGACGTGCCTTTCACGACGACGCCCGAGTTCGAATGTGACGAGGACGACACCACGCTGCCCGATCCGGGCGCGCTCGTTGGTACCCACCAACTCATCTGGATGGGCAACATGAACAGCAACCTGCCGGGACTCGAGGGCTTTGACGGCGCGGTCGTCGATGAGACACCCTTCGTGTTGAAGTTCGATAACTACGACGAGGTGACGGACCGCCTGGAGGCCCGGCTGACGATGGCGCTCAACGAGGATGACTTCGTCGCCGTCATGCCGGGCGCGCCCTGCGTCCCGCTGACCTTCGATCTCGCGGGCCCGTGTCTTGCGGCCGAGACCAACCCGTTCACCATCGATCTGGCACCACTGCTCGGAGCAATGTTTGAAGTGGAGGTCGACCCCTCCTGGCAGCTACGAGTGGATGTTCAAAGCATGTCGCTCGCGGGTCACGCCGTGACCCCCCCGGACTCTTCTCCCCACCTCGACTCCGGCATCGTCGCCCTGAGGGGCAACGCCGCCCAGGGCGTCGCCGACACACGGCGCGCGCTCGTGATCGAGTACTGCGCCGGAAACCTCGAGAACTGTCAGCCGGGCTCGGCAGACCGCTTCCCGGAGTGCGACGATCCACCGCGAGAAGAGATGTTCGATGAGATCCCACGAAGCTGCGACCTGTTTTTGGGCAACTTCTCGTTGCGCTTCCTGCTCAACTTCGTGTCGGCCTACCCGGTTGAGAACCTCAAGGTGGACGCCGACTTCCACTCCGATGTCTGGCCGACGGCGGCGACACCGACACCCTTTACGATCGACCAGGCCCTGTTCTCCACCGACCCGGGAGCCAACTGCGCACCCTAAATCGTGATAGTCGGCCCGGCCCGATCCCGGTTTGACTGGCCTCGAACACGGCCCGTGGCAAGAAAAATTGCGGCGGCCAAGAGCCAGAGAGCGACGATCCCCGCCCCGCCGCCGGCCGAGACGGCGCAGCTCCCCGACTTTGGGTCAGGCGCGGTCGGACTCGCATCGCCCCCACGCACTGCGTCCAACTCGGACCAGACGTCGTCGTTCCCGCCCGTATCGGGTGAACCGTAAAGCGCGCAGATCGCCAAATGGTCGTTCTCGTGCAGCGTCCGTTTAGTGGTCTCGCCTACCTCCGACTTCTCAAACATGACCGCCTCCTCGACACTGCTATGATCGAGCCCCAGCAAGTGACCGACCTCGTGGGTGAGCACGTTTTGCACATCCCACGCGGTAGACTCTGAGCAACCATCGATCGTCAACTTGAAGCCCTGGTTGTTCAGCTCGAGATCGGCGTCGACAATCTCACCTGTCGTCGTGCCATAGACGAGCGTGGTCAACCCCACGATTCCACTGCCGTGCCGCCAACCCTCATGCACGAAGAGGACCGCGGGAGGGCTTTCATCACTGGGAAAAGAACTCGGCTGGAGACCGGAGACAAGCCCCTGAGAGTCAAATACGAAGTCGGCGCAACGGGCATTCTGCCAGGTCTCGAAAGAGGCCTCGACCACCTCCAGCGCCGCCTCCGGAGGGCACCCCTCGACCCCCTTGGAGTCGGTGGCAAAAGGGATCACCTCGGCGTACCACCTCAGCGGGACACCATCCTCGGTGTAAAACAGTTCAAAAGCGAAGACCGGACCCGCGAGCAGAGAAGAGCCCAAGAGCACGCCCAGCGCGACGGGCCCGACCGCTCGTCTCAGTCGCGCCCCGCAAATCAGCCCGAGCAGCACAAACAACAGGAGCGCCACCGCCCCCGAACGGCCGCGAGACGAACCGGCCGATTTCGAACATCCACCATCGGCCAGATCGGCATACGCTCCGTCGTGGCGATAGATGAAGCAGATCCCGGCAATGTCGTCTTCGCTCAGCTCGCGCTTCTTGGTTTCGCCTTCCCTGGCGGTCGCGAACATGGTGGCTTCGGGGTCTCTCGAGTGTCCGAGCCCGAGTAAATGGCCCACCTCGTGGGTGACGGTGTTTTGAATGTCCCACCGGTTCAAATCGCCGTCGGCGGCGAAAGAGTGGTCCACCCCGTTGAGCTCGATATCGGCGTCGACGATCACTCCGGTGTCCCGCTCGTAGGTGACGCTCGTCAACGCCAGCACACTGCCGCTGTGGCCGGCTTGGCTCCACTCGCCGGGGCGTTCGCGCCAGATGACGAGACAGTCTCGTCCTACCCCGGCGCTCTCGTCGAAGCCGACCCTGGTATCATCGGTTGGCCCAAGGTACATAAATGTCAGCGGAAGACAGTCGATCGCCTGCCAGGTATCGAAGCTGACCTTGACGGCTGTGAAATCGCTGCCGTCGTCGATGTCCGCGCTACCGTTTTCATTGATTCTGTAGTGAACCTCATTGACCCGCCAGTGGAGCCCCGCGCCGTTGTCGGCCTGCTCCTGGACGAACGCCACGGCGGCGGGAACAGAAGCGACGAGACCTACCGGCAGCCAAGACAGAGCGAGAACGAGCAGTTTCAATCGACGTGTCAAAGGAGCGCTCCTTATCAGTGAAAGACTCCGATTTCGCGGGTTGCGGCTCGGCATATGGCGAGTCAAGGCTTCCCCTGCCGCGCCACCAATGATGTGCGGTGTCAGGCGCGGAGGCTGAGCATTATACTAGCCAAGTCTACACCTGGAGTAAAAACCGGTCTGGCGTTACCATGAAGAGAGCCGTTGGGGGCGTGAAGTGCAGATGCCATGCCGCGCGCGCTCGCAGCTCAAGAAAACGATACCGCGCGAGAACACCGCGAAATGAGACGAGTGATGAGAGATTTTTCACGACGCGCGCTCCTCGGCTGGGCTATCGCCTGCGCCGCGGTGGCTTTCGCACTCGGGCTCTCCGCCCGGACCCTGTTGCTCGAGGACACCTCGCTATCACCGTGCAAACAAGAGAAGACCGCAACCGAGCAAACAGCGCCGGTCTCCGACCGGACTGAAGAGCCGGCCGCGCGCCCCAAGCAAACTCCGGCGCAGACCAGAATCGAGGAGCTGCCCCCCGCGCCGGCGCAGGGCACCTCCGAGCCACTCGTGACCTTGCTGGTCTGCACCTCCTTTCCTTGCTCGGCTTGCAGCAAAGCCGCCCGGGAGTCGAGGCCGCTAATCGACAGCCTGAAGGATCGCGTCCGCATGGAGGTCCGGCACAGCGCCCCCGGAATACACGAACAAGCCCGCCGCTCCGCCGTGGCGGCCCTCGCGGCGCACCGCCAGGAGCGTTTTTTCTACATGTACTACGCGATGTTCGGCGGACAAGACCGTCTCACTGAATCGGGGCTCCGGCAGCACGCCCGCCGCGTCGGACTGAACCTGGAGCAATTCGACAGTGACATGCAGGATCCCGCCCTCGAACGACAGGTGGCGATGGAAACCTCGCTGTGCCGGGCGCTAGGGGCGATCGGAACTCCGGCCTTCTTCATCAACGGCGAGCGTCATGTGGGGTGGTCGAGATTGGCAGACTTCGAGCGGGTGCTTCGACGCCATCTGGAGGCGGCCGAGGACAAACTCGCCGCGGGCGTGCCGCGCGAGGAGATCCCTGAGCGACTAGCGCGCAAATACGCAACCGATCCCGACAACTACATCGCGCTCGTGCTCAAACACATCTCCCTGAGCCCCTGACCATTTATAGCCCAGGGCAATCGCATCTTATTTTTTTGGTCGCGGGCTTTGCCCGCGAGCTGGGGTGGAGCACCTCATCCGCGGTCGGGTTCAACCGACCGTCTTGGGCGGCTACGGGTCCGGTCGTGCCCGGGCTCACGCTGTGGAGCACCATCTAACGGGGTGGCTGGCACCTTATGGGGGCACCATCTAACGGGGTGGCTGGCACCTTATGGGGGGACGGGCTCGGGCTCGATCCGGGCTCACGCTGTGGAGCACCGGACGCCAGTGCGACCTGCTGCGACAAACTTTCTCTCAACGATCGCTTGCTCACGGGCGTTGTCTCCGCCGTGCGCGCGGTTTCGTTCGAACAGTTCATGCGGAGGCACTAGAGAGATCTGCGGCGCTGATTGACTTTCAACAAATACTTCTCGTCCCACCCGGCCTTCAGACGCTTGTTCTTCACACCGAATGAGCGATTTAGATGCGTAGGCCCTGGTCCCGGAAGGGGTGGAGGAGTTGCTTCAGTGTTATTTTTGTTACTATGGTCCTTTGAAGATGTTGAGGGCATCCCCCTCTCCCGGCCCACACCCAAGAGACCCTGGGAAGCGCGCCGATGAATCTGATCGCGAGACAGTGTTGCGCTTTCATGTGCGCCCTCTTGCTGACCGTCGCGGCTTTCGCGTCGAAGGCGCACGCGTCGCAAGAACAAGATCCGCCCGAGGCTTCTCACGAAGAGGAACTCGAACAGACGGACTCTTCGCGAACGCCGTTCGTGTTTCGCCACAGAATCCTGGCCGGTTTCGGCGTCCATGTTCCGCTGGGGTTGGCCGGGATAAAGCGCCGTGGCAGTGAGGCTGTTTTTCGCATCGGCGCCGGCACCGCCGGCGACAGCAACGCCCAGGGGGCGGGGTACCTGGAGTACCGTCGCCGCCTGCTGGCGGTGCGGCTCACGCTCGCGGGTAAATCCCTCGGCCTCGCGGGGGAACGCAATGTCGAGGTGTGGGACGGCGCGCAAACCCAGACAGTCCGCCTGTTGTCTCAGGGGGGCTATTTCGCCGTCGCCGCGCTCGCCGGGATCCAGTGGGAGCCGGTGCTCTACACCGCAACGGGGGGCGGCGAAGGGCTGGCGTTGGCTCTGACCGCGCTCGGAGGCCAAGAGTACGTCTCGCTTTGGGGCCGCTTCGGGCCCGAACGCATCCCCAACTACCGGATCCCCGAGAAGAGCTTTCACTGGATAATCGCCCGCCAGCGCCTCCAGGCTGACGTGGCTCTGCGCTGGCGCCATATGGTCGCCAGCGGGCGTCTCCCCCATCTGCTCGGCCTCGAGCTGGGCTTGACGGGCGCCGTCCTGGTCCACATTCCCGGCCTGTCCACCGCAAGCTCGGCCATCTCGGGAGTCAAGGGGCTCTGGGGCGAATGGGGCGCCGTGTTGCGCCTCACCTGGGAGATGGGGCTACCGGAGGGATGACGTCAATGCTGCATACACGTCTCGAACCATCGCCCTCGGGATTGCAACTCTCGGTCATTACCACCTGGCTGCTATCGCTGGCCGGCATGTGTTTGGCCGCCCCGCTCGCCGGCTGCGGTTCAAACCCGCCGGCGGCGACGATCCGCTGGCTCAGAGAGCCTCGGGAGGTCGCGTGGGTCAAGGCGGCAGAAAATCCGCGGCTCCTCTACACGGTGAGCGCCGAGAGCCGCACGAGCCGCCACACCGCGCTGATGCTGGTCGGGAGCGGCGAAGAAGTGAGCTTCACGGTGGGCAGCGACTCGGACCCGAACGGAAACGCACCGGCCACGCCGGGGCACGAACTACGCCGCGCCGCCGTGCTGGAGAGCCCCCGCGGCCTGACCATCAACGACCACACATTTGTCTTGATAATTGAGGAAGACCGGGAGGGTGCGCGCCAAGTAGTCCTCATCAAATGGGGCGAGTCGCCGGACGAGGCGACCGCGACCGCTCTGAGCGGCACCCGGGGCGCCATCGCGTTCGATGTGGCGCCATGCGGCGCTGAGTTGTGCGTCCTGACCGCGCGGGCCCAAGAGCCGCACAGCGCCGAGCTGGTGCTCACGCGCCTGGAGTCCGACGGCGGTCAAACCGCTCAGCCCCTCGCGCTGAGCGACACCGACCACCTGCTGCGAGCGCTCTACCTGCTCCCGCTCTCCGACCGCCTCGAGATCGTTTGGGCAACCTGCGAAGGCTGCGAATCACTCGATTACGACAACTGGGAGGAGCGGATCTACGCCGTCTCTTCACGGGTGAGCCGCCTCTCACTTTCGGTCGACGGCGCGCCCATCGGAGAGCCGGAGACCATCTTTGACTGGCCGGCGCTCATCGAACCCGCCGACGCCGCCGTCCATGGGGACGACGCGTGGCTTTTGTTTTGGAAGATGAGCGACCATGAGGCGCCCGGCTGCGGGCCGCGCGGCTACTGCCCCATCCCTCGCGAGCTCGTGGCCGCCCGCTGGTCGCCCGGCATGGATGAGGCGCACATCGGCGCGCCGTTGGCCGTCTCTGAGCTCGCCTACCTGGCGGCGCTCTCGCGGGGCGGGGGATCAATAATCGCCCTGTGGCGCACCGAAGACGAGAGCGACCGCTATCGTCGCAATCTCCACCTCGCCGAGCTTGCGGTGCCGGACGGCGACCCTGGAGGAGAGCCTGTGGCCCTGCCGGCGGCCACATATACGCCGCTCCTGTTCCGCGACGACTGGAGCGCGGCGCCAAATGTCCTGCCCTTCGCATTCACGGACGGATTGGCGGCGCTGGCGGACGGCGGGCCGGCCGGATTTCGAGTCGCGATGAGCTACCGCGACCACCCACCGGGCTCCCCCCTCCAATGTGGCGAGGCGGTCCGAGCCGGGGTCTTCTACGCCCAAGTCTCGACTGATGGAGAGATCCTCCAGTCAAGCCCCCACCAGAGCTTGCTCGCCGTCGAACCCACTTGTGGAGACAGCGGAGGCTGCGCTCATGCTCAAGGCCCAAAACAAGCCCCGCTCCCGCTGACTCTACTGCTGGTCGCGGCTCTGGCGATCCGGCGACGGGCTCGAGCGCCGGGGCACTGAATCCGCATCAGTGTCCTGGCAGCGAAGGCAGAGGTGGGTACCGCGCTGGCCGACAACGATGCGGGCGATGGGAGCCCGGCACCTCGGGCACGGTCGGCCCTTGCGGCCGTAGACGCGCAGATAAGCCTGCATGTTGCCCTCGGGATAGATCCAATCGAAAGTGGTGCCGTTGTAGCGGATCCCCTCGCGCAGCACGGCGCGGATCGCCCGGTGCAAGCGTCCGATATCCTGATCGGTTAGCGCCGCGGTGTTCATCCGGGGGTCGAGACCGGCGCGAAACAGCGCCTCATCAACATAGATATTGCCGAGCCCCACCAAAAACGACTGATCCAGCAGTAGCGGCTTCAGCACGCGCTTTCGGCCACTCAACATCGCTCTCAAACGCGCGGCGGTGAAATCGGGAGCGAGCGGCTCGGGGCCCAGCCGGGCCATGGTCTTTTCGAGATCGGTCGTCACCGTGACCCGCCCAAACTTTCGCGAGTCACAGAACCACAACGCCGGCCCCTGATCGAAGCGCCACATCGTGTAGCCGTGGCGAGGCCGACCATCGACCTCCCACTCGATCCGCCCACTCATCCGGAGGTGAACGGTCTGCCACAGGGGACGGCCGGCCTCGCTCAGCTCGAACACCAGCAGCTTGCCGCGGCGAAACAACGCCCGCACGGTGCGCCCGACGATCGCCGCGCGCA
Organism: Bradymonadales bacterium; assembly: GCA_003559575.1. Lineage (GTDB taxonomy): Bacteria > Myxococcota_A > UBA9042 > PWKZ01 > PWKZ01 > PWKZ01. The sequence goes on along the minus strand of PWKZ01000002.1, from coordinate 305 downwards.
CTTCGGCCGCGGATGGGACGGCGTGGCGGCACGCCTCGCTCTCAAAAGCGATAATCCGTCGCCCCACCACGTCGGGCTCGATCCTTCGAGCGATGGTCTCGACCTCGGGCAATTCCGGCACAGGACATGACCTCCACCCAAAAAAGACGCTTCAACCTGCCCTGAGGAAACCTCGCACGTCAAGACCATAATCGTCGGCCCATCCTGGGATTCGCGCGCGGATTCACGCACATCTGCGGCGTCACCTGCACCGAATTAGTGCTCGACGTAGGCGCTGCGTTGGACTGCGCCTAATTCGGCTTGTT
>PWKZ01000205.1 GCA_003559575.1 Bradymonadales bacterium | reverse complement strand
AGGCGGGTGCAAGTGCAAGGAAACAAGCCAAATCGAGCGCAGTCGTAGCAGCGCTACGTCGAGCATCGATTTGGTGAAGGTGACGCCGCAATTGTGCCCGATTCGCTTCCCGAATCCCGGAAAAGGGTGGATGATTGAGGCGACCGACAGATCTGGATGGGAGGCCGGTTATCGCCCGGGAGCGGCCGGTCAATGACTGCCGCGCGTTTGGAGGACGGAGCGGATGAACGTGAACGTCTTGAAGATAACATTTGCTCTTCTCTTGCTGGGTCTCATGGGCTGCAGGAGCCCCGGGGCCTCCGGTGAGGCAGGGGAGGCGCCGGCGGCGCCCCGGTCGCTTCAGCCGGCCGCCGAGTCAAAAGCGCAAGCGGCGGCCAAGGCCGGGGGGGCGGAGACCGACGAGATGGTGACCGTGCCTTCAGGATCATTCTGGATGGGCTGCAACGAGGAGTGGGATCGCGGTTGTCGGCCGACCGAATTCCCCTATCGCCGGGTCGAGGTGCCGGCCTTTCGAATCGACCGGACCGTGGTGACCCAGGCCGAATATGCCCGCTGTGTCGCGGATGAAGTCTGCGCGGCGCCTGCGTCGCGCGACGAGTGCGCCTGGGACCCGGAGAGTCGCGCTGCTCATCCGGTCACCTGCATTGACTGGTTTAAAGCGCGGGAGTACTGCGACTGGGCCGGTAAACGGTTGTGCAGCGAGGCCGAGTGGGAGAAGGCGGCGCGCGGGAACGACGGCCGGATCTATCCATGGGGCAACGAGAGGCCCACGTGTGAGCTGATGCACAACTCGCGCTGCGGCGACGAGCCGCTGCCGGTGGGCAGTCGGCCCAAGGGGGCGAGCCCTTACGGAGCCTTGGAGATGGCCGGCAACGTGCGCGAGTGGGTCGAGGACGACTGGTTTCCAAGCTATGAAGGCGCCCCCGACGACGGCTCGCCGCGTGTCGCCGAACCGCGCAAACGCCAACGGGTGCGGCGGGGCTGTTGCTTCAGAGGAATGGGGGGCAGTCTGCGGACCTCGGCGCGCATGAGCGGGCCGCCTGCGCAGGACGACTCCTGCTTTGGGATCCGGTGTTGCGCCGATCCCGCTCTACGAGAGGATTAGTCCATGAAAAGGGTTGTATTACAGGCGGCGTTGGGGCTCTCGCTGGCGATGAACGTCGTCGTGGTGGCGCTGGTGTTGGTGCGCACGGCGGAGACCGCGAGCCCGAAGGAGTCGGATCTGGACTGTGTCATCCCGCGAATGGATCTCTCAGAGGATGAGCACCGCCGCGCGGTCGCCGCGCGCGGTGATTTCGTTGTGTTTTGCGAGAATCACCAGGCGCGCATGGCCGATCTGCGGGAGCGGTTGGCGACTCTGTTGAGCGCTCCCGAGCCGGAGCGCACGGAGATGGACGAGATCCTCGCGAAGATGAGCGGCATGCAGGCCGACTACCAGAAGAGGGTTATCGAGCGGGTGTTGGCAGTCCGTGAGGCGCTCTCGCCGGGGAACCGCGATCAGTATGACGAGCTGCTTCTGCCGAGGATCCGGGGTGGTGGGGCGCTCCTGTGCCGGGTGAAAACCCATAATCGAAAGGTTGATTAGCGATGCGGTTTTATTGCTTACTGGCGCTTGCCTTGGGTACATCGTTGGCGGTCGGGTGTGTCGTCGAGGAGCGCTGCTACCGCGACTCGGACTGCGGCGAGCGCTATGTCTGCACCGCCGCGGGGCGCTGCGTGCCGCGACCGGGGGATTGCCTCGAAGACGCCGATTGCCTCGACGAGAGCCTCGAATGCATCGCTTATAGCTGTTATCCGCGTGATCGCGAGTCGCTCGACTGCCCCGACGACATGGCCCCAATCCCCACCGAGCGCGCGGTGTACTGCATGGACATCCATGAAGCGTCGCACCCCGAGGCCACCGCCGAGAGCCCCGGGCCGCAAGAGATCGCGCCCGGTGAGACTCCGGCGGCGGCGACATCTCGTGAGGGGGTGCTGCCCTGGCAGATCGAGAGCAACGAGGCGGCCCAAGCAGCCTGTGAAGCAGCCGGCAAGCGGCTTTGCACCCCTGAAGAGTGGGAGTACGCCTGCCGCGGGCCCGACCATCTGGAGTACGCATACGGCAATGTCTACGATGACGAGATCTGCAACGGGCTCTACACGTTCCCCGACGGTCATCGCCTGATGCCCACGGGGTCGTTTCCAGAGTGCAAGAACGAGTTCGGTGTCTATGACCTCAACGGCAACCTCTGGGAGCACACATTGGACGGCAGCGACCGAACGGTGCGTGGAGGCGCGTACGACTGCGTGAACCCGGGGCGCCTGCATGGCTGCGGCTACATCCCCGAGACCGACGCCTGGACGCCGAGCGCGCGGGGGTTCCGCTGCTGCTTGGGGGAGCTGTAGCATGAGATCGAGTTTGAGCGAGAGACCATTGTCGTTGTTTTCGCAGCCTGCTCGGGGGCTGCGAGGGAGATTGCGGTCCATTAGATTCGCGACCGTCTTGGTGGTGCTCCTGTGTGGGTGGCGGCCGGCGGTCGCCGCCGAAGCGGCCCTGGAGGGCCTCGACGAAGCCGCGGCGGCTGCCAAGGCCGAGGCCCTTCTTGAAAAAGACGACGCCGAGGGGGCGCTCGATCTACTCAGGACGGCGACAGACGAGTTTCCCGAGTCGAGCGCGCTCAAGCGCCTCTTTGCGCTGGCCTACCTGGCCGATGACAACATCTTCTGGGCCATTCGAGTGCTCGAGCAGCACACCCAAGCTGAACCCGACGACTGCGCCGCGCGGGGCCTGCTGGTCTCCGCATACTTGCTGCAGGCCGCGCTCGACAGCGCGGTGGAAGTCCTGGAGCGCTCCGGTTGTACCGACGATGGGCCCGAGCGCACCAGACTGCTGCTTCTCGAGGCCCACGTGCGAACACTCAGGGGTGAAAGCGACGAGGCCGCCCGGGTGGCCCGCGAGGCCAGGACCGCGGGCAACATGTACCGCGAGGACCGCAGCGCGTTGCGGGCTGTTACGAGGCAGAGCTTGCCCGACGAATTGGCCGAGCTTGCTTGGCGCGCCGAGCTCTCGGGTGGGTATGCGAGCAACGCGCTGATGGGCTCGCCGAGCGATCAGCTTCCAGACGGCGACCCCGATAGCGGAACCCTTTTGCTCGACACCTGGGTCCGGTTTTCCCCGGCCGTGCATCCGTTCGTGCGTCCCTCGCTCGAGGGGCAATTGAGGCTCCAGCGCTTCTTCGCGGAAGATGTCTCCGAGCTGTCGTTCATGAGCATGAGCGGGAGGCTAGGGGTGTACCTCGGTGCGGGGTTGCCGCGGGTGCTCATCGGATATCGGCCCGAATTGTTGCTGCTCGACGAAGACTACGGCTCGGATCGGGCCCCGATCTGGTTTTACGAGTCTCATCGCGGAGAGATCGAGGTGGAGATCACCCCCTGGCTGCTGGCGTTCGGCGGTGTGGGGCGGCGAATCTTTAGTGATACCGCGCGGACTCGCACAGAGGTCGACGGAGGGGTCGGGGGGCAGATCCCGCTGCCGTTGTCGTGGCTGGGGCTCTTGTGGGCCGCCTCCGGCCGCTATCACCACGGTAACGACGAGGGCTATCACCTGGCCGGCGGCAACGCCATCTTGAGCGCTCAGGCCCGCCTGCCGTGGAACTTTTCGCTGCGCTTGAGCGGCAATGTGGGGCTCGATTACTACACCCACTCGCGCGGCTACCGGGTGTTCTTCCCCGGAGGGGAGCCGGAGCGGCGGCGGGACATCTCGGGCCGCTTAACCTCGATCCTGTGGTCGCCGACCTGGCGCGGTCTGCGCGCGGGCGTCTCGTATGACTTCTCGCGCCGCAACACCACGGCGTCGCTATTTGGCTACACCGATCATCGTGTCCTCGCGCGGTTGTCCTGGAGCGGTGAGACGGAGCTGTTTTTGCCGAGCGCGGTCTCTGAAGACGCTCCACTCAGCCTGCCGTGGGCGCCGGGGGCCGATGCGACCGGGGTCGATGAACGCATCCAGGATCTGTTGCGCCAGGACGAGCAGATGCAGCGCTCCTCTTCTTGTGTGCAGTGAGGGAGAGATGAAGGACTCGACCAAAAAGACCGTCTATATAACCGTTCGTGATGCCGCCGTCGTGGTTGCGGTGAGCACGGTGGTGGCGCTGGCATACAACGCGCTTCGGCCCGGAGAGGGGATCCCGCTCGTGGCCGACGAGGAGTACGACATCTTCGTGCCCTGCCCCGAGGACTTCGGCGAGACCGATCCGGTCGCGCCCGAGGACTACCGGGTGGCGGGCGAGCGGACGCTAATCGTCGACGCTCAGAGCGATGAAGACTACGCCGAGTGGCACATGGAGGGGGCGCTGCATGCGCCCTACGACTGGCTGGATCCCGTGCCCGACGAAATACTGCGGAAGATCGCTCGAGAGAACCCCGAGGCGGTGGTGGTCTACGGTGACGGAGGCGATCCCGATACCGGTCGCGAGCTGGCGCTCGAGCTTTCGGGAGGTGGGATTCGAAACGTCTACCATGTGGAAGGGGGTGCCCCGGCGCTGCGCGCGGCAATGGAAAGTTCGGGGGGTGAGAGATGATTGTCTCTTTGACTACGACGACCGAGAGAGCCGAAAGCGCAGATGGAGTGCGTTTTGAGCGTTTCCTGAGCTGGCGCGGTCACGCCTGGATCTCGCTGTTGATGCGGCTTTACCTGGGCTACATTTTTTTGCTGGCCTGCTGGCACAAGATCCTCGATCCGGCCGGGTTCGCGGTGGATGTAGCCACTTACCAGATGCTCCCGCTCGTGACCCTCAACTTCATCGCGCTGGTGTTGCCGTGGGCGGAGCTGTTTGCCGCCATAATGATCATCGCCGGCTGGCGGGTCAAGGCGAGCGCCTTGCTGATAGCGGGCATGATGGTGATGTTCATGATAGGGCTCGGCTATGCATTGTATCTGGGGCTGGACACCGGGTGCGGTTGCTTCGCGTCCGAGGGTGTCGAAGCCGATCCGATCTCGTGGATGACGATGGCGCGCGACGCGTTTTGGTTGGCGCTCGCGCTTTATGTATTGTTCCTAGATCGCCGTCCGATCGGGGTCGACGGTTTTTTGGCACGTAGGGCCGAGGCCGGCGCGTGAAGCGCGAGCCCGGAGGAGGCACAAGGAGGGGGGTGGATGCAATCTCTGATGAGAACACTGATCGTATTGGCGCTCACCGTAGTAACGACGTCGGTCGCGGCGAAGCCTGCTGATTGTGTCGATCTTTGCGACAACGCCCAGGAGGTGGTCGACGCGATCTTCAGCTCACAGCACCCGTATGACGGCTGTGATCGGACTTATGCGCGCTGTCTCGAACAAGACCAGCCGCACCCGCTGGTTATCCGGCTCGCCAACTATATCTGCCGGCGGGCCGCCGGTGGGAAGACCGAGGAGGAGGTCACTCGCTCGCTCGAGCGCCGCGCGCTCACAATGATGCGTCCGGGTACGACCCACGAGATCGATCTCGAGGCCAACCCGCCCAAGGGCAACCCTGACGCGAAGGTGACACTGGTGGCCTACCTGTGTGCCACCTGCCCGTTCTGCTCACGGATTTTGCCGCAGCTCATCGAAGAGGTGACCGAGGGGCGCCTGAAGGACAAGGCTGTGCTGCATGTGAGGGTGTTCCCGCTACGCGGGCATCCGGTCTCCAACGAAGCGGCGCTGGCAATCACGGCGGCCGGGCGGCTCGGGAAGTACTGGGAGTATTTCCTGCGGCTCTATGAGGACTACGACCGCCTCCGCGAGGATCGCTTGGCCGGATGGGCCGAAGAGGTGGGATTGGATCGCGCGCGGTTCGAAGAGGAGTATGAGAGTGGAGAGACGCGCCAGGCGCTCGTCGAAGCGCGCAAAGAGGGGCGTCGCAACGACATAACGGCGACTCCGACCTTCTTCCTGAACGGCCGCAGATACCAGGCCGACATGGATCTGGAGACGATCGTCGATATCGTCAAGGAAGAGATGGAGGCGCTTTAGCTCAACGCTCCACCGCGTCCGAGGACAGAGGGTAGTGAGAAGGGTTCAGCTGCAGGGAGTCAACCCTAATCGGGCGCAGGCCGACGCAGCGCCTACGTCGAGCACCGATTCGGTGAAGATGACGCTGCAGATGTGCCCGGATCGCTTCCCGAATCCCGGAAAAAAAAGGTGGGGGATTGAGGAGTAGGGAGGAGTCATGAAAACCATCGATAACTTTGCCGGGCTGCGATCGGGCTGGTGGCGCGCTTCGGCCCTTGCTATAGCGCTGTGTTTGTGGGGGTGCGACGCTGACTTGCACGACGACCCCCGGCCGGATCCCGGCGACCGGGATGCGGTGACTCCGGGCGACTCCGACGCGCGCGCGCCTGATTTGGGCGCCGACGCGACACCGGTCAAGCCCACCGAGTGGGAGCTCGTCGACTCGCCGACCGAGGTCGGTCTGCGGCGGATCGCCTGCGCGGAGGGCAGTGCCTGGGCGGTTGGGGAGGCCGGGACGATCTTGCGCGCGCGGGGCGGTGGGCCGTTCGTCGCGCAGGACTCGCAGATGGGTCCCGATCCGGAAGACCTGAGCGCGGTGGCGTTCCTGAACGAACGCGATGGGTTCGCCGCCGGTGGCCGGGACGCCATAGTCGAGACCAACGATGGCGGCGATACTTGGAGTATGTCTCTCTTTTGCGCGATTGTGGCGATGAGCGAGTATCGCTACGGGGTCTACGGGGCTCCCGGCCGGCGCTTCCTGATAGGCCAGAGCGCGCAGGACGAGGGCACCTACAAGTTTGACGACAACGGTTTCTGGCAGTGCTCTTCCACCTGGTCCGACTACTCGCTACTGACCGGGGCCGATAACGGCGCTGCCTTGTTCATGACCGGTGATACGGGCGGAGTCGTCTTGAAGCGCCGGCATGACAGCGAAGACTGGTTCGAGGATCTCGATTTGTGGCAGGAGATCGAGACTGAGAGCACGGCGGTCTTTTATGACATGAGCTTTTCGGGGGAACTCACAGGGTGGATCGTTGGCAGCGCGGGGGCACTTCTTGCCACCGATGACGGCGGCGCGACTTTTTACTCACCGGCGGTGGATACGAACGCGACGCTGCGCGCGGTGGCCTCTTCCAATGAGGGGCTGGTGGTCGCCGTTGGCGACGGAGGCGTGATAATCGAGTCCGACGACGGTGGGGAGACCTTTTCGCAAGTTCTCGACTCGCCAACAGAGAACGACCTCTTCGGGGTGTGCCTGAACGGGACGGTCGCGTATGCCGTCGGCGACGGGGGCGTCATCCTGCGCAAGGTGTTCGGCGACGAGCCGCCCCCGCCCCCGCCTGTGGAGCCCGGCAATCACTTTGATGTGGTCACTCCCGGTGATTCGCATCAGGTGATTGAGGTGATTGATCCCGTCGAGGACGTGACCGAGGATGTGACCGAGGATGTGACCGAGGATGTGACCGAGGATGTGACCGAGGACGTGACCGAGGACGTGACCGAGGATGTGACCGAGGATGTGACCGGGGACGCGGGGCCAACGCCTCCTTATGATTACGACGACTTTTACCACATCCGGGACTGGGCGGAGTTTCCGGCTATCGACGCCTCTGAAGACAAGCT